>JAAWIE010000061.1 GCA_022796195.1 Lawsonibacter sp. | reverse complement strand
GGTGGACAAGGCCGCTGCCAAGGGTCTGCTGCACCGCAACAATGCCGCCAACAAGAAGAGCAAGATGACCGTCAAGCTGAGCAAGCTGGCTTGAGCATGAAGCGCGTGGAAAGCCGTCTGAACATCAGGCGGCTTTTTTCGTATTTGTTTGCGCAGGCGCGTGTGGTATGATGGGAATGGAGCCGGAGAAACGGGGGTTTCCCAGGGGAAAACCCGCCGCGGCGAAAGGAGAAGCGCGTGGATGAAAAAAATTCTATCCTACCCCCCGGTTTCCTTCGCAGTGGAGACGGCGGAGCTGTTTTTGGGGATCGGCGCACCGAGAATGGCGGCGGCGCTGTCCTATTTTCTGATTCTGACCCTGTTTCCTATGCTGGTATGCGTCAACTATTTTATCGGCCTGTTCCACCTGGACCTGGAAAAGCTGCTGCAATCGCTGGACCAGCTCCTTCCCGAAGAGGTGCTGGGGGTGCTGACCGACTATCTGGTCTATGTGGCGGGCAGCGAGTCCGGCGCACTGCTGCTGGCCAGTTTGACGACCATCCTCGTCTCCGCCTCGGCGGGACTGCGCACGCTGCTGTCTGCCATGGACAGCCTGCATCAGGTGGAGCATAAGCGGGTGGTGCGGCGGGTGGTGCTGAGTGTGCTGCTGTCGGCGCTGTTTCTGCTGACGGTCTATCTGTCGGTGGTGGTTATCTTTACCGGCGAGTGGTTTTTCTGGCTGCTGGAGGAACATCTGCCCCGGCGGATTGCGGAACTGCTCCCCCTGTCCGCCCTGTCGGGGCTGTGGCGGTGGATGCGGTATCTGCTGCTGTTCTGCTTTGTGCTGCTGCTGGTGCTGATTGTCTACCGGGCGGGAACGCCGCGGGGGGCTGTGCGCCGGCCAGTGGTGCTGTTCTCCTCCCTGCTGGCGTCGGCGGCGATGGTGGCCGCTTCGGCGGTGTTCTCTTGGTTCATTGACCTGTCCTCCCGCTATGCGCTGGTCTACGGATCGTTGGCCTCCCTGATTATCCTGCTGGTGTGGCTCTATCTGTGCGGCAATATCCTCCTACTGGGAGCGGCTGTGGGCCGGGTGATGGAAAACCGGATGAGACGCTGAGCGCCCCCGTCTGCAGACGGGAAGGCCCCGTTGGAAAGGGTCTCCACCCGCAGGGCTGTGGGGATTGGGTTCGCGAAGCGAACCGTACGAAGTGAATCAAGTTTTGCATACTTTGTTTGCTCCGCACAGTTTGGCTGCGCCAAACTGCAATCCTCCGCCCCCTTTTTGGGGCACTTCCTTTACAGATTGCACAAACAAAAAATGAATATTTTGCACAAAAAACTTGACAAGTTTGGAATATATATGATACTATAAAACAAATTTATAAGGAGGGAATGCAGTTATGAAAAAATGCTTAAACGATTGGTGTCATTGTTGTGTGTCTTAAATTTGTCTGTTGGTATGGCCTTTGCGGCCACGAGCGAACGGGTTACGACATTCGATGACGCAACAGGCGTTACGGTGAATGCCTGTCTTGTAGCGCCTGATGGAGAAGAACTTCCCTGTGAGATTATTAGTTGTGAGACTGTTGCTATTCCTTCTGGCGATGTTGTTGCTTGTGCTTTGGATGGAGTCACGAGCTATAAGACGACCATTAAGTATAAAACAGGCACTAACACGATAAACATTACAGGCATTGATGCGGTAGGCGTTATGACTATGACGTGGGATGATGTTTTAGGGCTTAAAAATGTGCTGAAAAGTGTAAATGGGTATTTTGAGGTAACAACCGGCACTTATGTTTCCAGCAGTGGGATATTGTACTGGGGGTCTTCTGATTACCTTATTCCTTCTGAGGCTCCGCATAGTAGAAGCATTGGCCAAGCTTTTGACGAAGAACTTAATTATACATCAGTAAATAACGAATTTGGAACTTTGTGGGCATATGCTAGATGTAAGGTGCGTTCCGCTGAAGTAAGCAAGGATTATTTTTTGGATGTCGAGGTTTGCCCAACTATTTTTGATTGATGTTTAGTTTCGAGTATAGCTGTATTTTACTTCAGCCTCAATTATTGTGCCGTAATTTAAATGAGAGGTGCAAGTATGAAAAAAATTGTATATTACCTTTTGTACTATGTTGGGGTGATGGCGTTCTACAGCGTTTTGGATGGGTATGCTCTCTATGCCTCCATTGACGCATCCTCAATTGGGATGATCGCGGCTTATCTTGCGGCAATGCTCCCCCTTGTCCTGTATTTCCGGCGGAGTTTTTCCAACGGAACGGAATGTGTCACCTTTCTAGTCCGGAACTTCTTTTTCTATTGCGCGGGCGCGGCAGCACTTTGGTTTGTCCTCGGGTTTGTCGGCCAGCGGCAATACGTTGGAGAAATGGACCTGCATGTTCTGTCCTTCTCGTTTACCTTTGTGTCGCAACATGCGCTTCGGACTGCGGCAACGCTGTGCGCCCTCCTGTTTGAGCCGCGGTATACCTGGCTGTTTACCCTGCTGTTTCCGCTGTACGTTTGCACCGCCTGCCGGGAGAAGCTGGAACGGATGCTTTTGGGAAAGACCCAGCCGGCCGCCTGAGCGCGTATTCCGGTCTGAACCTACGGAACTGGCCTGTTTGAGGCCGGTTCCGTATTTTTTTATCTTTCCAAACTGGGTGAAATATGCTATGCTTATCATGAGAAAATTTTGCCGCCCCAGAGGAGCGGGGCGGGAGATGAGGTGGCAGCATGAATAAAACGATCCGTCAGCTGAACCGTGATATTTTCGAGGCTCTGGCCGCGCGGGGGCCGGGCGCCGTCCCCAGCCGGAAGGCGGTGGCCGAACTGATGCAGTCCCCCGGCTGGACCGAGGGGCTGGAAGGGATGTTCCCCATTCGGGAACGGCTGAGCTGTGCCCATATCTTGCAGCTGTGCGCCCCCCTGCTGGATAAGCTCTGTCCCGAGGGACCGGAGAAGGGCTGGGGGCCTTTTACCTATCAGTATGTATGCAGGCTGATGTTCCCGGAAAACGGCTTTGCCCCCGAGGCGGACCGATGCGGCGTGGGAGCGGAATTCTATCTGGTGGTGCTCCAGGTTCTGCTGGACCGGGAGCGGGCCGCCCTGCCCTTCGACCCTATGCTGGACTTTCAGTTCCTTACCCCGGAGGAGTACAAGGGCTGTGACAAGGCCGGGGAATACCGCCGTTTCCTCGCTGCCTGGCGGGAGGAGTTTATTTATGAACTGATGCGCCTGGGGATGGAATTTACCCCCTTCAAGACCCTGAGCCATATCGCCGGGGTCCACTATATCGCCATGACCGCCGCCCGGGGGCTGGCCCAGGCCGGGGTGGAGGTGGACCTGTCTCTGATTTCAGGCGCCGCCGCCGTCCATGATGTGGGCAAGTTCGGATGCCGCCCCGGGGAGCGGGTGCCCTACCTCCACTACTATTACACCGACCAGTGGCTGCTGGAGCGGAAGATGGAGGACATCAGCCACATTGCCTCCAACCACTCCACCTGGGACCTGGAGCTGGAGTCGCTGTCGGTGGAGTCGCTGCTGCTCATCTATGCCGACTTCCGCTCCAAGTCGGAGCGGGACAGCGAGGGCCGGGAAATCGTGGTCCTCTACCCCCTGGACGAGTCCTTCCAGGTGATTTTGTCCAAGCTGGACAACGTAGACCGGAAAAAACGCCGCCGGTATGAGTTTGTCTATGGAAAACTCCACGATTTTGAGGATTACATGCGCCGCCTGGGGGTGGACGTGGACCTGACCGGGAAAAAAACCACCCCCATCCCGCCCAAGGACCCCGCCCTCATGGGCCCGGAGGAGACCTTAGACGGCTTGATTCTCCTGTCCGTGGAACACAACCTGAAGCTGATGCACATGCTCTCCAACGAGCAGAAGTTTGGCAACATCATCGAAGCCGCCCGCTCCACCAAAAGCTGGCAGCAGCTTCGGGCCTACCTCAACGTCTTTGAGGAATATTTTACCTATCTGTCGGTGCGCCAGAAGACCCAGGCTCTGTCCTTCCTCTATGAACTGCTGGTCCACCGCGAGGGCGACATCCGCCGTCAGGCCGGCGCACTGATCGGCCAAATCATCGCCCGCTTCCACCTGGTCTACCGCAAGGAGATCCCCGCCGACGCCCAGGACGACCCGGCGGAGGAGGTGCCCTTTACCCTGTGGAGCCAGTACCTGGATATGATTATCTTCCCCGACCATAAGACCACCCCCCAGCAGAGGTCCCACATCAGCTACACCCTGAAGCTGGTGGTAGAGTCTATGCTCCACCACGCCCGGCCCGGCGATATCCCCCGCTTCTTAGACGCCCTGCTCCGCTATTATGACGACCCGGCCCAGACCGACGCGGACACCGCCTTCACCCTTCTGGACGCCGCCCGGTATCTTCCTCCCAAGCACTACGGGGTGGATACCCGAGAGAAGCTGGTGGACTTCGCCGCCCACTATACCATGTCGGACGACCCCAAGCTGGTCACCGCCGCCCTCCAGTTCCTCCGGGAGACGGTGCGCAACATCCCCCGCACCCATCCCCAGATGGCCCGCATTGCCCGCCTCGCTTCGGACACCCCCTCCCGCCAGCTGACCACCGTCTTTCTCAAGTGCCGCATCCTCCGCCGGGCGGGCCGGGACGTGTCCGCGCTGGAGGAGACGCTGTACCATACCAATATCACCAGCGAGGTGTTTTTGGATAACCTGAAAATTGCGACCCCCTGGATCGTCAAGGTGGCCGGAGTGGAACTGCTTCGGGACCAGGTGGAACATGGTATTGACAGTCATGTTCTCCATATCGCCACCCACTTTTCCAACCTGGTCAAGGTGTCGGAGCGGGTGGTGGTCCGGCACACCGCCGGCGCCGCCCTGGTGCGAACCCTGTCCCTGCTCCGCCGGGACCAGCGCAATGAGGTGGTAGTCGAGCTGGGCAAAGGATTGGAGATGGGACAGTATGAGATCTCCAAGTACATCCCCCAGTATTTGGGTGAGGCGGCTTTGTACCTCCACCCCAGCGAGCTGGACGAACAGGTGCTGTGGCTCAAGACTCTGCTGGGGTCGCCCAACGACTCCGCCGTAGCCGGGGCGCTGAACACCATTGCTGTTTTGCTCCAGCACTATCCCGCCTACAAGGAGCGGTTCTCGGAAAAACCGGAAACTTATGAGCACCGGCGGCGGGAGCTGCTGGGCCTGCTGCTCCAGGGACTGGCCCACTACCGGGAGACCGTGCGGCAGGAGGCCCTGCTGGTCACCGGCAAGCTGCTGTTTGAAAGTTCCATTTTGGATATGGAGGAAAAGGCACGGCTGTTCGCCCTCAGCTACCGCAAGCTGCTGTTCCTGACCCAGGAGTCCCCCAAGCAGAGTGGGCTGACCCTGTTCTACCGGGCCTCCGCCCTGGCCCACATCAACCGCTTTATCGCCCTGAGGCGGCTGGACCACGGGCCCTTTACCTTTGAAAAGCCCAGGAAGATTGCCTTCTTCCCCGGCACCTTCGACCCCTTCACCCTGTCCCATAAGGGCATTGTCCACGCCATCCGGGACCTGGGCTTTGAAGTTTATTTGGCGGTGGACGAGTTTTCCTGGTCTAAGAAGGCTCAGCCCCACCTGATTCGGCGGCAGATCGTCAATCTGTCAGTGGCGGGGGACTTCCATGTCCATCTGTTCCCCGACGATATCCCGGTAAACATTGCAAATCCCGCCGACCTGAAGCGGCTGACCGAGCTGTTTCCCGGCCAGGAGGTCTACATTGTGGCGGGGAGCGACGTGGTGGCAAACGCCTCCTCTTACAAAGCGGAGCCGGAACCCTTTTCCATCCACCATATGAACCATGTGATCTTCCGGCGGGCGGGAGAAAAGCCGCTGCCTGAGCCCCTGCCCATCGCCGGACGGGTGATTCAGCTTCAGCTGCCCCCCCACCTGGAGGATATCAGCTCCACGCGTATCCGGGAGAATGTGGACCTGAACCGGGACATCTCTAACTTTATCGACCCGGTGATTCAAGATTTCATCTATCAAAACGGCCTCTACCTCCGGGACAGCCAGGAAAAACCCATGCTGGGCTTTGGTGAGTTGGACTTCCAGTGGGTGGATGAGGTGGAGGATGCACTGTTTGACCTGCTGGCCGGCATTTGGCCCGAGCGGCTGGGCGGGATGACCGCCGCCCGAGCGATGGGGGACAAAATGCTGGTGCTTCGAGGCACTGCCGACCGCAATCCGCTGGGCTTTGTGTGCTACCGCCTGCTCACCGCTTCCCAGCTCTTCGACGCCCTGGGGGATAACGAGCTGGCCGACCGCATCCGCCTGCGTTCCGCCGGAAATGTGCTGCTCATCACCGCCCTGGGGGTGGACTACAGCAGTGCCCACCGGAAGGATCTGGGCCATCTGCTGCTGTGTGAACTGATCGCCTGGGCCCTGGAACAGGAGTGCGTCTACGCCGTCTGCCGTACCCGCAGCGGTCAGCTGGAGCCCTCTATGGATGCCCTGCTCTCCCGCATGGGCTTCACCGCACGAGAGGGGGATGTGCCTATCCGGGAGGTGGATATGCGGGCCCCCACTGTGCTCATTCAGAACCTGTCCACCGCCATTCAGGAGCCGCTGAACCGTAACCCCCGGGTGTTGGCCACTATCCGCCGCAACCACGAGCGCCTCCAGCTGGCCCTGACAGGGCTGCACCCCGGGTCGCTGGTGCTCACCCTGTCCTCTGACATCATCCACCACCGGCTGCTGAACAAGATCACCCACTATAACCAGGTGCCCGCTCTCCCAACCTCCCCACGGGTGCTGGGAAGAAGCATGTGCGTCCCCTTCGGCAAGATGCTCCGCAGCCGGATTGTGCCCAATACCGTGACCAAGACCCTGCACACCGACAAGGTTTTTACCCCCGACCTAAAGGAGAGCACCCTGGAGGCGTTCCCCTTCTACGCCCCTATCCCCAGTCAGGTGCGGACCCTGAAATCCTTCAACCGCCCGGTGATTCTGGTGGATGACCTGATGCACCCCGGTTTCCGCTTCAAGGTACTGGGGCCCATTCTGAAACGGGAGGGGGTGCCCATTCAGGTGGTGCTGGTGGGGGTGCTGTCCGGCTACGGCAAGGACCTGATGCGTACGCTGGACCAGCCGGTGGACTCGATTTACTTCCTGCCCCGGTTGGGACAGTGGTTCGTGGAGTCCACCATGTATCCCTTTATCGGCGGCAATACGGTCCGGCGGCCCAGTTCCCCAGTGCCCGGACTGCTCCCCGGCATCAACCACATCCTGCCTTACGCCGCCCCCGCCTATCAGGCGGAGTGCGGCCGGGAGGCGGTGGTCCGACTGTCTCGTACCTGTCTGGAGTGCGCGTTGGACCTGATGCGGGCTTTGGAACAGGAATATCGGATTCTTTATGGACGAAACCTGACCCTCTCCCGTCTGCCCGAGGCGGTGATCCTCCCCCTTTGCCCCGACAAGGGCACCTGCTTGCGCTACGACCCCAACCTGTCTGCCTCGGTCTATCTGGAGAACGACCTGGAACAGCTGCTGCGGCAGAACCAATAGCCTGTAGGGGCGCATATTGCATGCACGGTCCGGGCTGGATGTGGGTTTGCGGCGGACCAGGTATGCCCCTACATTTAAATTACAGGAAGTGAAAATACTATGTATTATTACAATTATAACGGTGCGGCCATGCTCTCTCTCGCGCCCCTGGAGGGATTCGGACCGGAGGTGGAGCCCTCCCAGAGCTGGCGGATGTTTGCCGCAGTGCCCGGCGACCCAGTGCTGGGCCGGGGGTCCTATAAGGTGACCTCTCCCGGGCAGCTGACAGTGGCCGGACATGGACTGGACACCCTGGACCAGTCCCGCCTGCCCCATGTTCAGGTGGACGAGTGGACCGCCCGGGCCATGGAGGATGGGCGGCTCACCGCTGTGAACATCAATCGGCCAGGCTGGGAGGAGATTTTGAAGTGGTCCCCCGGTGCGGGGAAGAAGCGGGTGAATATTCTGGCCATCGGCGACGTGGGCTCCACCCTGCTCACCGGGCTGAAGCTACTGGGCGGAGATGTGATCTCCTCCATCGGGATCTGCGATCTCAGCGACCAGATCACCGCCCGGTGGGAGTTTGAAATGGGACAGATCAGCCTGCCTTGGAACTACGATATGTTCCCTGAGGTGGAGGTGGTGGCCCCAGAGGACCTCTTTGACTGCGACATGTTTGTCTTTGTGGCCTCCAAGGGCATCCCGCCGGTGGGGTCCCAGGTGAAGGACGTGCGGATGTACCAGTTTGAGAACAACGCCAAAATCGTGACCCACTATGCAAAAATGGCCCGGGAAAAGCGGTTTCAGGGTCTGTGGTGCGCCGTCTCCGACCCGGTGGATCCCCTGGCGAAGACCGCCTATCTGGAGAGCAACCGGGATGAATTTGGAAACTGGGACGGCAAGGGCCTGCGTCCAGAACAGATCCAGGGCTTCGGCCTGGGGGTGATGAACGCCCGGGCGGCCTACTTCGCCAAACGGGAGGAGAAATTGGCCTCCTTCCTCACCCAGGGACGGTCCTTCGGCCCCCATGGGACGGGGCTGTTTATTGCCAACTCGCTGGAAAACTACGATGAGGAACTGTCCCAGGAACTGACCCGGCTCACCGTCACTGCCAATCTGAAAATGCGGGAGATCGGATTCAAACCCTATGTAGCCCCGGCGCTGTCCTCGGGGGCGCTGTCCCTGCTGCTCACCCTGCGCGGGGAGTGGCACTGCGGGTCGGTGTTCCTGGATGGAATTTACATGGGGGTCAAAAACCGGTACACCCCCGCCGGCGTGGAGACCGAGCTGCTGCCCCGCATCCCCGACCAGCTTTTTGGGCATATCCAGAAGGCAGCAGAGCACCTTAAAACCATTATTTAACCCATGTACTTGACAAAAGAAGGGCATTACAATGGAATTCAGAGAAGAAAAACGAGACTTATTTTCCGTTCCCGATGATTATTATCTGGCCCACTGCATCAGCGCGGATTTTGCCATGGGAAAGGGCATTGTAGTGGAGTTTAACCGGCGATTTGATATGAAAAACAAGCTGAAGGCCCACTATCCAGATTACCTTGACCGGTGGCAGCAGGAGAAAAAACGGTCCGGATGTATTTTGGCCGGACGCGTGTTCAATCTGATTACCAAGGAGCGGTATTTTCAAAAGCCGACCTATGAAAGCCTGCGGGGTGCGCTGGAATGTATGAAGACGCTGTGCGGGGAAAAAGGCGTCCGCCGTGTGGCTATGCCTGTAATCGGCTGTGGCCTGGACCGGCTGGAATGGGAAAAGGTATCGGCTATCATACGGGAAGTATTCTCCGATACAGGGGTGGAAGTTCTGGTGTGTAGACAATAGGAGGGTGACGTTATGTCTTTGGTTTTAATCCATCCCGCCCCCGACTCCGGCTGGGCTGGACAGCGGCTGGACGATATTTTAAAACGTTCCCTGGCGGGGCGGGAGGTGCAAACCATCTCCAGGGCGGAAGAGCTGGACGGCCTGCAGGGCCGGCGGGTGATATTTGCCCTGCCGTTGGGAGACACAGGGGTCAATGTGGAGTACACCCGGATGCTGGCCCGCTTGCGGAAGGAATCCGGACTGCTGGCCGGCTGCATCGGCGGACTGATTGTGGACGGAGCCGGAGAACTGTACACCAAGTCTGCCGCCGCCGAAGCGGCGCTGGCCCTGAACCGGGCGGGCTGCGCCTTGGTGGGCCGTCCACTGGTAGAGGGCACTGGGTCGCTGGTGAATTTCACGGTTCAGGCCAAAAATTTGAGCGTGGGATTGATGGAGGCTTACCGCCGCGCCGCGTCTGAGCTGGTGGAGCGGGTGGAGGGGTTTGCAGTTCCCCAAAAGGAGAAACCAGAAATTCTGGTGCTCCACGCCTCCAGTCACCATACCTCCAACACCATGGACCTGTGGTCCCAGATAAGGGAAAACCTGGAGAACCGCTGCACCATTCGTGAAATCGGCCTGCGCAATGGCACCTTGTCCGACTGCTCTGGCTGCCCCTACACCATGTGCCTCCACTTTGGGGAACAGGGCGGGTGCTTCTACGGCGGAGTGATGCAGGATGAAGTCTACCCCGCCGTCCGAACGGCGGATGCTCTGGTGCTGCTGTGTCCAAACTACAATGACGCCCTGTCTGCCAACCTCACTGCATTTATCAACCGGCTCACAGCCCTGTTCCGCCAGACAAGATTCTATGACAAGGCCGTCTTTGCCATTGTGGTATCCGGTTACTCCGGTGGGGACATGGTGGCCCGACAGGTGGTAGCGGCGATGAATATGAACAAGTCATTCTATCTCCCACCGAAGTTTGCTCTGATTGAGACAGCCAACGCCCCCGGCGAGGCGCTGACTCTGCCCGGGATTGGGGAGCGGCTGGAGTGGTTTGCCCGAAATATTCAAAATACGTTGTGTCTGCCCTGACTGACAGCAAAGCCTTCCCCAACAGGGGAAGGCTTTTTTCGAACAAAAAAAGCCCCGTCCGGAATACGGACAGGACTTGCAAATTAGTCGGTGACATAGGGCAGCAGAGCGATCTGACGGGCCCGCTTGATGGCCTCGGTCAGCTGGCGCTGGTGCATGGCACAGGTGCCAGTAGTGCGGCGGGGCAGAATCTTCGCCCGCTCAGAGGTGAAACGGCGCAGCTTGGCGGCGTCCTTGTAGTCAATGCACTCCACCTTGTCGGCGCAGAAAGCACAGACCTTGCGGCGCTTGCGGCCGCGCATGGGCTTGTTCTCGCGTTCCATAGCCATGGAATTAACCTCCTTTTACGACCAAAATTGGTCAAAGTCAAAACGGCAGATCGCCGTCGTCCGTTGTAAGTTCGGCAAACTGGTCGCCGTCTGCGGGGGGGGCGCCGTAGCCGCCGAAGGGGTCGGTGGATGCAGAGAGGGCGTTGTTGTAGCTGCCGCCCTGGTGAGAACCGGTGGAATAGCTTCCTCCGCCCTCGCCGTCCCGCTTGGAGTCGCCGAAATAGATATTGTCGGCAATGACCTCGGCAGAGCGGCGTTTGCCGCCCTCCTTGTCAGTCCAGTCCCGAATTTGGAGCCGGCCCTCTACCACGGCCATACGGCCCTTGGCGAAGTAACGGCAGACAAACTCGGCGGTTTGCCGCCAGGCCACCACATCGATGAAGTCGGTGGTCCGCTCCCCGGTGGCCTTGTCCTTAAAATCCCGGTCAACGGCCAGGGAGAAGGAGGCCACCGGTGTGCCGGTCTGGGTCCGCCGCAGCTCAGGGTCACGGGTAAGACGGCCCATAATGAAAATTTTATTCAGCACGGCTGTCCTCCTTACTCGTCCTTGCAGACGATCATGGAGCGCATCACGCTGTCGCTGATCCGGAAGATACGGTCCAGCTCAGCAGGAACCGCGGCGGCGGCAGTGAAGGTCATCAGCACGTAGTAGCCCTCCATCAGGTCCTGAATGGGATAGGCCAGCCGGCGTTTGCCCCACTCGTTAACCTCGGAGACCGTTCCGTTGGCCTCGACCACAGATTTAAACCGTTCCACCTGGGCGGCAATCTGCTCTTCGGTCAGGTCGGGCTTCAGGATGTAGACCGCCTCGTAATTCGCGTTAATTTTTGCCATGTTTTGCACCTCCTTATGGACATGTGGCCCCCGGGCTTGCCGGGAGCAAGGATATGGCTGTCTTGAAAGAGACAGGTTTAATTATTATACCTGATATCGGGAAAATGTCAAGGATTTTTTTCGAAAATCCGGGATTTTTCGGAAAAAGCTGCCGGGAAGGGTGTTTTTAAAACAACATCCCTTCCCGGTGCAAAGTTATTTGATAATAAGGACTCGGATTCGGCCGCCCGCGCTCTCGGCCTTGTCGTACCAGGCGGTTATGGAACCGCCGCTCTCCTCCGCCCTGGCCAGACTGGACAGATAGTACCGGCCGTCGCGGTGCTCGTAGACCAGGACCTGGTCGGACAGGGTATATTTTTGACTGCCCGCGATAAATTGACTGCCCACAACCTGGCCCGCATTGGCGGCGGTGAGGGAATAAAGCCGGTCGGGGCTGGCGGGGTCGCCCAGGATTTGGATGGGGCCGCTGCTGACCCGGAAACGGGTGGTGGTGCTGGGCAGACTGTAGGATACCCCGGCCAGATCATAGGTGTAGCTGTAGTACTTGGTCATTCCCTCGCCCTGTTCGTCAAAATGGGTGAGAAGGCCGTACTGATAGGCGTCTCCGGTGACATCATTGAGGATCATGGCCTCAATTTCACCCTGTGCGTTGAGAGAGTACCAGCGCACCTGTCCCCGGTCCAGGGTCAGTCCGGCCAGACGGCTGGGATAGACCACCGCACCACGGCGGTCGCTCACATCCAGGATTTCCGCCCCCTGGGCAAAGGAATATTTGTCCAGCTTGGCGCCGTCGGCGCTCACTTTTCCGCTGATGGAGCCGCCGCCCAGCCCCCGGAGTGTGACCTCGCCCCCCTTGCCGGAGACGGTGGCCCGGACCACGCTGCCCTTCTGTGCGCCGCCTTTGGTCTGGTACTGATAGGTCTGGCCGTCGGTGGCCAAAAGGGTCACGGTCTGGGCGGTGTAGGTGCCGCCGGAACCGTCAGGGAAGGTGGACTTGGTGACGGCGGTGACAATGCCAACCTTTTCACCGGCGCTGGCGGACACGTCTGCCACCGCCGCTGCGCCGCCGCTGCGGCCCAGCAAAAGGGTAACCGTGTCCCCCAGGTGGTACTCGCCTAGGTCGGATAGGGCGTAGGAAGCGGTGGAGGTCTCAATGGAGTAGGTCCGGCCCGCCACGGTTACTGAGGTGGGGGCGGCGCCCGAGGGCTCAATGGCCTGAATGGGCCCGGTGACCTTTTTGGCGTAAGCCCATACGGTATTCATAGCGGCGTTCCAGTAGATTACATCGTAGTTTTGCACAGCGGCGGCTTTTACCAAACTGCCGTTGCGGTAGACCTTGCTGGGCGAGAAGGGCAGGGTGGTTTTCCAGCCGCTCTGGGCCACAATGGGCCCTTCCATCTCCCCGTTGATCAGGGAGACCAGGTCCGGTTTGCCCGAGGCGTCCAAGCTGTGGCCTAAGGACTGAATATAGGGCGCGCCCTCCTTGGTTTTGGCGGAGAGGAGGTTGTAAAAGAGATACAGCGCGTCCTGACGGGTCAGCGGGGCGGAAGCTCCGGCGGCGGTGACGCCCCGGTTCAGCTTCAGATTCTGGTACATGGACAGCTGTCCCGAGGGGTAGGAGCCGGAGAAGTCTTCCGGGCCGTAGCCCAGCAGAGAGAGGACCATGGAGACCCCCTCTGCCAGCTTGATTTCCTGGCTGGGGCGGAAGGTGCCGTCACTAAACGCGGTCACAAGTCCCCGGCTCACCGCCGCTTCCACATAGCCGCTGGCCCAGTGGCTGCGGGGTACGTCGGGATAGGGGGAGGTGGCCGCCTGGCCCACACCATCCCCGCCTGGGGAGGCTTTGATCACCATGGTGACAAATTCTGCCCGGGTTACCTTTTGAGACAGCTTTAAATCGCCGCTGCCGTCCCCGGACATGATGCCCAGAGCGGTCACCGCCTGAGAGGCGTCCTCCAGCGGGGCGGCGTTCCCCGCCGCCGAGGCCGGCAAGGCCAGGGATAGGGTTAGACACGCCGCCAATATTCCGGCGGCAAGGCGTTTTGTTTTCATAATCTGCATTCCTTTCTGTGTGAGGGATGAGGAGTCAGTCATACCGCAGTGCGTCGATGGGGTTGAGTTTGGCGGCTTTGTTGGCAGGGAGGTAGCCGAAGAGAACACCGATGCCCACCGACACGCCGAAGCTGATGAGAATGGCTCCCAGGGTGGGGGTGGCGTCGAAGGTAATTCCGCTGGTGCCCATGCTTTCCACCAGCATGCCGCCCAGCAGAGCGCCCAGGCCCTTAGCCAGCAGCCAGCCGAAGCCGATGCCCAGCAGTCCGCCGATGGCGGAGGTGGTGCCCGCCTCAATGACGAACTGGCTGCGGATATCCCGCCGTTTGGCCCCCAGGGACTTGCGCACACCGATTTCACGTGTGCGCTCGGTGACGGACACCAGCATAATGTTCATGATGCCGATGCCGCCCACCAGAAGGGAGATGGCTGCAATGGCCACCAGCACGCCCATGGCCACGCCCATCATGCCGTTGATCTGGTTGGCCTGCTCGGCCATGGTGGTGATGTAGAAATAATTCCACATGCCGTCATCCGTCCGGTAGAACCGGTTGAGGTAGCTCTCAATCACCCCTTTGGCGGCGTCGGCGGTCTCGCCGGAGGTGCTGGTGAAGATGTACAGGCCCACCCACCGGTCACCGATGATCTCCATAACAGTGGTATAAGGCATGTAAATTTGATCGTCCCGACTGCCAGGGAGCATTTCAAATTCGGCGTTGCGCTTGAGCACACCCACCACCGTGAGGACCCGCCCGTTAATGGACAGCGTTTTTCCCAGCGCGTCGCCGCCGAAGGCCTCCTCCTCCAGATAGGCCCCGATGACGCAGACGGCCTCCCGGCGCTCCACATCCATGTAGCTGATAAAGCGGCCCTTGGCCAGCTGT
>JAAWIE010000060.1 GCA_022796195.1 Lawsonibacter sp. | reverse complement strand
GCGCCCTCCGGCGGCAAGATGAATCAGGACGAGATTGAAAAAATGCTCGCCTCCATGGCCGCGTCAGATCCCGAACCCGCACCGGCTCCCGCGCCTGCGTCCTCTGGCGGCAAAATGAATCAGGACGAGATTGAAAAAATGCTCGCCTCCATGGCCCCACCGGATCCCGAACCCACCCCAACACCTCCACCTGCCCCAGCTCCTGCTCCTAAGCCGGAAAAGAAACCGGAGCCTCCTCAAGAAGACATTGAATACATCAACGTGATGCAAGTCTTGGTGGAGGAAAAGGCCCCCCGCTATATTAAGATGTTTGGTCTGTGTACTTGTCAGCACTGTCAAGCGGACGTCAAGGCGCTGACTCTGTCCAATCTAGTACCAAAGTATGTGGTTTTGCCCAAAATAGACCGGATCCCTATGCTTACTGTCTACGAGGGCCGTTTCAACTCCACTATTTTCGCCCAGCTTACTCGGGCCTGTAAAGTAGTAATGGATCACCCTCGCCATGACCGTCAAATGTAAAACAGGAACCCGGCTTACTGCCGGGTTCCTGTTTTTATTATGTCGCTGTAGGTGCCGGTTCCGGAGCCAGACCATCGCTGGTCTCGGTCAACTGCTTCCAAATGCTGTTGACCTCTCCCAGACACTGGAAGTAGGTATTGGTTAGCAGATTGACAGGAATTTCAAGTGTGTCCGCCAGATCGCCAATAGCCGCCCAGTCCGCCCGCTCATAGCTGAGTACCAAATCGTAGAGAACACCGCACCGCCCATCGTGGTAAAGCAGAGCATCTTTCACTTCCTGCGCAATGGGCAAATCAGCCAAAATTTCTTCCATGGGTGCGGCAATCAGGTAATTCAGCATGGAGAACATTCCCATCAGGTAAGCCTCATTCCGGGCGATGGGCATATCTTTCGCCAGCTTGATCAGCTCACTACAAAAGCTAGCCCGCATAAAGGACACCTTTAAGAACTCTTCCTGACTGTTGTCCGGGTCATCATCTCCGTTTCCGGTACCCAACAGATAAATCCATTGGCGCAGTTGACCCAAACCCATTACCACAATTGCCTGATGGACGTCCGTGGCCCGGTTGCGCAGGGCAAAATAGCTGGAGTTAACAATCTTCAGCAAGCTGTAGGTAAGGACGGCATCCATTGAAATGATATTTTCAATCTCTTCCACATCGGGGTCATCCCGGTTGATGGCAACCATCAGGCGGAAGAAGTTGCTCTGAAGGAAACTGCTGGAGTGAACGGTGGTAAACAGCCGTTCCGCCACCCAGCGCCCCTGCATCGCGTCTACTTCCATCATAAACGCCTTTTGATACAACTCATCGGTGTCAATACCAGTCGCAATACAACGCTTGTTCATGCTGTGGGCCATGTCCACAATGTTGCGGATACTGCCATCGGCAACCGTCTGAAAATTGATTTTGATATAATCAAACTTGTCGATAATGGAAAAATAACGGGGAGAAAACTGGAAATCATTGATTGCCAGCCGGTATCCTTCCTTCGAGTACCGCTCTAAAAACCGCATAGCCAGGGGATGGATAATCACATCCTCCCCCACCTGAATCACCAAATCGCTGGTAGCAAAAAGTTTCGGCGTCTGTTTCATCAGCAGGTTCGTGGTAAAGGTCATAAAGTTCAGCGAACCCTTGAATACTTTGTCGGTATTCTGAAGCAGCAGACTGTAAATGGTGTCCGCGGCGGCAAAATCACTCCCCGACTCTTCCGTTGCATAGGCCTGATTCTCTCCATAGTATTGAATCTCATGACCAATGGTTCTGCCTCTCATATCCTTAATGGGCTTGCGAACAATATACTTGCTGTTTGTCATTACAAAGCGCCTCTACTTTTAATTATTTTGCAAGCAGATGATCCATAACATCCACCAGATGGCCGATTTCAGGCTTGCTCATCTGCTCATTGGCGCCCAGCTGGCGTCCTTTAATACGCATCTCCTCGCTAATCAGGGAGGAGAAAATGATCAGCGGAATGGGGTTAAATCTGGGGCTGTCCTTGACCAGTTTGGTTAACCGGTGTCCATCCATCTGCGGCATTTCAATGTCCGTGATAATAATTGCCACCTGCTTAAAGAGGTCGCAGTCTTTGGGCAGTGCGCTCAGCGCCTCCCAAAGCTCCTGGCCGTTGGGGAACATCCGCAAATTGACATACCCCGCCTTACGCAGGCACTCCTCGATCATTTTAGACAGAAGAATGGAGTCCTCCGCAATCCAGACCGGTTCACTGCTGCGCGCCCGCGGTCCCATCTGGTCAATTTCTTCCATCTGGATGGAGGTCTCAGGCGCGATTTCCGCCACAATACGTTCAAAGTCCAGAATTGTCACCAAATCACTGCCGCACTGCGCAATGCCGGTAGCAACCCCCTCAGATCCGCCAGATACCGTTTTATCCGGCTTGTGGATGTCCGTCCAGGAGATACGGCTGATACCCACCACACTATGTACCCGGAACGCAATATACATTTTGTTAAAATTCGTGATGATAAAGAGGTCTTTGGCCCCTTTCTCTCGGTTCACGCCCAGATATCCAGGCAGGTCCACCACGGTAATGACAACATCTCTGGGCTTAAAGATGCCCTCCACAGCCGCGTGCGCGTGAGGCATGGACTTGACCGGAGCCGACATGATAATCTCTCGTACCTTGGCAACATTGATGCCGTACAGATTTTCATTAATGGTAAATTCCATGATCTCGATTTCATTTGTGCCTGACTCCAAAAGAATACCGTTGTTATGTAGCTCCGACATTTTTAACACTCCTTACTCTATTCGGGCTCCGCGCCCCGCACGCTCCGAGCTAAACAATCAGAAGATAATATCCTTCTGCCCATAGGATCGGATACAACTCTGCCCGCTGACAACATCAAACAGCAAGGTCCGGGCTACGGTACCCCCTGTATGCTCCCCAATCAGACGGATATTTTCCCGCTTCAAAACGGCATGGACACTTTCAATATTCCGTTGTCCAATATTTCCCAAGCCACTGCCGCCGCTAATTTCGAACATTTTCGCACCGCCGGCAATCTTTACCGTAATCCGGCTGCGTGATCCCCCTCGGGCTTCCATTTGCTTCAGCGTCTCTTTAATGCCGGTGTCCGCATATTTCAGAGGGTGGGTACGTCCCGCCTCCATGTTTAGGGGCAGCATAATGTGCAGCAGAGCACCCAGACGCAGCCTGGGGTCATGAAAGCACAGGCCAATGCAAGAACCCAGAGCATAGGTCACCAGAATACCATCACCCTGGAGCAGCTTCATATCGGCAATTCCCACCGTGAGTTTACTCTCACTCATCACTAACGCCCAGCTTCCTGAGTAAGAAATCAAGAGAACGCAGATCGGGGGATAACAACACATGACAAGGAACTTCCTGGCCGTTGCAGACAAAATTGCCGCCAATGGCCATCAAATAGTTAGACATACCGCCGTACTCGGCCATAGGAACCGTGAGAATTGCGCCCTGCATGTCCACCGCAAAGGCTGGGACTGTTAGCTTGATATTCAAGTCGGCCAGCCCAGACATTGCATTGATAAAGGTGGATATCATAATATTTCCAATTTCAATCATGGCAGAACGTTCCAGCTCCGTCAGGTTTTCATAACTATCAATGTTCTCACCTAGCATAGTGTTCAGTACCACGTTGACCAGTTCCAATTTCTGGACTGAGAGCATAATACCGCCCACATCGCCGCTCATTTTCACCAGTACCCCGGCGGTCACCTCTTCCGGACCACCGATCCACTCAATCGCCTCATTGTACTCCATAATGCGCACTTCCGGCAGGGTAATGCGCACCTCCTGGTTCAACATCTGGGACAGGGCGGTGGCGGCATTGCCGGTACCGATACTGCCAATCTCCCGTAGAGTATCAATCTCCATGGAGGTCAGCTGATCATAATTTTTAATCATATCCCAGTACCTCTTTTCTTCTATTTCACTGCTTAACTGCGCAGGCCATTAATTGTCTGCTCGATCTCGTCTGTGGTCTGCACTATCCTCAGCGCATAGCTGTAAGCCCGCTGGGACTCAATGACCTTAGTCAATTCCTGGGCAAGATCCACGTTGGAGGTCTCCAGAAAACCTCTCTTCACCTCTCCGGTTCCCAGATACAGGTCACCGTTCTTATTGATGGGAGAAAACCGGCCGCTGTCAGCATGGAGCATTCCATCGTAAACCCGATAATCAAAGACGCCAATATCCAAATCCGCCTTTCGGTCCATCGGGTCAATCTCAATGAAATTGCCCATAGGGTCCAGCACACAGCGCCCTTCGTTGTCAGACAGCCGCCACACCTCTTCTGGTTCCGGAGGCAGTTCTTCTCCTGTCTCCGGATCAATCACCGGTTCCGCATCCTCAGCTGGAGGAAGCTCAAATCGCGCCATCATGAAAGCGCCGTCCCGTGTAAAGGAGATCTCGCCGCTCGCCGGGTCAAACAGGGCAAAGAAGCCGTCACCTGTGATCGCAAAGTCAAACAGCCGGCCGGTGTCCGTATACGCACCGGGCTCATAGTCCACGCTGGCCTTTACCATCTTGGTGCCCGAACCCTTAGGAAGCTGTTCTTCGTCAATGCCAGTCACATTGCCGTACATCAGATGATGGAACGTGGCCCGTTCCGCCTTGTAGCCGTAGTTATTCACATTAGCGATGTTATTGGCCTGCACATTCATGCGCTGCTGCTGCTGCCAGGCGCCCACCGCGCCTGTATAGAAGGACATATTCATCTTCTGCTCTCACGCCTTTCTTTCGGGGGTTTGCTTTTACAGTCTTCCAATCTCGCTCACGATCCGGGTAATCACCTGATCGTAGATCTTGCTCATCTGCGCGGCGCTCTGAAGCGCCCGCTGGGTGCTCATCATACTCACCATCTCTTTGACCATGTTCACATTGGAACGTTCCACCCACTTGTGGTGAATGACCGCCTCCTCGTTGAGCTGGGCTCCGTCACCCGTAAACAGGCCGTAAGGCGTGCGTTCCAGGGCGTTATTATCCTCAAACATATATACGCCCAAGCTGGCCAAATAATCTCCGGTCTTAGAAGAGATGTTGCCCTGCTTATCCACCTCCAACTTGTCGGTCGGAAGTTGAATGGGGTTGCCCTCCCGGTCCAGAACCCGGCCCAGTTCAGACAGGCACAAATAGCCTTCATTGTCCAAGGTAAAGCTGCCTGCCCGAGTATACGCCACACCGTCCACCGTCTCAATGGCGAAAAATCCTTCCCCCTGAATCGCAAAATCCAAGGGCAGATTGGTCTCTTCAAAGGAACTCTGGCTGAAATCGGTATACAACTCATCCGGGGCCAGTATGTGGCTCTGATAAGTCTCCAGGGTCTCATAGGGCGTCTTAATCTTGTTTCCGATTCGAGTTACCATCACCTCGTCAAACGTACGGTCGGTATAGTGCTCCGCCTTGTAGCCAGCGGTGGAAATGTTGGTCATATTGTTCGCCACCACATCCAGCCGCCGTCCCTGGGACAGCATTCCGGAGGTCAAGTTATAAAACCCCTTTATCATCGCGCAAAACTCCTCTCAAACCCGGCGGCTGGCTCACACACCGGTCATATACTGATTCATATACAGCTTCAATTTCTGAATCGCCCGGGAGTGGAGCTGAGATATCCTAGGTTCGCTGACCTCCATAACCTGGGCAATCTCCTTCATGCTCAGATTTTTATGATAATACAGCGAAATCACAGTCTGCTCATTCTCCCGCAGAGATTCAATGGCTTTCGTCAAAATCTCCAACATCTCCTGGCGGAGCATGGAATCTTCTGGACGGCTGTCTAAGCCGCCGTCTGGTACCTCCGCGCTGCTGTTCTGCTCCCGATCCTCAAACAAGGCATCCAAGGAGAGAACATTGCACATAGAGGAATTTGCCAAGTCTTCCTGATACTGATTTTGGGACACGCCCAGCCGCTGAGCCATTTCCTCATCCGTAGGGTAGCGGCCCAGTTCGGAAAAAAGCTCGCTGCTGGCTTGGTCGATGTCTCTTGCTTTGCGCCGCACACTGCGGGGCACCCAGTCCTGCCGCCGGGCCAAGTCAATCACCGCACCTCGGATGCGCTTCGAAACGTAGGTCTCAAACTTAATCCCCTTATCTGGGTCAAACTTATCCACAGCCACAGCCAAGGTAAGCAATCCCTCATTGACGATATCGTCCACTTGGGCAAAACTGCTGTATACACCCCGTACCTGGAGGGCAATGGACTTTACCAGTCCAATATACCGCATCACCAGAGGCCACTTCAAGTCTTGGTTGCCGGTGTCCTTGTAAGCTTGGAACAACTCCTCGTTGGACATAACGTCCAATTCATCCTGAGTCCATTCCCGGTCCTCCCGCCGGAAGGGCGCCCCCCCGGTCATACGGCAGCCGCCCTTCTCTCCGGCCTGCTGGGGGCCGCATCCAGACTGATGTTACCTAAGGACTGAATTTGTACATCACTGGTAATTTCATTGAAAGAGAGGACGTAGACGCTGGGGTAGAATTGAGAGAGCATCCGGCTGAGATAAATACGAATTACCTGACTGGTCAAGACAATCGGCGTTTGGGACAAGTCGTTGAATTTTTTCAGGTATTCGGCCAGCTGGTTGACAATCGTCTGCATCAGGTCGGGCCCCATAGCCAAATAAATGCCCTGTTCGTTCTTGCTCAGGGAACTGATCACCCGCTTCTCCACCTCGGCATCCAGTGTAACCACTCGGAGCTGGCCATGTTCGCAGAAGCGGCGGGTAATGGTACGGTTCAGCGCCACTCGGATATTTTCGGTCACCATATCCAGGTCCTTTGTGGTCATCAGGGAATCCACCGTTGTCTCCAGAATAGTGGCCAAATCTCGGATGGGAACCCCCTCTTTCAAGAGGTTTTTCAAAATACGCTCCAAATTGGCGTAGGAAAGCATATTGGGAATTGCCTCTTCCACCAATTCTGGTGCGGATTTCTTCAAATTTTCCACCAGCTGGATCACCTCAGCCCGGCCCAGCAGCTCATAGGCGTGCCGGCGCACCACCTCGCTCAAGTGGGTCTGCATAACCGACAGCGGGTCAATTACGGTGTAACCGTAAATTTCTGCCATCTCCTTGTTCTCCGGCAGAATCCAACGGGAGGGGATACCGTAGGCAGGTTCAATGGTCTCAATGCCGTCAATCTCACCGCCAGGGCTGGTGGGTTCCAAAGCCAGGTAATAATCTACCAAAATTTCACCCCGGGCCACCTCTTCGCCTTTAATCTTTACCACATATTGGTTCGTTCCTAATGCAGAGGAGTCGTGGAGGCGGATGGAAGGGATTACAAAGCCCATATCCTGGGCGTACTGCCGGCGGAAAATCACAATACGGCTGATAAGCTTGCCACCGCTGCTCTCATCCACCAGAGGAATCAAACTGTAGCCGAACTCCATCTCAATTGGGTCCACGCTGAGCAGTCCGTATACGTTGTTAATATCTTTGTAGTAGTCGGTTTCACTGGGAACTGCCGCTAGATCAGCCTGAACCGGTTCTTCCGGCTGGGCCAACTCAGCGGCCTCCTGTCTCTCAATGCGCCCGCTCATCAAATAACCGAGCACCGCCAGCGCCACACCCACCACCAGAAGGGGCGCATGGGGAGTGCCGGGGATGAGGCCTAGGATAATCAGAACCGCACCTGCGGTAAGAATCGCCCGAGGCTGAGCGGCAAACTGCTGAATGACATCACTATTCAAGCTGCCATCCGAGACAGACCGGGTAACAATCATACCCGTAGCAGTCGAAATCATCAGGGCCGGGAGCTGGGAGACCAGTCCATCACCGATGGTAGCGATGGAATAGGTCTGGGCCACAGTACCCAAATCACCTACACCGTTGAGTGAGCCGATGATAATGCCGCCGATTAGGTTAATCGCGGTGATAATCAAAGACATGGTGGCATCGCCTTTGACAATCTTCGTCGCGCCGTCCATAGCTCCGTAGAAGTCGGCTTCGCGCTGAATTTTACCCCGGCGTTCCCGGGCCTGCTGCTCGTTAATCAGTCCAGAGGACAAATCTGCGTCAATGGCCATCTGTTTACCAGGCATGGCGTCCAAGGTGAAGCGGGCGGCAACCTCAGCCACGCGCTCAGCACCCTTGGTAATTACAATAAACTGCACCAACACAATAATAAAGAAGATAATGATGCCCAGAACGATGTTTCCCTGCGTAATCAGTTGGCCGAAGGTCTGAATAACCGGTGTGCCAGGCGCACCGCTGGCGCCGCCCTCAAACCCCAGAATGGCCCGGGTGGTGGACACATTCAGGCCCAACCGGAACAGCGTAGTAATCAACAGCAAAGACGGAAAAATGGAGAACTCCAACGCCTCCGAAATGGTCATGGTCACCATCAGAATCACGATGGAAATGGAGATGTTGGCTATAATTAAAATATCCAAAATCGTCTCTGGCAGCGGGATAATCAGGAACATGACGATGACCACGACCATCAGGGCTATGCTGTTTTGAAAAATTCGCCGCATGGTGTCATCCTTTCCAGAGAGACGCTTTAAAACGCCCAAAAGAGCCTTATTTTCAAATTTATCGGACCTCCTGGTCCAGTTTCAGCACGTAGACCATCACTTCGGCCACAGCGCCGTAGAGTTCTGGGGGAATTTCCCGATTCAGGTCCGTGCTGTCATAAAGGGCATGGGCCAGAGGCACATTTTCCACCGTTGCAATCTGGTGTTCTTCGGCCACCTTGACAATGCGCAGAGCCAGCTCATCCATACCCTTTGCCAGTACCACAGGCGCGTTATCCTCCTCTGGATGATAGCGCAGGGCCACAGCGAAGTGAGTCGGGTTACGGATGACCACATCGGCCTGGGGCACCTGCTGCATCATACGCTGCTGGGCCCGCTGACGCTGAATCTGCTTGATCTTACTTTTAATCTGTGGGTCGCCTTCGGTCTGCTTATATTCCTCTTTGATCTCCTGTTTGGACATTTTGAGCTGACGCTCATAATCCCACCACTGATACAGGTAATCGAAGAAAGCGAGCACCGCAAAGGCCACCACAATCTGCATAACCAGACTGACAATGCTTTGAAATAGAATGCTACAGGACTGCGCCAGCTCCATATTCAGAAACTGAGAAAAGCCCAACGCCACATTTCGGAAATAATTGAAAATCAGAACTAAAAGAATTGTAATTTTTAAAATACCCTTAAATGCCTCAATAATACTGCGCAAAGAAAAGAGCCGTTTAAAGCCCTGAAGAGGGCTGATACGGTTGAACTTTGGCCGAATGGACTCCCCCGCCACCAACATTTTGGTCTGAAAGAAGGTCACACCAATCGCCAAAAGCGCGGTAACTGCCAAAAAGGGACCGGCCGCTGTGACAAAAGCCAGAACAGCAGTTTTGGTCAAGGGATTCAAGATGTTGGGGACAATCTCCACACCGCCCTCAGCAATATACCGAAAACAGAGATTCAGCACCAACTTCACCTGTTCCTGCACCACTCCCCCCATAACCTGAACCATGAACAAACTGCCAATAAGGGTAGACACCGCTACGGCATCCTTACTCATCAGGACATTACCTTTTTTTCGTTCGTCCCGCCGTCTTTTTGGTGTTGCCTTTTCGGTCTTGGAATCTCCAGCCATAGGTTCATCCCCCCTTTTTTCGCCGCGTTACCGGTCAGCCCGACATGAGGGGCAAAAGGCGCTGGAGGGTAAGGAGCATTTCGGTCTCCGCGTCCAGCAGAAATTCGCTGAATGGAACCATCAAAAGCAGGGTAAGCGAAAGGCCAATAATCACCTTCAGCTCAATGTTGATGGCAAATACGTTGATCTGAGGAATTACCTTCATCAGGATTCCCATTCCTACCTGTCCCAGAAGTTCTGCCGCCAGAATAGGCATACACAGCTTGATTCCCAGAATGGTGCAGTCGATAAACACCTCAATGAGCGCCATGTACAATTCTTCTCCTAGTACCACCGCTCCAAACGGAACTATCCCGCCAGAGGCAACCATAATGCGAATCAAGGTATGGTGTCCGTTTGCCGTAAAAAACAGCAAAGACATCAGCAGATTCAGCATTGTGGAGGTAATGGTAACCTGCGCGCCCGACCCCGGATCATAGGTAGCGCCCATCGACATGCCCATCTGCATATCAATAGCAGAACCGGCCATCAAAGGGATATAGAAAAAGAAGTTGACAACCAGACCCAGTATATACCCCAGAAGCAGCTCCAGCAAAAAGCTCAAAGCCAGCCCCAACAGTGTAGTGGGCATATCCATTCTTACCGGGGTAATGAGAAATACGCAGACGGACAGCAGTAAGACAAACCCGGCCTTGATCATGCCCGGAATTCCCCGCCTGCCCAAAAGAGGGTTAAAGACCACACAACCGGTCATGCGCCCGGTGATGAGCAAAAACAAGGTCAGCGCGGCCCAATCCATGGTCCACCCCTCCCCTATTGCATAGCGATCAGCTCAAAGAGCCTTCTGCTGTAGTCCAGCAGATTTTCCATCATCCAGCCGCCTCCAACCAGGAGGACTAAAATGACCACGGTCAATTTCAGGATAAACGAGATGGTCTGCTCATGAATCTGAGTCACTGCCTGAAAGATGGCGATCAAAACGCCCACCAGCATACTGAGTAGAAGCATAGGGCCTACCAGCTTAATCGCAACCCAAACGCCTTCGCGCAAAAGCGTGGTAATTTGATTGGTATCCATGTTCCCTCCTTACTGGAAACCCGCAACGAGGCTGGAGAACAGCAGCTGCCACCCATCCAGCATAATAAACAACAACAGCTTGAAGGGGGTGGAGATCATGGACGGCGGAAGCATAATCATACCCATCGACATCAGCGTAGATGCCACTACCATATCAATAAGCATGAATGGAATATACAGCAAAAAGCCGATCTGAAATGCCTGTTTCAGCTCACTGGTGACAAATGCCGGGATAATCACAGTCAGTGGAAGTGCCTGTGCCTCCTCTTCCGTTGTTGGAATTGGGGTACCAGAGATGTTACAGTAAAGCTCCAGGCTCCGAATTTGTGTCCATTTTATCATAAACCGTTTCAGAGGAACTTGAGCACGATCAAAGAACTCTACCTGCGTAATCTCGTCCTCCTGATAAGGCTGCAACGCCTCATCGTTGATTGCGTTCAGGGTCGGCGTCATAGTAAACAACGTTAGAATCAAGGCCATGCCCACCAAAATCATGTTTGGCGGTGTCTGCTGGGTGCCCATAGCAGAACGCAGAAAGGAAAATGCCACAATATACCGGGTAAACGAGGTCATCATGACAACCATCGAAGGCAGGAGCATCATGATGGTGGTCAGAAAGAGAATCTCCAGCGTCTGAACACTGTCTCCATTTACATTTATCAGCGCGTCAGCCGGCACTCTTTCTCACCTCGTTTCGTCAGCCACATTTCAGTTTCCCTTTTTTTCTCTCAGCCGCCGCAGCAGGTCGGGGAAGTCCGGGGTTTTCTTCGCTTCCGCCCCCCCTGGGGCCGGGGGAGAATTCCAACGTTCCCCCTCGTCCTTTGTCAGCTCTACAAGCAAGTTCAACCCCGAGGGAGTGCTTCCCAGCAGTAAATAGCGCTCTCCGGCCCGAACCACAAGCATAGTCTGATCTCGGCCCAACACAGCCCGGTCCAGCACCTGAATACGTCCGCCATTTCGGAGGGCAAAACTTCCTCCCAGATTTTTGCCCGCCCATCGGGTAAACGCGTAAGCCCCCGCCATTACCAGGAGGACAACCGCCAGCATACCAAAAACAGACAAAAGGAGTTGGGGCAACTGCATATCAGGGTTCGCCCACAATGGAGGTGACCGTTTTCAGTACACGCTCAGGCTTAAAGGGCTTTACAATAAAGTCCTTCGCTCCAGAGCGGATTGCGTCGATGACCATGGTCTCCTGGCCCATGGCGGAACACATGACCACATTTGCATTCGCATCGCTGGCTCGGATGGCCTTCAACGCCTCCAGTCCATCCATGTTGGGCATAGTAATGTCCATCAGCACCAAGTCAGGCTTGAGTTCATTGTACTTCTCGACCGCCATGGCACCATCTTCAGCTTCAAAAATTTCGGTGTAGCCAGCCTTGGTCAGGGTGTCCTTAATGACCTTGCGCATGAAAGCAGCGTCGTCAACCGTTAGAATCTTAGCCATAGTTTACCATCCTTTTTTATCATTTTTACTTTTGGTTTTCTATTACGAACGAAATTGCGCTTTAACCATGGACCAACTCATTGATATCTGGTTTTTGCAGGATTTCGGTAATGCGAATGCCAAAGTTGTCGTCGATTACTACCACGTCGCCTTTGGCAACACACTGTCCGTTGACCAGCAGGTCCACCTGGTCGCCCGCTAACTTGTCCAGTACCACTAGGGAGCCTTTGGAGAAGGAAAGTATATCTTGAATCTTCCGCCTGGTCCGTCCAATCTCCACGGCCACCTCCAGCGGAACGGACATAATCAGATCCAAATTCTGCTTCTGCTCGGGACCCAGCTGAGCTTCCGCATCCAGCTCCCGCATACGGTGAGGCTGCGCATTGATGACCTTGGGGTCCGGTGCGGGCGCAGGTGGGTACATGGGATAGGGTGGGTAGGGATAGGGATACTGTCCCTGCATTGGCATCTGCCCATAGGGGGGATAGCCAGGATAAGCGGAGGGATCCATGGGGGGCATACCCGGGGGGGCTATCGGGGCAGCGGCCCCAGGCGCAGCCGCAGCGGGAGGCGCAGCAGCAGGGGTGGGAGCCGCTGGGGCTGGGGGTTCGGCCGGTGCGCCGCCGGCCATCATCTTCTCAATCTCCTCCTGACTCAAGGAAGCGCCAGAAGGTGCTGGGGCGGCGGGGGCAGGAGCCGGGGCCGGCGCAGGTTCCGGCGTATCACTTTCGTCCAATTCCAGTCCGAAGCCCGCCACCAACTCTTTGGCCAGCTCCACGGACATAATATTCATAAATTCGCTGTCCAGAACCCCTTCGATGGTCAGGTGGAAACTGATTACCACCACAGGGCCCTGGGTCACCGGAAAATGTTCCGACTTCACCTTCTCCAAGTCGTCCATCTCGAAAGACTCTGGAGTAGAGATGTTTACCATTCGGCCCAGCAGGTCCGACAAAGCCGTAGATGATGAGCCCATCATCTGGTTCATCAGCTCACAGACGGCGCTGATAGCCAAATCATTCAGTTCAAACTCCTCATCCGGAGTTTCTGTACCCAGTAGAATATCTACAATCGCCTTTACGTCGCCGCGCTTCAGCATCATGATGTTGCTGCCTTCCAGGCCGCAGACGTATTTAATCTCGACACCTACCGCAGGTTCAATCCTGCCTAGAGAAAATTCCTCCGCATTGATGATCTGTACGGTTGGCGTTGTAATATCCACCCGATGGTCCAGCATGTTCGACGCCGCGGTAGCCGAGGAGCCCAGGCTGATGTTCATAATCTCCCCGATAGCATCTGAAAACATCGGGCTAAAAATAATATCTTCCATCCAGATTCGCTCCTTTTAGCCTACATCTTGATGTAGGTCTCTCCAATTTTCACGGCCACCTGCTTGTTGCTGGTGCCCATCCGTCCATCGAACCACCTTCGCCCGCCGATGTTCAAGAAGACGGGGGCATCCTTTGGGCGCTTGATATCCACCACGTCACCCACATTCAAGTGGTACAGGTCGCTGAGCAGGATACGTGTCCTAGCCAGTTCGGCTACAATCTCCAGTTCGGATTCCCGCAGGGAACCAAAGATTTCATCCGACTTATCCTCCCCAGAGGTACGGCGCGTGGTATTTTTGCTAATTTCGCTGAAGATATTGGTCAGCATCACGCCGGGCAGGCACAGGCTCAGCCGACCTACACAGTTCGGGAATTTAATATTGATGCCCACAATAACCACCGTCTCATCATAGCCGATGAGTTGGACCAGGGTGGGGTTCACTTCAGTACGGGTATACTCAAAATGGATGGTAATATAATTTTCCCAGCTGCTGCCCATGATGGAGATGAGGTCCCGAATCATATCCTCATACATATTCAGTTCCAGATCGGTAAGGGTGTAGTCGTTGGACAAGGCAGGGTCCGGGTCTCCCTCGCCGCCCATGAGGCGGTCCAGCATGGACAGCAGCACGGGGGTCGCCAGATGGACCAGGATCGGGGTATCCTCCTGAAGCTTTTCCAAATCGATCTTCGCCAAGGCCAGAACGTCGCTCTCCGTTAAGGCGTTTGAAAACTCATAATACCGCTGCTCTTCCACGCTGTCAACCTCAATTTCACAGGTGGTATGGAGCAGAGCGTTAATTCTGGAATTTATAACCCGGGCGTACCCCTCGAAGATGCTGTTGAGCATCTTCAGCCTGTCCTTTGTGAACTTGCGCGGGCTGTAAAAGTCGTATTTCCGGTATTTCTGCTCCGCATTCTTATCCGCCGGCTTGTCTACGTCCAGTTCTCCGCTTCTGGCCGCGTTCAGCAGGGCGTCTATTTGACTTTGTGATAAAACTTCGGCCATATCGTTCCCTCAT
>JAAWIE010000059.1 GCA_022796195.1 Lawsonibacter sp. | reverse complement strand
CATAGACCCATGCCACCCAAAGAAGAATTTGAAAAGTCTGTCCAATCCATCGACCAAGCCCTGGGCGAGATTGAGCGCACTCTGGAGCAAATGCTGACCTTGGCCCGCCTCTCCACCAGCGATTTGAACGTAGACCGGTCCGCGCTGCAAAAGACGCTGGAACGCCTCCAGCGCAAGATTGACCGTATTGCGGATACCATTTGACTTGATTTTTCGCCATTTTCTGCACGAAGTTGCACTTTTGTGATTGCACCAGAGCAAAAAGCTCGCCTTACCTATGACAACATCCTTCGCCTATCTGACGACCCAGATGTGAACAATGTGATTCGTTTCCTGCGGGAGCGGGAGATCGTCCACTTCCAACGCTTTGGCGAATGTATCCGCCTGTGCAAGGACAAGATGGAAGCCAAAAACATTTACCTCTACAACCCTGCTTTTGATAAAGCCCCTTCTCAAGAGAAACCTGCCGCGCACGGTTGACTGCTATAAGGCAGCGGCGGACCAATTTGGTCCGCCGCCTCTTTATCGTTTGGATACCGTTTTTGTCCCATGTCTTCGGTGCATAGGGTGAAACTGTGTATACAGGACGCAGAAGAGCTACTGGACTGCTCTGGTAACCACATAGCAGTAATCTACAACCGGCTCCTTCCACACATCCAACTGAGACAGCTCCTGGATATCGTCTGCGGTCAGCGCATGGATTGGAATTTTCACCTTCCGCACCTTATGGTCAAAGTCCATATCCTGCCATATGTGCCATAGCTCTACTTCCTCCACATGCTCCAAGTGTTCTCGCAGGTACTCAATGATATTTTTTGTACGTCCAGGTGTATAATTCCATTCAATACCAGCAAAATACCGCTTCTTTGTGGACAGCTCCAATACCCGCCTGATCGGAAAAATTGCAAATCCATCCTCCCGACCGCCGTCCTCCACTGTCCTGTGGTCAATATCAAACTGAATTACGAAGTCCGACGGATATGGGACCTCTTTCAGAGGAAAATCCGAGGCGATTAACAGAGCAGAGCTCATACACCACAACATCTCCCGTCTATTTTTAACACAATATATCACATGAAAGAGCCGTTTACAAGCCTTCCTATGCGTCCACTGGAAGAAAAATGTGGCAGGAAACCCAAGCTTGGATTTCCTGCCGCATTTTATTTGTTCTACAGGCAACGTAGGGCTTATCCTGCCCGCTCTGCTTTTGTGCCCATACCCCCCAGAATTTCAATGATCGCCCAGGAGGCCAGCATTCCAGGCACCAGCTCCATGCAGTAGGCGCTCAGGCCTGCCAGATACCAGGCGGTAGAAACAGTCAGTCCTACAAGCATTCCTGTAATGGCAGAAACCTTGTTCACCTTATGCGGCCGGTAGATCAACAGTACGCACAGCGGTCCAAAGGCGGAGGCCAAACCGGACCAGGCGTACACCACCAGGCTGAACACGGAATCGATGTCCAGCAGCGCAATCGCGGTAGACAGGATGCACAGCACAATCATTGTAATCTTTCCAATCGTAACAAGCTGGGCATCGGTGTAATTCTTTTTGGACAGCGGTTTGATAATATTGCTGGCCACTGCCTGCACCGCAACCAGAAGCTGGGAGGAAAAGGTAGACTGCACTGCCGCGAAAATTGCTCCAATGACAATACCAGAGACAACCGGGGGCATCATCTGCCCAACCAGCACAGGAAATGCATACTCTGGATCGTTCAGATTATCCAGCAGGACCCTGGCAATACAGCCCAGGATACTGGAGCCGCACATCACACCGATCATCCAAACGGAGCTGACAATGGTTCCATACTTCAATGTATTGTCATCCTTGGCTGAGAAAAATCGCTGAAGAATGTGCGGTTGTCCAAATTCTCCAATTCCATAGAACAACAGCCCAATAATGACGCCGACAGCCGCTGAGCCTACAGCTCCTCCAGTTAGAGTACCCATCACAGGGTCAATGGCCTGCGCCGCGGCCCAGAAAGCACCCCAGCCGCCAATTTTTGCAATCAAAATAGGCGGGAAAATGAAGAACACCAGCAGCATAAGAGAGCCCTGCATAAAATCTGTGTAGATCACCGACTTATAGCCGCCCCAGAAGCAATAGAAGGTCACAAATACCGCGCTGAAAATCAGGCCTGCGTTGTAATCCAAGTTGATAAGCGAGTGGATTGTTTTTCCGGCAGCCGTCAGCTGAGAAGACATATAGGGGATGAAAAACAGCACCACCAGGGCTGCTCCTACCACCTTCACAGTGTGAGAGGTATCCTGTGTTGTCTTGTGGATCTTCTTCTCGAAGTAGTCAATCAGATCCAGCGCCCCCAGCTCCACGCTCTCCTTGCGCAGCTTCGGACCAATAAAGAGCCAGTTCAGCAGAGCTGCCACAGCAAAACCGGGGTACATCCAGAAGGAGACCGGGCCGGCTATATAGGCGTAACCGATGGCCCCAATGAAAATCCAGCCGCTGGAGTCTGTGGCTCCCATGCTGATGGCGGTGGGAAGCGGACCAAAGGAGCGGTCGCCCAAGTAGTAGTCCTCTTCATTTTTCGCGCCTGCCCGACCGTTGTATAGCCCAATTCCAAATACAACAGCCAGATAACAGACCAGCACAAGAATCGTCAGGTTCATCCCTCATCCCCCTCTCTTTTCACCAGCTTTAACAGCACAAATGTACAGATCATGTGAATTGCCGGCAATCCCAGATATAAAAACGCCATAACCGCTGAAACATTCATAAACGCAAGCTCCTTTCTTTTCCAGCTCCTTCTGTCACCGTATGCGGTGTCGATTTTCACGGTATCCCGTTGTTTCTTTCTGTTACTCCGATGCTGGAGGCGCCACTGTTGTACCCAGATAGAACGACCAGCCATTCTCGGTTGTTGCGTAATAGTCCCCCTTTTGGAATGTTCCGCAGATTACCTCCGCGGAGGCAAACTCGTCCAGCGGATCCACCCCGCAGTTTTTCAGCACCATGGAGGCATTACATACTCTCATGGATGTGGTAACAAAATCCGGGTTGGTATCCCGCCCAATCACCCGCTGGTACAGAATGCCTGGGCCAACATCATTCGGGAAGGTGTGGAGCAGCAGGTGGGGTGCAAACTTGGTGGAGGGCTTCTCCGCCGTACACTCCCCCTTCAAATCCAGCTCCAGGTGCATGATCTCAATGCCCTCCTTCATTGCTGAGCACACCACCCAATCAATGGATTCTTCCATAGAGATATCCGCATACTTTTTGGGATAACCCCAGAGCTCCCGGCCTGCAGCAATGCTCCAGTCCACATCCTCATACTCAAAGAGGAACACACCGCCTACTGTATCCTTATATTTTCCAGGTACAACCAACCCTGCATCCCAAAAGCCATGGGTACAGCCGTCACTGTGGTCGGTATTCTTAAAATCAGAGATGTACAGCAGAATGGTATTATCTACATACTCAAAGGGAGTGGGAGCCAAATATTTCTGAATCAGTTCTGGCTCCACCTTGGCAAACACGTTGACATGCCGGCAGTTTTTGCACTTGTAGGGGACAAAGGGCGAAGGAATCAAGGGACGCTGCACAGGTACATTATTTCCATCCATTGGTACAGGGAAAGGCCGGGTTGTTCCGTTCATGATACGTTCCTCCTTCTGTGATCCTGCCCTCTGGGTCGCAACCCAGAAGCACAGAGAAGCAGCCGCTTCATACAATTTTTCAGCCAACCAGCATCCTGTTTCGGCGCGCCCGTTCTCAGATGTCAGCTTTTAGCTGGTTTAAGCATAGCATTTTTTCATAATTTTGTATATATTCTACAAAATCAAATTTTACCCACTTAATCCACTTTTTGTTCTTATTTCGTCTATTTCCACACATATTCCGTCAATTTTGTTGTGTTTTTAAAAAGTGTGGAGTGTCTTATTTTGTGTGAAACAAACAATTTTGTTTTCTAAAAACAAAAAAGGAAGAGACTTTTTGCCTCTCCCCTTTCTGTTGATTTCCTTTCCAGTTTTATCCTCTTTCCGCCCTCCTGACAACAGCCGTCACAGCATTTCCGGTGCTATCCCCATCTGCCGTTTTCATCATTCCACAGATCTATCATCCGCTTCAGCTTGTAAGAGTACATCAAGCAGAATACCTCCTCTGTATTGTCAAAAGAAAAGGCAAACAGAGTCTTTGCTTTGCTGATTCGATAAGATACTGTATTCTTATGAACGTGAAGTACCTTGGCAGCCTTTGTCAAATTCTGTCCAGTAAATAAATATGTTCCAATAGTGTGGTAATACTCGGTATGGTTTTTCATGTCATATTCCAAAATATCCAACAGGCGCTTATCCAGATAGCACTCGGCCCCATGCTGCTTGGCAATGCCTTGCAACATATCGTAAAACTTGTACTGGTTATAATAAGAAATATATTCTTCTGGTCTCAGCCGCTCGGCCAACCGCAGAGCTGTCACCCCCTGACGGTAGTACTGCTCAATATAATAGATGTTATCAAAGCAGTCGCTGATACCCAACCGCAGCCGTTTTTCCCGAAAGTAATGATCTCCTTTATGCAACGTCCCTTGAATATCCTCTGAATCGCTTACATCCGCAATGCAGACCACATTTCCCTGGTACCACAGCATCCACGAACGGCGGAACAGCTGGGCAAAATAGGTGCGAAGCACCTCTTTCCTTGGGTCAAAATTTTCAAAATGCTCCACATCAATCAAAATGACCCGATAACGGGCGGGATCGTAAAGGGGGGTGTTCCGAACCCGCTCCAGGTAACTTCCATAGGATTTCAAGTCACCGGACAGGCATTCAATAAAAATGTTATCCTCTGCATATTCATTCAAGGTATGCTGCCGTTCATACTCACTGTGGATGAAGACGGTCATCAAGCTGGCAGCACGGCTTAAAAATTTTCGATTCAGCTTGGAAAATGGGGTGCTGGCTTCAAATACAATCAGCGTTCCCATCCGCTCCCCTGATGTCCGCAGGGGACAGACGCACATACGATCTGTGCAAAAGGAGGAGGACACAATTTGAGAGGGATCCCCCTGCTGGCCCATTCCCCCCTCTGTCAGCCCTTGCAGTTCAATGATCTGCTCATAGGTGCAGTAGCCTCTGAACAGATTTTGCCTCCAAAGCTCATCCTCCACCTCATACGAGCTGGAGGCTGCCAGAATTTTGCAGTTGGCATCCAGCACCACCAAGGGGTTGCGCAGCAGAAGAGCCGCCTCATCTGCCAAGCACTCCAGCCCCCTCTCCTGGGCGCGGAGAAAGCTGTCCATAATATAGTCGGAGGCCTCCAGATATTTTGTATGATTCCACAGCCACTGGGTACATGCTTGAAATAAAATATCTGCATTCTGGACCATCTCCGCCAGAAGTACCGTATTTTCCTCAAGGAATTCCTTGGGCAACGCCTCATCGCTGGAAACCAGCAGAAACATTCCGCGCTCCAGCCACTCACTCCATCGCTTAATCTGGCTGACACTCCCCACATACAGCACATCCGCCTTAATCCGCTCCCCTTCGGTCAACTGGCATACATGGATGAAATGTCCCCCTCGAGGCGCCATATTGAGCAAACACAGACCATAATCCCCCAGCTCCTGAAGCAAATCTTTTACGTCAGCCACAACAATCCTCCTGTTCAAAATTCTTCTGATCCATCTTCATGTTCTTCAAACTATCCCACCCTTGTGTTTTCGCTGAATTTATGCGACAATATGCTTACCAGAATTCAAAAGGAGGCAGTGCAATGCTCTATGCGATGTCCGATCTCCACGGCTGCTTTGACCAATACCAACGTATGCTGCGGGAAATTGAGTTTTCTTCCCACGATACGCTTTATGTTCTGGGCGACGTGATTGATCGGGGACCGGATGGAATCCGAATCCTACAGGATATGAATGGGCGGCCCAACGTGTTTCCTATTTTAGGAAACCATGAGCTTACCGCCGCAGTCTGCCTTCCATGGCTTATGGAGGAGGTTACGGACCAAAGTCTCGATACCTTGGACAAAGCCCAAATTGCCGCTCTCAGTGAGTGGATTACCAACGGCGGCGGCCCCACCCTTCGGAGCCTGAAGCTGTTAAGCCAGGAGGAGCGAGAGGATATCCTGGAATATTTCCGAGAAATGGAGCTTTACATTGAGGTGGAGGTGAATGGAAGGTCTTTCATATTGCTCCACACAGTACCGGAACACTTTAGCCCAAATCAACCCTTGGACTCCTATGAGCTGAAGGATTTCCTCTTCGGCCGGCCAAATTTGAACATGACATACTTCCCGGACAAAATTCTGGTCCTTGGGCATACACCTACCAGGCTTTTGTGGGGGCAGGACAAAATTTTCCGAACGGGGAACTTGATCGACATCGACTGCGGGTGTGTATTCAAGGGCGGCTGTCTGGGCTGCCTGTGCCTGGACACCATGGAAGAGTTCTATGTCTCAAAATAAATCCTGTTCGACGCTCTTGGCCCTTGATATGGTTTATAGTATAACATAGGTCCCTTGAAATAGAAAGCTGTCTGGTTTTCCTTCGCAAAAGACACTCTCTGCGCCAAATATAAGGTGTGCTGCGAACCGCAGCTTCTATCCAAAAGCTCTTGACATAAAGTGAACTTTAAGGTATATAATGGAATCCACCCCTTTGAGGCCGGAAAGCTTTACAAAACGAGGAGGATACATCTTAATTATGGAAAAATCAAAGGTTTATTTTACCGATTTTCACACCCAGGCTTTTGGTGACAGTCTGCCTACCAAATTGAAAAAGCTGATTCGGATGGCTGGCATCCAGGCGCTGGACTTGGATGGCAAGTTTGTTGCCATCAAGCTTCACTTCGGTGAACTGGGCAACATCAGCTATCTGCGCCCCAATTACGCCCGGGCAGTGGTGGATGTGGTCAAGGAGCTGGGTGGTAAACCCTTCCTTACCGACTGCAACACCATGTACCCTGGAAGCCGAAAGAACGCCCTGGAGCACCTGGAGTGCGCCTGGGAAAACGGATTCACTCCGCTGACTGTTGGTTGTCCCATTTTGATTGGAGACGGCCTGAAGGGAACGGACGACGTTGCCATTCCCGTCGAGGGTGGCGAGTATGTGAAAGAAGCAAAAATCGGCCGGGCCATTATGGACGCCGACGTGTTCATCAGCCTGACTCACTTCAAGGGGCATGAGATGACCGGTTTTGGCGGTGCAATTAAAAATATCGGAATGGGCTGCGGCTCCCGGGCCGGTAAAAAGGAGCAACACGCCAGCGGCAAGCCTAAAATCAACGCCGCAGCCTGCCGGGGCTGCACCCGCTGCCAGCGGGAATGTGCCAACGGCGGCCTGGTTTTTGACCCTCAGACGAAAAAAATGTCAGTGGACGAATCCCACTGCGTCGGCTGCGGCCGCTGCCTGGGTGCCTGCAACTTTGACGCCATCTATTTTGAAAATGACAACGCCCAAGCCGCCCTGAACTGCCGTATGGCTGAATATACCAAGGCAGTTGTGGCTGGCCGTCCCCAGTTCCACATCTCTTTGATTGTCGATGTATCCCCCAACTGTGATTGTCATGGAGAAAATGATGTCCCCATCCTGCCCAACCTGGGAATGTTTGTTTCCACCGATCCGCTGGCTTTGGATCAAGCCTGTGTGGATGCCTGTCTGGCTGCTGAGCCCATGCCGGGCAGTCAGCTGGCCCAGCACCTGGCCGACCCCAATTTCCACGACCACCATGACCACTTCACCAACTCCACCCCAGAGTCGGAGTGGCGCAGCTGCCTGGAGCACGCGGAGAAAATCGGACTAGGCTCCCGGACATATGAACTGATTCAAATGAACTGACCACCCAGACGAAAAGGAGGGGCACGTCTCAGGCGTGCCCCTCCTCCTTCTGCGCAAAGACACGCTCTGCCATCCATCGCCGCACAACCTCCATTTGCTCCTCCGTGTGGAACCAGTGCTCTCCCCCCTCCAAAACAGTCAGGTCGCAGGAAAATTGTGCCGTAAACCTGTCCACCGTCTGTCGCTCTGTCAGATTGTCCTGATCTCCGTATAAAATCGAAGTGATGCTGGTCCAGCGCTGGACCGGATGGTCCTTGGCATACTGGAGATACTGCCAGGATAGGGTTTCCCCAAACGCGGTTTCTATCGTCCTCCGCTCTCGCAACTCCTCCTCGTCCACGCCTGCCCAGCCCATCATCCGTTGAATCAACTCTTCCATATCCAGAACCGGCGAGAGAAACAGGCATTTCTGGAACCGCTCCTCTGAAAACGCCTGCATCCCAAACCACGCGCCGATACTGTTGGCGCACAGGGCGAGCCCGCTCCAGCGCCTGTGGATGGCCTTCAAAACAGCCCGCAGCTCCGGGACTACGTGCCAGGGATCAAAGGCGTCCGCCTCTGTGCTCCGCTGGCCGTGCCCCGGAAGGTCCACTCCCAGCACCTGCCAGCCCCGGCGGCAGGCAATGTCTGCAAGCTCCCGCGCCTCCTCCTTATGACCGTGTTTTCCATGGAGAAACAGCCACACCTCTTCCGACTCTCTGCCGTAGAGGACCGCCGGAATGCGGTCTATCTCAAGTTGTTTTTCTTCCATATCTCCTCCTGGTTTCTTCCTTGTTCTGCAAGGTACAGATGTGGAGCAGATCATAGGTCCGGCGGAAGGCGTCCACGTCCACTCCTTGCTCTATGTAGTTCAGCAGCAGCTGCGCACAGGCCCGGCTGTCACTGCCTGCCTGGTGGTGGTCCAGTTCAATGTCCAGGTATGCACACAGGGTGTTCAGCTTGTGATTGGGCAGTTCCTGGTAACACCGCCGCCCCATCTGACAGGTGCAGGCATACTGTGCCGTGGGCTTCCAGCGGATCCCATAGCCCAGCAGGCACTTTGCCAACACGCTCATATCAAAGGGGGCATTATGCGCCACCAGAAGATCACTGCTGAACATGGGCTCCAGGCGGGCCCAAAGCGCCGGAAACGCAGGGGCCGTCGCCGCCTGCTCCGGGGTGATTCCAGTGAGCTGGATATTAAAGGGATCAAAGTGGGTCTCTGGGTTCACCAAAGTGGATAATTCCTCCACAATGACCCCATCCTCCACGACTGTGACCCCAATGGCACTCATGCGGTCGTTGGCCCAGTTTGGGGTCTCCACATCAAAGACAAGGTAGCGCTTCGGCAAACCTGTCACCTCCGCCTCTCTCAAAAATTTGTATCCTTATACAGGCTCCTCTCTTATTGTAGAGTTCTCCCCCCGCTCTGTCAACACAAACTTTCCTCTCTCCATTGCCCTGGCCAGATTGATTTTCCAGCATATTTATGATATACTGCCCACATCTCAAGCTGCGAAAGCGGCAGAAAAGCGAGGTTGATTTTATGCACAGGGAGGACTTTTTTTCTTTGGCTCAGGATGCAGAGACTGCACTGAACGAAATTGACCGCATCCTCCATCAGATGCTGTTGCTGGCCGAGTTGGCCGCCAGCGACAGCAGTGTGGACCGAGATAGTCTCCAGCGCGTCCTGGAACGCTTGCAGCATAAAATTGACCGCATCGCGGATCAGATGCCCCACAGCGGCAATTAAGAACCGAGAGGAATGGTATCTATGGAGCCAAAGAGACCCCGAGGACGGGAAAAACATGTGACAGGCAGCGGCAAAACTGTCCAGCGGCGCGGGGAGGGGCTGAATACTGGCCCGGTAGGCGACGCTGGCGGATATCAGGACCGTCGTCAGGAGGCCGGCGATCAGAGCGGCGGTACCCGCAGCGCCGGGACACGATCCGGAAGCGGTATGAAGCTGCTTGTATTGCTGGCCGCCTTTCTGCTGGGCGGCGGTGGAGGGCTGTTCTCTCTGCTGGGCGGGCAGACCGGGCAGCCTGCTGCCGGCGGACAGGCACCATCCAGCAGCCAGACCGCCCAGGCCGGCCAAAGCGGCGGCAAGCTGGATTTGACCGCCCTTCTGGGCGGGCTGAGCGGCAGCGTCTCCTCCGGCTGGCAGGGTGAAAACAACACTGGCCGATTGGACGCCACGGTCGCCGTCGGGGCCCGGGAGAAGTACACCAGACTGCTGGGAAGCGGCCAGGACACCGCCACAATTATGGTATATATGTGCGGCACCGACCTGGAGTCCCGGAACGGTATGGGCACTGCCGACATCCAGGAGATGCTTGCCGCCAAGTTCGGCAAAAACATTAACCTTTTATTATACACCGGCGGCTGCTCCAGCTGGCGCAACGATTTGGTGAGCAGCTCCACCAACCAGATCTGGCAGATCAAAAATGGCGCCATGTTCTGTCTGGAAAAAAACCTGGGCAGCGTAGCTATGACGGACCCGGCCACGTTGACAGGGTACATCCAGTGGTGCGTCCAGCGCTTCCCAGCCAGCCGCTATGAGCTGATCCTGTGGGACCATGGTGGCGGCTCCATCACCGGATATGGCTATGACGAGAAGTTTGCCCGCAGCGGCTCCATGGATCTGGCGGGTATCCGCACCGCCCTGGAAAACGCCGGGGTGAAGTTTGACTTTATCGGCTTTGACGCCTGCCTGATGGCCACCGCTGAGACCGCCCTGATGCTTGCCCAGTACGGGGATTACCTCATCGCCTCGGAGGAGACGGAGCCGGGCGTGGGCTGGTACTATACCGACTGGCTCACCGATTTCGGGACAGACACCTCCATGCCCACGATCCAAGTCGGGCAGAAGATTGTGGACAGCTTTGTGGATACCTGCGCCCAGAAGTGTCCCGGCCAGCTCACCACCCTGTCGGTCATCGATTTGGCGGAGCTGTCGGCCACATTGCCGGCTCCGCTGGCCCAGTTCTCCCAGTCCACCCACCAGCTGATTGAGAATAAAGCGTATCAGACGGTCTCTGACGCCCGGAGCGGGAGCCGGGAGTTTGCCCGGTCCAGCAAAATAGACCAGGTGGATCTGGTCCATCTGGCCCAGAACCTGGGCACCCAGGAGGGCAAAGCTCTGGCGGACGCCATTCTGGGGGCGGTAAAGTACAACCGCACCTCCTCCAATATGACCAATGCCTACGGCCTGTCCATCTACTTCCCCTACCAGAAGGCATCCCCTTCCAAGGTAGACAGCGTCGCCGCCGCCTACCTGCAAATCGGCATGGATGCCTCCTATACCAACTGCATCCGGGCTTTTACGGAATTGGCCCAGGGCGGCCAGGAGGCCTCCGGCGGATCTGCTTCCTCTCCCCTGCCTGCCCTGCTGGGCAGCGCCCTGGGCGGCAGCGGCAGCGTGGAGGATATCCTCCAGATCTTGCTTCGCTTGGGCGCTCAGACTGACCGGAGCACTGGCCTGACCCCAGAAGAGCAGGCCCAATACATCGTGGAGCACTCCTTTGACTCCTCTGCTCTGACATGGACCACCAACGCAGACGGCGAGCCCATCCTGCGCCTCCCCGAGGAACAGTGGTCCCTTATCCACTCCCTGGAGCTGAACCTGTTCTATGACGATGGCGAGGGCTTTATCGACCTGGGACTGGACAATGTGTACGACTTTGACCATGAGGGCAATCTGAAAGGGGCTCACGACAGCACCTGGCTGGCCATTGACGAACAGCCGGTAGCTTACTACCACACCGCCACTGTGGACGACGGCGACGCCTACTCCATTACCGGACGGGTACCGGTGATGCACAACGGCCAGTGCGCCGAGCTGATTCTGGTCTTCGATAACGATCATCCATACGGTTTTGTGGCCGGCGTACAGGCCATCTACACCCAGGGCGAGACCGAGACAATCGCCAAAAGCGCCGCCGGTTTGGAGCCTGGGGACACCCTGGAGTTCCTATGCGACTACTACGGCTACGATGGGAGCTATCAGAACAGCTACCTGCTCGGGAACCCCCTCACCGTCACGGAGGAACCCCTGACCATCAGCAACGTACCTCTGGAGGGCGGGACTCTGAAGGCCACCTATCTCCTCACCGACCTTTACAATCAGCCCTATTGGACCCCCTCCTTCTGACACGCAAAGCGCCGCCGGATTCCGGCGGCGCTTCCACTATGTGGGCCAAAAGATGGGCCAGGGCGGCAGGAATGGGGGCTTGGGTTCCTCTGGAGGGGGACTGACCTGGGGCGGACCTTGCTGGGGATAGGCTCCCAGAATGTGGATGAAGCGAATTTCCTGGTAGTGGTAGGTATCCAGGGGGCGGTAGTCCGCATCCTGGCTGTGAGCCGCCACCAGGATGTTTCCCAAGGTGGGCGGATCTCCAATCTCCACAATAATGGGGGTGTGTCCATAGCGGTCATTGGTAAAGCGCAGCTGTACAAAATCCCCGGGCAACAGCATTTCAGGGTTGGCTTCCAGCCCAACAGGGCCGGGAGAAGCCTCCTCTCGCGTCATAAAGTTGAAAAAATAGGGCACTCCTGTCCAGGCCGGAGCCTTATCATTCCCGTTGATGTAGTACCAGCCAAAGGTGGGGGTGTAGTTCATCACTCCGGTGCCTGCATAGAGACACTGAGAGGCGAAGTTGGTGCAGTCCCCTCCAATTTCCTCAAAGTCATAAAATCTGGGGTTCCGGCTATAGGCCCAACGGTGGGCGTACCACACGGCGGCCTGCCGGTCATAGGGCATCAGTTCAGGCATTACATGACCTCCATTCTCTCCCATTCTATGAGAGCGGAGACCCCTTTGCCCTTCAGGACAGGACCGCTTCGATCATTCCTCGGACCCAGTTCCACATGTGAGGAAATTCTGTCTTTACTGCAAACCAGACATCCTCTATGTGGTATCCATATCGCTGGAGGTAGGGAAAGACCCCCTTTGCCTCATTGGCGCCGACTGCAATATATCCGTGAGCGGTGCCGCCCACCGCCAGTCCCTGGGAAATCGCAAGGCCACCGATGGCCAGATAGTTGGAATAGGCTCCGCCGCCCACTGCCAACCATTGCCCTATCGCTCCGCCGCCCAGTGCAAAGCCGCCAACAGCCAGCCCGCCCAAGGCAAACAGCCCAAAGCCGACTCCACCCAACGCAAGCAGCATACCCACGCTGATTCCTCCCAGAGAGACCACTCCAAGAGAGCTGCCGCCGATGGCTACTACCCCGACAGCGCAGTTGCCGATGGCAAAAACCCCCTTCGCCAGCTGGGGCCCCAGCCCCCAACGGATATGAACAAGCGGCAGGCCAAACACCTTTATAGAGCTGACATACTCATAAACTGCGCCGCAGGAACGTACACCACACCCCTGTACTGCCGGCACTGCGTACTCCTCTTCCCTCTCCAGTCCCACCAGCGCGTCCAGCGACAGGTCAAAGAGCTTGGACAGCTCCACCAGCTTCTCCAGCTCTGGGGTGCTCTGCCCTATCTCCCACTTGGACACCGTCTGACGGGTCACGCCGACCCGACTGCCCAGCTCCTCCTGAGACCAACCCCGCTGCTTCCGCAGGGCCATCAACTGCTCCGCAAAACGCATAGAACAACCTCCTTTTCTGTCCCTACCATAGCAGAACCGCCCTCCCCCGTCAACCAAAAGCCCATGGAAATCTGTCAACCAAAGTTAACATCAGCCAGAACAGCCCTGCAGTAACAAGCCGCAGGGCTGTATTAATCAACAAAATCTAAGTTTTCTTTACCGATTGAATGGGCAGCCAGACCTGAAATTGCGATTCCTCTTCTCCGAGTTTGTTCAAATAGACCTCTACATCCGGGGCTTGCGCCCACTCGTAGCCCGAATCGGGCAGCCATTCAGTGACAATCCGCTTTTGCAGCGCCTGGATGGCAAAAGGCTGTTGCCCCGTCCTAGAGAACACCGCCCAAGTGGCGGCTGGGACAATCCACTCTTCCATCCCATCCGAGACAGGCGCGCTGGAGGCCACGGCGATAAAATATAAGTTCTCTTCCAGGTGGCAGGTAGAAACGCCAAACACGCCAGGATTCATTGGGTCCATCAGGGGAATCAGCTCGCCCAGCCTGTGCCCTATCTCTCCCCAGAATCTGGGCACCACCTGAAAGCTCTCTTCCTGATCCTTTGGGAGCGGCGTATGAAATCCCACTATACGAAATCCCACTATACGAAATCCCTCTCTCTGTACGATCTGGTACCCCATCTCAGTATCTTCTTTGAGTACAAATTTGAAACGGATACGTGGGAAGGATTTTAACTTTACACTACCTTGTTTTGCAAGCGATGGCGCCGTGCCATGGACCGCCTGAAAGGCCCGGTTGAAAGCGGTGGGCGAGTCATAGCCATACCGCAGGGCGACATCCAGCACCTTCTCTCCCGCCCGAAGGTCCGTTGCCGCCCGGGTCATACGCCGCCGGCGTATGTACTCCTTCAGAGGTACGCCGGCCAGATAAGAGAACATCCGCTGGAAGTGGTAGGATGAACAACCGGCCAGGTGCCCCAGCTCCTCCAGTTTAATATCTCCGTCCAGGTTTTCTTCCAGGTAGTCCAGTGCTTCGTTCCAATGATTCAGCCAATCCATTGATATCAACTCCTCTTCTCAAAGTATGGCCCTTCTCCTCTGTTCTGTCCTCGCTTTTTTGTTGCAAAAAAGCGAGCGCCAAAAAGGGGCAATGACGTAAGAAATCATTCTAAGCGAGGGTCGGCGTAGTGTTAAGCTGCGCCGACTTTCGTATTATTTTTGTCTTGGGCAGTTTGGGATTACTCCCGCGCTCCTTCAAAATCAAACGCACCAATGAAGTTATAGATGATTTCAATTTCCCGAATTTTCACCCGCTTCTGCTGTTCGTCGGTCGTGTAAGTTTCGGACACCCTGATTTGTTCCACGAACTTACGCAGGATGGTGGCGTCAAGCTGGGTCATGTCCGTGTACTTCTTCACCACAGAAATGAACTTCCTGACGTTGGTTTTCTTCTGCTCCTGCTGTTTCACTTCTCGCCCCAGGGTT
>JAAWIE010000058.1 GCA_022796195.1 Lawsonibacter sp. | reverse complement strand
CATTGCCATCCTCATCAGAAGATATTAAACAGGCTCTTATGGACGGTGACGCCAATGGTCGCATCAAATGCACCCTTGCCAACTGGACAGATATCGCCTATAAAATTCCCCGTACTGAACTTGACAAGTGCAAGGAACGGGATGACTTAAAGCAGAGCGGTGTATATTTCCTATTTGGAACCTCCGACCAAACGGGGAAACTGGTTGTGTATATAGGACAGGCCGGGGCCAGGAAAAATGGCGAAGGCATCCTTAACCGTCTGCAGGAGCATAAGCGTAATCCAGAAAAGGATTACTGGACAGAGGCAGTAGTATTTACAACATCAAACAATTCCTTTGGCCCCACGGAGATCAGTTATCTTGAAAATCGTTTCTGCAATCTCGCTATTGCTGCCAACCGCTACGAAGTGAAGAACGGCAATGATCCCACCTCCGGGAACATAACTGAGGAGAAAGAAAGTGAGTTGGAGGAGTTCATTGATTTTGCTAAGCTCATCATGGGTACATTGGGACACAAGGTTTTTGTCCCTCTGAGTCAGATTCCATCAACAAAAGAGCGGCCAGGAGATGGAGCAGAAACAGATGAGGGTGTTAAGTTCTACCTTACCCGTACAGTAAAGCAGTATGGTATAACCGTCAACGCTACGGCAAGGCAAACGAGCGATGGCTTTGTTGTACTACAGGGTAGCAGTATTTCGCCGCAGGATGACAACACTATTTCAGCCGGAATCAGGGAGCGCCGAAAGTCAGCTCAAGTAGATGAAAACTATGTTCTGCTGGAAGATGTCCTCCTTGCCAGCCCATCTGGAGCGGCTATGTTTGTTGTGGGGAAAAGTGCAAACGGCTGGACTTCCTGGAAGACCCAAGACGGAAAAACTCTCCACGACCTGGAAAGCGATCAGTAAATGGAATGACAACCTTTCAACGATTCCCCCAACCTTTTAATTTTCCCTCTCGCAAGGCCAGGGGGAGGGTTCAAAATCCAAATCTCGCTCACCAGCATCCGCCCCCCAGAAACGAAAAAAGCGGGATGCCGGGGACCATCTGCACCCCCAGCATCCCGCTATTCCCTTGATTTCAAGGCTTTTTCATAAGCAAAATTAAAAAGTCCGCAGTCGATTGTATCATCGACTGCGGACTTTCGTGGTGCGGCTGACGGGAGTCGAACCCGTACGCCCATACGGACACAAGCACCTCAAGCTTGCCAGTCTACCAATTCCAGCACAGCCGCAAATTGTGGCCTATTTACAGACCGCTTAGCTATTATACCGTCCCTGCATGGATTTGTCAACGAAAATTTTAGGATTTATGAAAGAAAAAATCTGAAAATATCGATTCAGGCTCTTGACATAGAGTCTGTCCGCTGATAAAATGTTGAGGCCGCGTTGAGTAGGTAAGCAAGCGGGGCGACCCCGCCTACGAAAGCGAGCCCGTAATAAAGGAGTTGAAATACAATGCAGGCAATCATCGTGACCGGCGGCAAGCAGTATAAGGTGTCCCAGGGAGATACCCTGTTCATCGAAAAGCTGGAGGCCGAGGCCGGACAGACCGTCACCTTCGACAAGGTGCTGGCGGTGCTGGACGGGGATAAGGCCACCTTCGGAGCCCCCACTGTGGAGGGCGCTTCTGTGGCCGCCACTGTGGTCAAGAATGGCAAGGGCAAGAAGATCCGCATCTTCAAGTACACCCCCAAAAAGGGCTATCGCAAGCGTCAGGGCCACCGTCAGCCCTACACCAAGGTGGAAATTGGCGCCATCAAAGCCTAATGACTACCGTTACGTTTCGTTCCGAGGGCGGCCGTATTACAGGCTTTGAGATGGAAGGCCACAGCGGTTTCGCCCCCCAGGGAGAGGATCTTGTCTGCGCCGCACTGACCAGCGCCGTCCGGCTTACTGAGTGCACCGTCAACGATGTGCTGGGGCTGGAGGCTTCGGTAAAGGTGCGGGAGAAAGACGCGTATCTCTCCCTCAAGCTCCCCAGCGCCCTGGACCAGACCAACGAGAGTATCGCTCAGGCATTATTGGCCGGGTTTATGGTCCATTGCGTTCAGTTGGCTGAGGAGTACCCTGAAAATATTTCCGTCATGGAGGTGTAAGAGATGCTGAATATCGGTTTACAATTTTTCGCCCATAAAAAGGGCGTTGGTTCCACCCGCAACGGCCGCGACTCTAAGGCTAAGCGGCTGGGCGTGAAGCGGGGCGACGGTCAGTTTGTGCTGGCCGGAAACATTCTGGTTCGCCAGCGGGGCACCCATATCCATCCCGGTGTCAATGTAGGCAAGGGCAGCGACGACACGCTGTTTGCCATGAAGACCGGCCGCGTGAAGTTTGAGCGTCTGGGCAAAGACCGCAAGCAGGTCTCCATCGTGGAGGAAGCCGCCGCGGAGTAACATGCGCTGAAAGCCGCAAACGGATGCCGTTTGCGGCTTTTTCTTCCATCTGTTTCTGTGTTGGGAGGTTACATAAATGGCTGAACGTCCTGTATTTTATGTCCATCACGGATTGGTTGTGAACAAAACATACTCCTTTGAGTGGTTTCCTGGATTTTCTCTGTCCCAAAAGCAAAAATCGGTCGAAAGTCTGCATGATGCAGTGCGAAAAGCGGATGCGGCTGCAAAGCCTTTGGAGGTCAGCACAAAAAGCAGGGAATCACTTGGAATAAAGCTGAGTGCCTTCAACCTAAAATGGAACGGGTATACGCTGGAAAATATTTTTCAAAGCGCAAAAGTTTTTGAAATGGGCGGTCCCTATCTTGAGCTGCTGGAGGTATCGCCGAAAGAGGCAAAACGGGATGAGAGGTTGAAAAATTCCGGACCTTTAAGGGCGTTTCGCTATCAGAATGAAGACTTTCCATTGCTTCCGAAAACGGTGTTTTATGATTACATCTATTTGGCCGCAGTAAAGGAATCGCTGACTGAGGACGAAATCAAAGCCGTTTCAGACTACAATTATTTTACGGATATTGAATTCAACCCAACAAAGAGTATCAACACGCAGGCGAAGACTGCCGCGATGATAAAACTAATTATGGATGAATGTGGAGTTCTTCCGGATTTCACCAAAGAAAATTTTATCCAATATCATAAAAAGCATGTTGTTTCTTGAGAAAGGAGGGGTTCCCATGGATATTCGCGAAAAGCAGCACGGCGGCGCACTCTATCTGCCGGGCGACGAATCCCTTCAGCGGGAGCAGCTGCAATGTATGGACCGGCTGTTTGAGTTCAATCAGGTCAGGCCGTCAGACCTGGAGCGGAAAAACGCACTGCTGAAGGAAATGTTTGCCGAAATCGGGGAGGACTGCTATATTGAAACCCCGCTCCGCGCCAACTGGGGCGGGCGGCATGTTCACTTTGGAAAAAATATCTACACCAACTTTAATCTGACCCTGGTGGACGATACCCACATCCATGTGGGGGATTACTGCCAGATCGGCCCCAATGTGGTCCTCGCCACGGCCGGCCACCCCATCCTCCCTGAACTGCGGGAGAAAGGCTATCAGTATAACGCCCCTGTCCGCATCGGACGCAACTGCTGGTTGGGCGCGGGCGTGGTGGTGGTGCCCGGCGTTACCATCGGAGATAACGTGGTGGTGGGTGCAGGCAGCGTGGTGACCAGGGACCTGCCTGACAATGTAATTGCTGTGGGCAACCCCTGCAAAATTCTGCGGGAAGTAAACGACCGCGACCGGGAATACTACTTTAAGGACAGGCGCATTGATATCACATTCTGAGAGGATTTACCCATGGAAAAATGGCTGTATATGATGTTTATCGAGAAGACCAAAACCTATAACCGGCTGACAAAAGCCGCCGTGGAGCGCCATGTTGAAAACCTGAGAGAACTGGATGATAACGGGCATCTGGAACTGGCAGGCGTCTTTAAGGGATATCCCGGCGTGGCCGGAATGTATATCCTTCGAGCCGAGAGTTTCGAAGCGGCCGAAGAACTCTGCAAACAGGAACCCCTGGTGGTGGAGGGCTTTGCCACCTATAAGCTGAAGGCCCTCCAGCCGGCCAACAGAGAAAACAACTATCTGCTCTAAGCCCTGTCAGAAAAATAATGCCGTTCCCGGAATGGCAGTTCTTGTACTCCTGACAGTAAAATTCTTTTTCGGTTCCTTTTTCTAATAAGAAAAAGGAACAAAACCCATCGTCATAAAAGGAGGTGTCCAAATGGCGGCGCCCTTTGTAGATACAGCAAAAATCACCGTCCGTTCCGGAAACGGGGGGAACGGTGTGGTGTCCTTTCACCGGGAAAAATATGTGGCCAACGGCGGACCGGACGGCGGCGACGGCGGACGGGGCGGAAACATCGTCGTGGAGGTCAACGACCACCTGTCCACTCTGATGGACTTCCGCTACAAACGCAAATATACCGCCGGGAACGGGGCCGACGGCGCAGGCAAACGGTGTACTGGGAAGGACGGCGAAGATCTGGTGATCCGGGTCCCCCGTGGCACAATCATCCGGGATGCGGAGACCCAGGAGATCATTCAGGACATGTCTCAGACCAACCGCTTTGTGCTGTGCCGGGGCGGACGGGGGGGCTGGGGCAACCAGCACTTCGCCACCCCCACCCGGCAGGTGCCCCGGTTTGCCAAGGCGGGTCTGCCTGGGGAAAGCCGGGATGTGGTGCTGGAATTGAAACTGCTGGCGGACGTAGGGCTGGTGGGCTTTCCCAACGTGGGTAAATCTACTCTGCTCAGTGTGGTCAGCCGGGCACAGCCTAAAATTGCCAATTACCACTTTACCACCCTGTTCCCCAACCTGGGGGTGGTCTATGTGGAGGAGGGGACCTCCTTTGTCATGGCGGACATTCCCGGTATCATTGAAGGGGCCGCGGAGGGGGCTGGTCTGGGCCACGACTTTCTGCGGCACATCGACCGGTGCCGTCTGTTGATTCATGTGGTAGATGTGTCCGGTTCCGAGGGGCGGGACCCGGTGGCCGACTTTGAGGCCATCAACGAAGAACTTCGGCAATACTCCCCAGAGCTGGCTGGGCGGAGAATGATTGCGGCGGCCAACAAGGTGGACATCATGGAGGACCCCGCTCTGCTGGACAAGCTCCGTGCCCATGTGGAGGGACAGGGGATGGAACTTTTTGAGATTTCCGCCGCCGCCCATCAGGGCACCCGGGAACTGGTGCTGCGGACGGCCCAACTCCTCCAGGAGCTTCCCCCCGTGGCGGTCTACGAGCCGACCTATGTAGAGCGTCCTCCCGAGGTGGACACCGCCGGAGAGGTCAGCATTGAGGAGTTCGACGGCACCTGGGTGGTGGAGGCCCCCTGGCTCCAGCGGCTGATTGCCAACGTCAACTTCGGAGACTACGAATCCCGCAACTGGTTCGATCAGAAACTGCGCCAAGCCGGTCTGTTCGCCAAGCTGGAGGAATTGGGTATTAAGGATGGGGACATTGTGTCTTTGTACGATTTGGAATTTGAGTATCAGAGGTAGCAGTATGGGGATGGAATTTGACACCGCCGCACTGAAATGGACGCGGAAACCGGAGCAGTATAGCATTGAAAAAGACAAAATCGAAATCACCACAGTGCCTGGTACAGACCTTTGGCAGAGAACCTACTATCATTTCCGAAATGACAATGCCCCCGTCCTCCAAATGGAGACGGATGAGAAGTATTTTTCCTTTCTCGTCAAGACTGAGTTTACCCAGAGCGGCCACCGGTTTGACCAATGCGGTGTGGTGATGTATTTGGACAGCGAAAATTGGCTCAAGGCTTCGGTTGAATATGAAAGCGAACAGTTCCAGCATCTGGGCTCTGTGGTGACCAATGGCGGCTACTCGGATTGGGCTACGACCGAAATCCCTGCGGATGTGAAGATGATGTGGTACCGGCTCAGCCGCAGAGAGGACGACTATTGTATCGAGTGCTCCTACAATGGCAAGGACTTTTGCCAGATGCGGATATGTCACATGGCAAAGGGTGCTGGGACCGTTCGCTTTGGCGTCTATGCGTGCAGTCCGGAGCAGTCCTCCTTTACGGCGGTATTCACCGGTATGAGCCTGACAGACTGTGTGTGGAAAGCCCACGACGGTCAGAGACCGGAGGATAGGAGGAACCCGCTATGAGATTGTTCGATACCCACGCCCACTACGATTCTGGGGCCTTTAACGCGGACCGGCTGGAGGTGCTTGCTTCTATGCCGGAACAAGGGGTAGAGTTGATTCTGAACCCTGGTTGTGATTTGAAGAGCTCCCGAACTGCAGTGGAGCTGGCGGAACAGTTTCCGTTTGTCTATGCCGCCGTAGGGGTCCACCCTTCCGACTGCGAGGGGTTTTCCACCAATACGGCAGATGAACTCCGGAGCCTGGCCGCCCATCCCAAGGTGAAAGCAGTCGGGGAGATCGGCTTGGACTATTATTGGAAGGAAAACCCGTGTCGGGAATTTCAGCAGGAAGTCTTCCACACCCAGATGGAACTGGCGGAGGAACTGGGGCTGCCGGTTATCGTCCACGACCGGGAGGCCCACCGCGACTGTCTGGAGGTGGTCAAGTCCCATCCAAAGGTTTCCGGGGTGTACCACTGCTATTCCGGCAGTCTGGAGGATGCCAAAACCCTGGTCAAGCTGGGGTGGATGCTGTCTTTTACCGGGGTCGTCACCTACAAAAATGCCCGGAAATCCCTGGAGGTCATCGATTGGCTCCCTATGGACCGGATTATGATTGAAACCGACTCCCCCTACCTGACTCCGGAGCCCTTCCGTGGGAAGCGGAACGACTCCGGTAAGGTCTACCGGGTGGCAGAGACCATCGCCCAGGTGAAGCACATTGCGCCTGAAGAGGCGGCAGAAATTGCGCTGGAAAACGGACTGCGTTTTTTCCGGATTGGATAGAACCGGGCAAGGAGGAACCAAATATGACCATTACCTATGAATATGAGGGCGCACTGTATGTCAACCTGACCAATCGCTGCAACTGTGCCTGTGAATTTTGCCTGCGCCAGGGGAAAGCCCAAGGGTCGATCTACACGGAGGACTCTCTGTGGCTGGAGCGGGAACCCACGCGCCAGGAGGCGCTGGACAGCTTTTTGAGCCGGGATGTGTGCCGCTACCGGGAAATTGTCTTCTGCGGCTACGGCGAGCCCACCTGCCGCCTGGACGATCTTCTATGGCTGGTGGACCAGCTGAAAGAACGCTTTGGGGACACCCTGCCCCCAGTGCGCATCAACACCAACGGTCACGCCAGCCTCATCAATGGCCGGGATGTGTGCCCAGAGCTGAAAGGCCGGATTGACACCCTGTCCATCTCCCTCAATGCCACCAACGCCGCCGCTTACACCGCCCTCTGCCATCCCGCCCAGGGGGAAGCGGCCTATCAGGCGATGCTGGATTTCGCCAAGGAATCCAAGGGCTATGTGCCGAACGTGGTTATGACCATTGTGGACAAAGATAAGAGTCCAGAAGAAATCGAAACTTGCAGGAAAATAACCCAAGACCTGGGCGTAACTCTGCGAGTTCGCAGTTTTATTGATTCCTGAATAGGAAAACCACCGGAAACCCGGTGGTTTTTTATGCCTCCGAGAGAAGCGGCTGAACCGAAAACTGGAGCCGGGCAGGAGAGTGGGGAAACTGCCGGGCAAAGGCCCGGGAAATCCGGCCGCAGATCATCCGGCCATTTTCGTAGCTGGCCCAGGGCAGAAGGAGGAGAAATTGAGAGGCGCTGCACCGGGTTGCTGTATCGCCCCGGCGCATATGGCTGAGGATAACCCCTTCCAGGTTGTCCATGGCCCGGTCCAGACTGGCTTTGGGCAGAGTGGAGTCTTCCGGCCCGGTGAGTGAGATAAGGGCGACATGAAGAGAATCTCCGCTTCGCTCGGCCATCCGGGCCATGGAGTGGCAGACAATCCGAAAAAAATCGTAGTTGCACATAAGCGCGCCGGGACGAGGCGGTTCCCGCAGGTGTTCCAGCAGATTGGCGGGAGAAATGGCTCTGACGTCCCAGGCCGGCTGGACCTGCCAATAGAGTTCCCGCAGAGAATCGGATGGGAGAATCCCCATCTGGGCAAGAAGCTGGTCCTGAAATTCCTCATAGACCTGAGCCGCCTCCGGGCGGCGGTCCAGGCGGTCCAAAATTTCCATGCGCCACCGGCACAGCTCCTCCCGGCAGGGCTCTAGGAGGAGGGCGGCGGCGGTCAACCGCTCCATCTCCGGCCAGCGTTCCTGGGCGGACAGCGGGGGGAGGACATCCAACAGGGTCTGTAAATACAGTTCCCGCAGCGTGCAGGCTTGTCCGGCGGCCCAAGGGTGGCTGGACAGCGCGGGAAGAAGCCCGCCCCGGTACAACGCCAGTCCCTCCAGCTTCTGTGACAGCCGCTCGCTCTGGCCCTCTCCCTGACACAGCCGGACAAATTCCTCTGCGTCCAGTGTGAGAGGCAGGTCCGGACGCCACTGGTAACAGCCCGCACGGCGGATGAGAAAGCTGCGCCCGGTGCCCGGTTCCAGCTGGTCCAGATCCGTTCTTGCCCGGTGGACAAGGGCCTTTAGGGTGTTGAGCGCACCAGGGCTTTGGTCCATCTGAAGCAGACCGGCCAGCTCCTCCCAGGGGACGGGCCGCTTCCGTTCCCAGATGAGAAAGGCCAGCAGAAGGCACAGTTTGCGGGAACGGTCGCTGATGCGAAGCGTCTTCTCCTTCCGGCGGATGGAAAATCCGCCCAGCATTTGGACCCGCAAAGGAGTGGTATTCATATCAATCACGGCCTTTCAATGCGGTTTCTTTATCAAATATAACATGAAAGCTCCATGTTTGCAACGGAAAAACTGTAAAAAATGTCTTGAGCTGCAAAGCGATGTGAAATTTTATTCACCAGTGACAAATTTTTCACAGTATTTTGTGCATATTTATTCTTCTGCCCTCTTGACCGGGGGCCGCTGTGCCTGTATGATAAGCAAGAGAACGATTCTGGCATGAAAAGAGAGGTTTTACATATGCCGTCTTTAAGCAATCGGGTGCTGAGTTTTACCGACTCCGTCATCCGCCGTATGACCCGCATCAGCGACGAACATGGGGCAATCAACCTGTCCCAGGGGTTCCCGGACTTTGACCCGCCCCAGGAGATTATGGACGCCCTAGCCAAAGTGGCCCACGAAGGCCCCCATCAGTATTCCATCACCTTCGGCGCGGAGAATTTCCGTCAGGCGCTGGCGAAGAAACAGGGCCGGGCCATTGGCCGGGAGATCGACCCGGAAACAGAGATTGTGGTTACCTGCGGCGGCACCGAGGCTATGATGTGCGCTATGATGACCATTTGCAACCCTGGAGACAAGGTGCTGGTGTTCTCTCCCTTCTACGAGAACTACGGCGCGGACGCCATCCTCTCTGGGGCCGACCCCATATATATCCCGCTGGTCCCGCCGGAGTACCGCTTTGACATGAATCGAGTGGAACAGGGCTTTCAGCAGGGGGCAAAGGCCATCATTGTCTGCAACCCCTCCAACCCCTGCGGCAAGGTGTTCTCCCGGGAGGAGCTGATGGGTATCGGTGAGCTGGCTGTGAAATACGACGCCTTTGTGGTCACCGATGAGGTGTATGAGCATATGGTGTACGCCCCCTGGACCCACACCTGCATGGCGTCCCTCCCCGGCATGTTCGACCATACCATTACCTGTAACTCTCTGTCCAAGACATATTCCATCACCGGCTGGCGGCTGGGCTATCTCATCGGGCCGGAAGAGGTGATGGAGGGAGCCAAGAAGGTCCATGATTTTCTTACCGTGGGCGCCGCCGCTCCGCTGCAGGAGGCAGCTGTTGCCGGGTTGGAATTCCCCCAGAGCTACTACGACCAGCTTCTGGATACCTACACCAGCAAGCGGCAGTATTTTCTGGACGGACTGGACCGTATCGGCTTAAAGCACAATGTTCCTCAGGGCACCTACTTTGTCCTCATTGACATTCAAGACTTTTTGAATCTGCCCCAGTTCCAGGGCTGGACAGATTTGGAGTTCTGTGAGTGGATGATTGTCAACATCGGGGTGGCCGCTGTACCTGGCTCCAGCTTCTTCCAGGAGCCGGTCAACCATCTGATTCGCCTCCACTTTGCCCGGGAAGAAGCAACCATGGATGAGGCGCTCTCCCGCCTGTCCAAGCTGGCGGAGCTGGTGAAATGATGGAGACAAAAACAGTATTTTTCTGCAACTACTCGGTAGGAACCCAGGTTTACAGCCAGGTTCCGGAGCTGTGCCGTCCGTTTGGAAGCAGGGCTTTGCTGATTGGCGGAGAGAAGGCCATGCAGGCCGGGTTGGACAAGCTGAACGCTGCCCTTCAGGACAGCGGACTGGAGATTGTCCAGGCGGTGGAGTTTGGCAAAGACTGCACCGCCGCCCAAATCAGCCATTGGGCACAGTACGCCAAAGAGCTAGGTGCAGATATGATCTTTGGTATGGGAGGCGGAAAGGCTTTGGATACCGCCAAAGGCGCGGCCTTCGGCGCGGGCCTGCCCGTATTTACCTTCCCTACCGTGGCCTCCACCTGTGCGGGGACTACAGCCCTGTCGGTGGTCTATCGGGAGGACGGCAGCTTTGACCGCTTCGACTTCTTCCCCCGTCCCGCCCGCCACTGCTTTATCGACCTGGATATTTTGGCCCATGCCCCCTGGAAGTACCTCCAAGCGGGGATGGGGGATACTATGGGTAAGTTTTTTGAGTGTCACTTTGCCGCCCGTGGGGATCAGCTGGCTCACAGTTCCGCCCTGGGCCGGGAGATCAGCAACATGTGTTATGCCCCCCTTCGGGAATATGGCGTACAGGCCCTGGCGGACTGCCGCGAGGGCCGCGCCACCCACGCCCTGGAGCAGGCGGCGCTGGCCATTCTGGTCAGCACGGGGCTGGTGTCCCTTCTGGTGCTGGACCAGTACAACTGCGCCATCGCCCATTCGGTGGACTATGGTTTGATCCTGCTCCCCGGCTTTGAGGAAAAATTTCTCCATGGCAGTGTGGTGGCCTATGGCGTTCTGGTTCAGCTGGCGGTGGACCAGGACTGGGAGCGGGCCCGGGAGCTGAAAGCCTTTCTGCAAGAGCTGGAAATTCCCACTACGCTGCGAGAAATGGAGGTTCCGCTGGATCGGGAATACCTCAAGGCTGTGCTCCATGAGACGGTCTCCGGCCCCGACATGGAACATATCCCCTATCCCGTGACTGAGGACATGATCTTTGCGGCTTTGGAGGCCGTAGAGGGGCTGTAATCGTTCCGCGCAAAATCTACAGCCACTACGATTGCAAAGAGAGAGGGAAAAATCATGACACAGAGCTATGTCAACAGCAAAAATCTGCTGAAATTTTTACTTGGCTCCGCCCTGGGCATTGTGATGTTCCTGGTGCCCATCCCCCAGGGAGACTCCTTTACCACTCTGCTGGATTTTGTCAAGTCCTTTTTAAAGGATCTGTTCGGACCCAGCCTGAACTACATTCTGGTGGCTATTATTGTGGGGTCCGCCGTCCTGACGGTGTATGACTACCTCTGCAAACCCGATTGGATTCGCAAAAACCACTACCTGAGTAAGGCGTTCTGCTCCACACCCCTGTATTTGGTCTCTAAGATTCTGGGCGCCGTATTTGTCGTTATGGTGGTGTTCAAAATCGGCCCTGAGTATGTCACATCCATCGACACCGGCGCCACTATGGTGGACCTGTGCGCCACCCTGTTCTGCATTGTGCTGGGGTTTAGCTTTTTTCTCCCCTTCCTCACCGACTGCGGTATTATGGAATTTCTGGGTGTACTCCTCAAGCCGGTTGTCCGGCCGTTGTTCCATGTGCCGGGACGGGCCTCCATCGACTTGATTGCCTCTTGGTTCGGTGCGTCTAACGCGGCGGTGATTCTCACCCGAGAGCAGTATATGAAGGGCTTTTACACCAAGCGGGAGGCTGGTTATATTATGACCAACTTTTCCATTGTTTCCATCCCCTTCTGTCTGCTGATTGCCAATACGGTGGGGATTTCCAATCTCTTCCCTCCCTTCTACCTGTGCATCTGCGTGGTGGGCGTATTGCTGGCGGTGATCATCGCCCGGCTCCCCCCCATTTCCCTCCTGCCCGACACCTATCAGGAACAGGCGGGCAAGCAGATCAACGAGGACGTCCCCCAGCAGACCAGCCTGATGGGCTACGCGCTGGAGAGCAGCTGCAAGCGGGCGGAGTCCTTCCAGCTGAAAAATGTGGTCTCCGGCGGGATGGAGGTTCTGATGGGTATGTACTTCGACCTGATTCCCATCGTCATCTCCTGGGGCACCATTGTACTGATGATTGCCACCTATACCCCGCTGTTTAAGTGGATCTCCTACCCCATGGGGTTGTACCTGAACCTGTTCGGGTTGGAGGAGGCGTTTGCCGCCGCGCCGGCTACCCTCATTGGTTTTACAGATATGTTTGTCCCTGCGCTGATGATTACCGGGATTGCCTCGGTCAAGACCAAATTTGTGATCGGAGTACTTTCCCTGGTGCAGATCATCTATATGACTGAGGTGGGAGCCATCATCATCAAAAGCGAAATTCCGCTGAATCTCTTCAAGCTGTTTCTTGTCTTCATGGAACGCACCCTGATTGCCATTCCGCTTATTGTTCTGTTTGCCAATCTGGTTCTATAACAGAGGAAAAGACACGCCTTGAGGCGTGTCTTTTCTATCCGTGTTTTGAATGTTGGATATATGGGTAGAAGGTCCGGAACAGAGAAGAGGTCAGCATAGCTCCTACAGCCAACGCGGCGGCCATACCGAAGGTGTGGAGCAAGGTCTCCAGAAACAGCTGCGTTTCACCCGCCACGCAGTAGCTCATGGCGTAGTAAATGCCGCCGCCGGGAACCAGCGGCAAAAGCGCCACCAGCAGATAGGCGGTAACCGGACAACGGCGGATGCGGGCCATCCCCTCAGAAAACACTCCCAGTGCCGCCGAGGCCAGGAAACCGGCTAAAATTGTACTTCCAGCCAGCAGGTAGATCAGCCAGCCCAAAGCCCCGCCCACGCCGCAGATCAGCTTGCCTACGCCGTGAATGTTAAACACCAGCGTAAAGCCCACACAGGCCAGAAAGGCACACAGGCAGGGCAGAATGTACTCCGACCAAATTGCAATCATGGCTGTGCCTCCTTAAAACATCCAGCCAAGGGCAAGGCCCATAGCGGTGCCGATGGCGATTGCCGCCGCGGTTAAAATGGATTCTGCGGCCCGGATCAGGCCGGAAATAATATCCCCCGCCATAATTTCCCGCATGGCGTTGGTGAGGGCCACACCGGGAACCAGTACCATCAGCGCACTGATGGTTACGGTATCCACACTCTGCCCAATACCCAGCCGAACCAGCAGCAGCGACAGCAGAGAGGCCACCGCACTACAAATCGCGGTACGGAAAAAGCTGTTGGAGCCGATAAGCCTCCGGCCGTACAACAGGCAAAGCCCGATGGCCAGTCCGCTGGTCATGGCGCACAGGGCGTCCGCAGCTCCTCCGCCGAACAGCGGAGAGAAAAAAGCCGGGGCAATCCCATAGCCCATCAGAACCTTGTGCGGGGCGTACTGTAGTGTGTGCTCAGATAGCTGGGACAGCTGAGACCAGGCTTCCTCCACCGGCGGATGCTGGGTGCATAGACGGCGGCAGAACTCATTGCACCGCTCCAAAAGCTCAATGTCGGTCCCATGTCCGGCGATCCGGCGCATCCGGGTAATGGGGTGACCCTGCGGGGTAGTGATACTGACAATGACGCAGTTTGGAATGGCAAATACCTCTGGCGAGTCCAGGCCATAGGCCAGGAGCAGCCGGCGAACCGATTCCTCAACCCGATAAATCTCCGCTCCGCTGAACATCAGCCGGCATCCCAGTTCCACTGAGAGGTTGAGCAGTTTATCATAATCCATTGTGTTCCCTCCTGGAATTGGGGCTTCGTTTCAACAGCATACCAGTTAAAGCCAAATCTGTCAACCAGATTTCCAAGAACGGATATTGCTGTGCTTCTTAGCCCAATTCCTCATCCCCGGTGAGAAGTGCTGTCCGGATTTGCTCATAGGGGGAGTCTACTGGGATGAATTCCCCAGGGCGGTCTGTAACCAGCTCCACACAGGACATATCGTCCAGCATCAGGTCCAGGCAGTTGCGGATCCGCTTCAAGTCCAGGTGGACTGGGCAGGCTGGATAGACCCGGCCCTGAAAGGTGCGGGGGCTGTCTGCGGTATAAAGCGAGGCCCGCTTCTGGGCGTCTTGGAGCCAAACCATCATAAACTGCCCATTGTCCTGGAGCAGAACGATATGCCGCTGTTCCATTCCGCCCTCCGGGGTAGGAAGGGTCCAGGTCAGGCGGAGCTTTGCCAGCTTTTTCTGCACAAACTGGACCAGCTCGTTGGCGGCCAGACCGTAGTTCCCCGGCTGCAAACGATAAAAAGACCGCTTCCCTTCCAGCGTTACATGGGCGGTCTGGGAGGGGTATTGGCTGAATACAAATTTCGCCAAAATGTAGCCGCTGGCCCGGCAGGCGGGAATACCTGCCAGCTTCTGCATCGCCATGCGCTTTTTATGTTCGCTGTTGAATTGATAGGTGTCGGAGGACCACAGCCAGCAGTCCCCCTCGCGGACCTGGGGGCGGCCCCGGCGGAGCTGCTGAAACGCCAGATTTAGATTCCGGAAAATCGATGCGGCGCTCTCGTGAATATTGTAGCTGGCCAGCCTGCCCATGCCGAACGGCGCATAGACAACATCCTTGCAGTCTATCGTCTGGTATACCTCCGGTTGAGAGAGCATGGTATACCAGGTATCATATCCGTGCTCAAAGTAGAAGCAGGCGTACCGGTCTCCGCTGTGGGCCAATACCAGCACACCGGCGCACATAGATATCTCCAGCCGGGCCAGCTTCCCCTGGGCAAACTGAGCAAACAGTGCGGCCAGGTCCTCTGGAGGCAGCGGCCAGTCAAACTCCGAATCGCTCTTTTCCTCCAGCGCGGCCAGGTCCTCTGGAGGCAGCGGCCAGTCAAACT
>JAAWIE010000057.1 GCA_022796195.1 Lawsonibacter sp. | reverse complement strand
AATGGCTCGTATTGCCGGTATTGACCTGCCGAGAGAGAAGAGAATCGAGATCGGCCTCACTTATATCTACGGCATTGGGCGCACCAGCGCCAACAAGATTCTGGCCAAGGCCGGGGTAAACCCCGACACCCGTGTGAAGGACCTCACCGAAGAGGATGAGGCCAAGCTGCGCGAGGTGATTGGCCACGACTACACTGTGGAGGGCGACCTGCGCCGCAATGTGGCGATGGACATCAAGCGGCTTACCGAGATTGGCTGCTATCGGGGTATCCGCCACCGCAAGGGCTTGCCCGTTCGCGGCCAGCGGTCCAAGACAAACGCCCGTACCCGCAAGGGTCCCAAGCGTACAGTTGCCAATAAGAAGAAGTAAGGAGGGATACACATGGCTGCGAACAAAGGTAAAAAAGTGGTGCGCAAGCGCCGCGAGCGTAAAAACGTAGAGAGGGGCCAGGTGCATATCCGCTCCTCCTTCAACAACACAATGGTCACCGTCACCGACGCGCAGGGCAATGCCCTGTCCTGGGCCTCCTCCGGCGGCCTGGGCTTCCGCGGTTCCCGTAAGTCCACCCCCTACGCCGCCCAGAGCGCCGCCGAGACGGCTGCCAAGGCCGCGATGGAGTATGGTCTGAAGACTGTGGAGGTCTATGTAAAGGGGCCCGGCCAGGGACGCGAGGCCGCCATCCGGGCGCTGCAGGCTGTGGGCCTGGAGGTCACCCTCATCAAGGACGTGACCCCCGTTCCCCATAACGGCTGCCGGCCCCCGAAGCGCCGCCGCGTCTGATCGATTGAAGGAGGTTTTGACAGATGGCTAGAAACATGCAGCCCATCGCCAAGCGGTGCAAGGCGCTTAACTTGTCCCCTGCCGCCATGGGCTATGCCAAGAAGACAACCAACCGTAACCCCAAGGGTCAGATGCGCAAGAAGCAGTCTGAGTACGCTATGCAGCTGACCGAGAAGCAGAAAGTAAAATTTGTCTACGGCGTGATGGAGAAGCAGTTCCATATGTACTATGAGAAGGCCTCCCGGATGCAGGGCAAGACAGGTGAGAACCTGCTGACCCTTATCGAGCGCCGCCTGGACAATGTGGTCTATCGCCTGGGCTTTGCTATGACCCGGCGCGAGGCCCGTCAGCTCACCACCCACGGCCACTTCACCGTAAATGGCCAGCGGGTGGACATCCCCTCTTATCTGGTCAAGTCCGGCGACGTGATCGAAGTTCGGGAGAAGAGCCGCGCTTCCGTCAAGTTTAAGCGCCTGACCGGCGAGGACGCCCCTGTGGTCAACGTGCCCAAGTGGCTGGACCGCAATAAGAATACCCTCCAGGGCACTGTTGTTGCCATGCCCACCCGGGAAGACATTGACTTCCCCGTGGAAGAGCATCTCATCGTCGAGCTGTATTCTAAGTAATTTAATGCGCTGCCCTATGGTGTTTCCGGCAGGGCGCGGCGGCTTCCGGTGTGTGCGGGCCTATAAAGGTGCGGCGGGCCGGGGGTCCGCCCTGCGGTGCCTGCGGCAGTTTGTTCCAGACTTAGAGAACCCTCAGATATTGGTGAGCTGAATGAAGCGGCGCCCACGCGCCGCCGAGAAAAGGAGGGTATCCCAGCATATGATAGAAATTGAAAAGCCCCGTATCGAATGTGTGGAGAATCCTGGCGACACTTCCTATGGCAAGTACGTGGTAGAGCCTCTGGAGCGAGGGTACGGCACCACCTTGGGCAACTCCCTGCGGCGGATTCTGCTGTCCTCCCTGCCTGGCACTGCGGTAACTTCCATCAAGATTACCGGGGTTCAGCATGAGTTTACCACCATCCCCGGTATCAAGGAGGACGTGACTGAGATTGTCCTGAATGTGAAGGGCATCATTGCCAAGCTGTACAGCGAGGGCACTAAAACCGTCCATATTGAGGCGTCTGGGGAGTGCAAGGTCACCGCAGGAGATATCAAGGCGGATGCGGATGTGGAGATTTTGAATCCGGACCTGCACATCGCCACGCTGGGCCCGGACGCTTCTCTCTCCATGGAGCTGACGCTGTCCCACGGCCGGGGCTATGTCTCTGCCGACAAGAATAAGCCCGCCCAGTCCATCATTGGGGTGATCCCGGTGGACTCCATCTACACCCCCGTGCGTAAGGTCAACTATAGCGTGGAGAATACCCGCGTGGGCGACGCCACCGACTATGATAAGCTGACTTTGGAGGTGTGGACCAATGGCACCATCGACGCTCGGGACGCTGTCTCCCTGGGAGCCCGCATCCTGTGCGACCACTTTACCCTGTTTACCGACCTGTCGGAGACTATGGGCAGCCGCTCTACAGTTGTGGAGAAGGCCGAGGCCCAGCGGGATAAGGTGATGGAGATGACCATTGACGATATGGACCTGTCCGTGCGTTCCTATAACTGTCTGAAGCGGGCCAACATCAATACGGTGGAGGACCTGATTTCCAAGACAGAAGAGGAAATGATGAAGGTCCGGAACTTGGGCCGCAAGTCCCTGGAAGAAGTTATCAACAAGCTGTCCATGATGGGGCTTTCTTTGGCGAGCGAGGAGAACAATTAAGCGGCAGGCGTATGTAACGTTCCGCTTGCTGCGGGCCTTTGGCCGTAAATTGGAACGAATTTAAAATGGATCTCGCCACGCGAGGTCGAAGGAGTGTTTACCATGTCTCAGAAACATCGCAAGCTGGGCCGCACCAGCGATCAGCGCCGGGCTATGCTCCGCGCTATGGTCACCTATCTGCTGGAGAACGGTCAGATCAAGACCACCGTCACCCGTGCGAAAGAAGTGGCTCCCGTGGCCGAGAAGATGATTACTCTGGCTAAGACCAATACCCTGGCCTCCTACCGTCAGGCTCTGTCCTACATCACCAAAGAGGATGTGGCTAATAAGCTCTTTAAGGAGATTGGGCCGAAGTATGCTGACCGCAACGGCGGCTATACCCGTGTGGTCCGCATTGGTCCCCGCCGCGGCGACGCCGCCGAGATGGCGATTGTCCAGCTGGTATAATTTAAAAACCCGCCCATCACAGGGCGGGTTTTTTGTTAACAATTCAGAGTAAATGCCTTAATTTTCGCAAAGGTCTCGTCACTTAGATCGTGTTCCATTTTGCAGGCATCGGCGGCAGCGGCTGCTTCGCTCACACCCAGTTGAACCAAAAACCGAGTCAGCAGTTTGTGCCGGTCGTAGATGCGCTGCGCGATTTCTTCCCCAGGGGGCAGGAGCGTAATAAGCCCTTCGGCGTCCATTTCGATGTAGCCGTTCTCCCGAAAGCGTTTCATCGCCACGCTGACACTAGGTTTAGTCAGCTCCAATTGGTGAACCACATCGATGGAACGTACGGTCCCATTTCGCTCTCGCAGAATCAAAATAGCCTCTAAATAGTCCTCAGCGGATTCGTAGATGTTCATTAAAACGAGCCCCCTTTGATGAATAAGATTATCATAAATTGACAATAAAATCAAGGGATGGATTCATTAAATTCCGCTTGACAAAAAGAGTTAGTTATAATAAACTATAGAAAACTGGGTTCGCGGAAGCAAACTAGGGAAGCGTGGCGATTCTGCCGTCTTCAAGCGATTCAGCGGAGCCGCATTACGGCAGGAATGGAAGAGAAAAAGGATGGTGCTAAAATGAACGTTGGAGAAATTGCAGTGATTTTGCTCCTAGTCTGTATTGTAGGACTGGCTGTCCGTTTTCTGTGGAAAAACCATAGGTCGAGCGGAGCTTGTAAGGGCGATTGTGGTCAATGCAGTGGCTGCTGTCATAAATAGGTTATGGAAAACCGGCTTTCTGAAGATACAGGAAGCCGGTTTTTTGTGGCGGAATGATGTTAAAATAAGAAAGAAGTACTTGACAACAGGACGTTTTATCGATATAAATAAACTGGGGAAATTTCGGAAAACCTATCAAAAATAAAGGGGATAACACAAATGGACCTGTTGGGATTTTTAGGAGTATTCGGCGGTTTAGCCCTGTTCCTCCACGGAATGCAGATGATGAGTTCCGGACTGGAGGCCGTGGCAGGTAACCGGATGAAATCAATTTTGGAGAAGCTGACTGCCAACCGATTTATGGGGGTGCTGGTCGGGGCGCTAATTACGGCTGCGGTCCAGTCTTCATCGGCTACCACGGTGATGGTGGTAGGCTTCGTCAACGCTGGGATGATGACCCTGAACCAAGCGGTCTGGCTTATCATGGGAGCCAATGTAGGTACCACGGTTACCGGCTTGCTGATCGCCTTGGATGTGGGGGCTCTGGCCCCCGTGGTGGCCTTTGCCGGTGTGTTTCTAATGGTATTTGTCAAAAAGGCCAGGTTACAGCACATAGGCCAGATTATGGCCGGGTTGGGCATCCTGTTTATCGGTATGGACACGATGAGTGCCGCAATGGCGCCCTTGCGGGATTTCCCGGCCTTTGTTCATCTGATGTCCACCCTGTCCAATCCGCTGCTGGGCATTCTCTTCGGTGCGCTGTTTACTGCTTTGATTCAGTCCTCTTCGGCATCGGTGGGCATTTTGCAAACCCTGGCTGCGGGTGGAATCGTCCAGTTTTCCGGTGCGGTATATGTGCTGTTTGGACAGAATATTGGCACCTGTATCACCTCGGTACTGGCCTCGTTGGGCACCAGCCGGAGCGCCAAACGCGCAACTTGTATTCATCTGCTGTTCAATGTGATCGGAACTGCAATTTTTACCCTTGCTGTGATGATTTTCCCCATCACGGAATGGATTGAGGCGGCGGTAGCTAGCCCCAAAGCGGAAATTGCCGTTATGCACATTGCCTTCAACTTGGCGACCACCGCTCTGCTCCTGCCGCTGGGGGGATGGCTGGCCCAGCTGGCGACCATGATCCTGCCCGACAAAGAGGAGCCCCAGACGGCGGGGACACAGATGCGTCTGGCCTACCTTACCCCGGTCACCGCCGGCGGCAAGGACGGTGGTCTGGGTGTATCCGCCATTGTAGTGGACCAGCTACGTAACGAGCTGCGCCGCATGTTGGAGATGGCCCGTCAGAATGTGGATACTGGTTTCCGGGCTGTCTTGGAGAGGGATTGTTCTCCTCTGGAGCGTGTGGAACAGCGGGAAGAGTATATCGACTTTTTGAACCGGGAAATTTCCCGCTATGTTTCCCGCCTCATCTCGATTGAGACCAATGAGCGAGGCTCAAAAATTGTCAGCGGCTTTTTCACCATCTCGGGTAATATAGAGCGAATCGCCGACCACGCCGACAACTTGGCCGGTTATACCCAGCTGTTGACGGAGAAAAATATAGCTTTTTCTGCCATTGCCCAGGAGGAGATAAGGCAGATGCAGGACATCTCTCTGCGTGCGGTATCCGCTCTGCTGTCTGGTGAGGGCGGGAGTGTGGAGTGGCTGTCCCAGGTGGCCCAACTGGAACAGAGGATTGACGATATGACCGCCGTCTTCCGCCGGAATCAGCTGCGCCGTATGCGGGAGGGGGCCTGCTCCGCAGAGGCGTGTATCCTCTACTCCGAACTGCTTACCGACTTTGAGCGTATTGGAGACCACGTCTTGAATATCGCCGAAGAACTGACAAAGGTACGCACTTCTCTATAATTCGCCGCAGTTCGACCGGGAAACTGGATGGCAGTGTCTTTTCTTGAAAGGGCGCAGGGAACCGGCGGGAACTATAGGCCCGCATTTTACAAAATAATTCTTCTTTTGCAGAAAAATAGTCGAATATTGTGATAAAAACTCCCATAAAATACGAAAAAATGACTTGCAAATTATGGCAAGATATGATAAATTATAGGCGGTCAGTCGAATTGCACCGGAGGTGCATGCCAGTCGGGAAAATTTGACGGCCGACACAGAATTTTCGATTATTTTTAAGAAAGGAAGGAAAGTATGGAGAGCGTAAAACGAGTTGTGGTGGCCGACACTGGGGCTGAGTTTCGAAGAAGCCTAGTGCGGACCCTGAACGATGAGCCGGGCCTGCGCGTTGTGGGCGAAACCGGCGACGGCCCGGAGCTGCTGCGTATGGCGCGGGAATTGCAGCCAGACGCTGTGGTAACAGAGCTGGTACTCACCGGCGGCATGGACGGTCTGGATGTACTGGATGAATTTACCCGCCTGAAGGTACGGCCCAGGGTGTTGATTGTGTCCAGCTATATGAAGGGCAGCATGGTAGAAACTGCGGCCGCGAAGGGTGCGGACTTCTACCTCACAAAGCCCTGCCGGGTATCCGCTGTGGGGGAACGCCTGCGTCAGGTGATGACACCCGGCGGCATGGAACCAGAACAGGACGAGGACGCTACCTTGGAGGCACAAGTGACTGCTATCATTCATGAGGTAGGCGTTCCCGCCCACATCAAGGGCTACCAGTACCTGCGGGAAGCCATTATTATCGCGGTCAACGATATGGATGTAATTAACGCAGTGACCAAAGTGCTCTACCCTGAGGTGGCGAAACGTTACGGCACGACTGCTAGCCGGGTAGAACGGGCCATTCGCCACGCCATCGAAGTGGCTTGGGATCGGGGTGACTTAGAAACACTGCAAAAGTATTTTGGCTACACGGTATCCAATGCGAAGGGCAAGCCTACCAACAGCGAGTTTATCGCCATGATCGCCGACCGTCTCCAGCTGGAGCGGCGGAAAACCACAATTTAAGGCGGGGACTTGCCTTTCTTCCCGAAATTTGCTATGATTTCAGTATACAGCTTGGACAAGGACGAAACGTGTCGTTTTTTGTCGAAGTTAGGCTGAAATTGGAAAGAGAGGCGTTTTTGTATGACAATTCAGTATACCCCCCGGGGCGTCTGTTCCCGGTCCTTCCAGATTGAAGTGGAGGATGGCGTCATCCGCTCCGTGCAGGTGGTGGGCGGCTGTGATGGAAATCTGAAAGGGCTGTCCTCCCTGCTGGCCGGGATGAAGGTGGAAGAGGCGGTCCAAAGGATGGAGGGAATCCGCTGCGGTGGAAAACCGACCTCCTGCCCCGATCAATTGGCCCAAGCCTTAAAATCAGCCATGTAAATAAGTGCCGCCCATAGGGCGGCACTTTTATCAGCTTTTGCGCCAGGTAGAGGGGCTGAACAGAACTAAAATGGGAAAAATCTCCAGTCTTCCGACAATCATGCACAGGGACATAACGCCCTTGGACAGCCCCGAAAAGGCGGCGAAATTGCCGCTGGGCCCAATTGCCTCCAGGCCGGGACCTACATTGCTGACACAGGTGAGGGCGGCGCTGAAGGAGACGGAGAAGGAAAAGCCATCCAGGGAAATCACCAGTGCGGCAAAAAACACGGTGGATACATAGGCGCCCAGGAAGACCAGAAGGGAATGGAGGGTTGCTTCGTTCACCAGTTTGCCGTCCAGCTTGACCACCTCGACACAGCGGGGATGGGTGATGCGGTGGACCTCCCGGCGGATGGCCCGGAGCAGAAGGAGCACACGGGAGCATTTCATACCGCCGCCGGTAGACCCGGCGCAGGCCCCGCAAAACATGATTAAAACGATAATCAGCTGCGAAAACTGGGGCCACAGAACAAAGTCCGCTGTGCCGAAGCCGGTGGTTGAGATGATGGAGGCCACCTGAAAGGCGGTGTACCGCAGGCTGTCTCCAACACTGCTATAAACACTCAGGTTGGCCAGCGTCAACACCGCCGTAGCCCCCGCCACGATCGCCAAGAAAAAGCGGAGTTCGTCGCTCTGAAATGCCTCTCTCCACTTTTTGGTGAGGATCAGGAAATAGACGGCGAAGTTGATGGAGAACAACAGCATAAATATGGTGATAATCACGTCTACAGCCACGCTGTCGTAGGCTCCCACGCTGGCATTCCGGTTGGAGAAGCCGCCGGTGCCCGCTGTGGAAAAGGAGTGGATTAAGGCGTCATACAGAGGCATTCCCGCCAGTTTTAGGCAGAGGACCTCCAGTGCCGTAAGGGCAAAGTACATGGTATAGAGAATTTTAGAGGTCTGGGACTGCTTTGGCACCAATTTGGAGAATACCGGTCCCGGCGTCTCGGCCTGGGTCAGGTAGTGGGAGCGGATGCCCAGTTTGGGGACGATAGCGGTGGCCAGCACCAGTACGCCCATGCCTCCCATCCAGTGTGTAAAGGCCCGCCAGAATAGGATGCCCTTGGGCAGGGCCTCAATATCGGTTAAGATGGTGGAGCCGGTGGTGGTAAACCCGGAGCAGGATTCGAAAATGGCGTCCATAGGGGTGGCAAAATACCCGGAGAAGAGAAAGGGCAGGGCCCCCACCACTCCGGTGAAAATCCAGATCAGACCCACCGCAACAAAGCCCTCCCGGGTAAAGAATTGGGTCTTGGCGGGCAGGGTGGATAGGACAAGGCCCACAGCGGCCACAATGGCAATGGACAGCAGGAAGGGGGCAGGGCTCTCCCGGTAGAGCAGAGCTACGGCCAGCGGGACAGTCAGAGCGGCAGTTTCCATCACCAGAACCCGGCCCACCAACTTTAAAACCAGCTTTATATTCATTTCCCGTTCCCTCTTGGTGCGGCGGGTTCCGCGGCATAGATGGCGTTCAGGTCCAAAATGCCGCTCTCCCGGGCGATAATGATTACCTGGTCCCCCTCTTGCAGGTAGGAGGAGCCCTCGGGAATGATAATATCTTTCCCACGAACGATGACGGCCAGCAGTACCCCGGGCCGCAGGCGCAGGTCCTTCAGGGGGACGCCCAGGTGTTTTGTGCCTGGGCCGACGGTAAATTCAATGGCTTCCGCTCCGCCGCCGGCAATTCTGTGGAGAGAGTTCATCACATTGCCTTGGGTGTTCTGCATGCCCCGTACCACATGGAGAATGTGGGAGGCGGTGACAAATTTGGGAGAAATCACACTGTCCAAGCCCAGAGAGCGAACAATTCCGGCATAGTTTTGCCGGTTGCACTTGGTAATCACCTTGGACAGCCCCTGCTGCATAGCGTACAGAGAGATGATCAGATTGTCCTCATCCCGGTCAGTGAGGGCGACGAACGCGTCGCTGGCGGTGAGGCTCTCCGACTCCAGCAATTCGGAATCAGTACCGTCGCCATGGATGACAGTAACCCGGGGAAACCGCTCGCTGAGCAGACGGCACCGCTCCTCTCTGGCCTCCACAATTTTCAGGCGAATCCCCATCCGGTCCAGCATATTGGCCAGATACATCGACACCTTTCCGCCTCCTACCAGGAAGACCTGTTTTACCTTTGGGGCGTAACGGCCAAGCTGACGGAAGAATTGGTCCAAACTGGCCGGCCGGCCAATCATATACAGCTTGTCCCCCGCCTGGGGCACGAAGGAGCCGTTGGGGATGGACACCTGTCCCTCACGGTCCACAGCGCAGAACAGCAGAGAGAGTTTTTTCACCTGCCCCGGCAGGCTGTAGAGGGGGGAACCAACCAAAAAGTCTCCCTCCTGGAGACGAAAGCCCATCAGTTCCACCATTCCCCGGCAGAAACTCTCAATGTTGGCGGCGGCAGGGAAACGGAGCAGACGGGAAATTTCTGCGGCGGTCGTGTTCTCTGGGTTGATCACCATATCGATTTTCAGATCCCGGCGCAGGTCTGCCACGCTGGCGGTATACTCCTGATTGCGAATCCGGGCGATGGTATATTTGGCCCCTAAGCTTTTGGCGGTGAGAGAACAGACCATGTTCACCTCATCGGAGTTGGTGGCGGCTACCAACAGGTCGGCGTTGCCGGCCCCCGCCTCCCGCAGGGTGGCGGCGGACACGCCGTTGCCCCGCACCGTCATAATATCCAGCTGGTCCCCCGCACGGCGGAGGGTATCCTCCGCCGTATCCACTACCGTAACATCGTGTTCCTCCAGCACCAGCTGTTCGGCCAGGGTAAAGCCAACCTTTCCGCTGCCTACGATGATAATATTCATAGCGTAAGAAGTCCTTTCCGGTTTCCCAAAATAAGGGCCGCCCTTCCCGGGCGGCCCCCTGCAATCGCACGCAAGACTGCCAGTGCGCTAAATAGTCCACTCTCCGTGGACAATCCCCACCAAGTACCAGTGTGCTTCACTTGGTTCAAACACCAGCTTGAGGGAGGACCAGTCCAGACCGTCGTTCACAGGGTCGGCGCTGGGGAAGCTGAAATCGACAAACCGGCAGCCTGGATACGCCTCAGACAGATTTTCCAGGGCGTTTCCCCCAGTCATTACCCGGTCGATTCCGATTTCTACAGCCTGCGTGTAGTCCCGATTATAGACATACCGCTCAAAATATTCTTTGAATGTCATCTTGATGGGATCGCCCCGGCCGTCTTCAATGCCCCAGGTGTACACATTGAAGTCCTGACCCAGCTCCTTGATTTGGTCTGCAGAAAAGTTGAGATCATTCTCCGGGTCCACGGTGGAGTAAGGTGTAAAGGTAACGCCCCGGTCCGGGTGGACATAGGCGGACAGCGTGGCCCAGCTCCGCTGCTGGAGACAGCGGTTTACGGCGCAGGCGGAGCTGAGCAGTGAGAAATTATCCGTGGGTTCCAGCGGGTCCGCAGTGGTAGACCGTGCGGCGCTGGAAGAATTTACAGGATTCTGAGACGTGCCAGGGGGCGGGGTAAAATTATCGGTGGGACCGTTGTGGACTGGGGCATCCTCCCACAAGTCAACGGGAAGGAGAATTCCCACAAGCAGTCCCAGCACGGTGCACAGAACACAGGGAAAGATCAAAAAGCGTTTCAAAATTGCTACCTCCTATGGAGACAAAAGCGCGGCTGTCAGCTGGTTTTCCTTTCTATTATAAACCAAACGGCGAAAATATGCAAGAAAAACAAATACCAAACGGTTTCCATGCGATGGAACAGCCGCAGCCACACGGCACAATTCAAAATCTCAGCGATGTTTCCCCGCACCCACGAGAATGTAGATGACACAGGCAGCGGCCAGAAGATAGGGATAGTACAGGCAGGGCATGATCTGGAATGCGGACACGGTGCCTCCAGAAGCGGAGATTGCCACCAGCATCTGTGCACCGTAAGGAATTACACCCTGGAAGATACAGGCGAAGGTATCCAGCAGAGAGGCGGACTCCTTAGGCGTAATGCCATACTCCTCGCTGATCTCCTTGGCGATGGGACCGGCCATTACGATGGCGACCGTGTTGTTGGCTGTGGCAATATCCATGGCCCCGACCAGCAGGCCCACGCCCAGCCGGCCGCCGACTCGTCCCTGAAAGACCCGGCGGATGAAGGCCAACAGGGCTTCAAAACCGCCGTACTCCCGAATCAGAGCGCACATGGCCGAGACCAAAACGGTTACCATGATGGTCTCAAACATACCGGCGGCGCCGGAACCCATGCCGCCCAGCAGCCCCATAAAGTCCACGGTTCCGGTGGGTAGCACAATGGCCGCACCGGCTAGAATACCGACCAGCAGTACAACAAATACGTTTAGCCCGGCAATGCCGCCAATGAGTACCAGCACATAGGGAACCAGCAAAAGCAGATTGTACTCTGGAATGTCAATCTGTCCTACCCCGGCGCTGATCGACTGGGCCAGAATGACAGCCAGCGTTACCAGAGCTGCGGGCATGGCGATTTTGAAGTTAGCACGGAATTTGTCCCGCATTTCACAGCCTTGTGTGTTGCAGGCGGCAATGGTGGTATCGGAGATAAAGGACAGGTTGTCCCCAAACATAGCCCCGCCCATGACCGACCCCACGCACAGCGCCAGGGAAAAGCCGGACACATTGGCCACCGCCGCAGCGATGGGGGTAATCAGCGTGATAGTGCCTACAGAGGTGCCCATTGCGGTAGAAACAAAGCAGGCGGCGGCGAACAGCACCGCCACCGAGGCCCAGGCAGGAGTGACAGAGAGCAGGAAGTAGGCCACCGCCTCTGCGCTGCTTCGCCCAGTGACGCCTACAAATACACCGGCTACTAGAAAAATAAGAATCATGGTCATAATATTTTTGTCGCCTACGCCCTGGGCCATTACGGCCATCTTGCGGTCAAAGTTTAACGCAGGATTCTGTACACAGGCCACCAACAGGGCCACCATAAATACCACCACAATGGGGATATTATAAAAGGCCATCTCAATGCCAAGCCCATACTCAAAAATCAGTCCCATCCCCAAGTACAGCACCAGAAACACCAGAATGGGCAAAAGCGCCATCCCGTTCCTTGCAGGCTTTTTCTCGCTCGGGTTCATTGTAAATCCTCCCTTTTCTACCAAAGTGTCCTTTATTTTAGTGGAAATTCCCTGCTGTGTCAATGTGATTTTGTGAATTACTTGGAGAATTTGGTAAAAGTAAAAAAGACTCTTTACATTTCTGAAAAATCTGATATAATATAGAAGCTGTCTCTCATAGTTGAATATCCGGGCCTGTAGCGCAGCTGGGAGCGCACTACATTCGCATTGTAGGGGTCGTCGGTTCGAATCCGATCAGGTCCACCAAAACCCGTGAAATGTAACATTTCACGGGTTTTTTGCGATTTAATACAATGAGATGTGATCAATGGAACGTTGAAAAGGCCAGCCGGCGGAAATTCTCCGCCGGCTGGCCTTAATCAGTTGAAACAGTTTATTTTTCGGTGCAGAACCGCACCAGCATGGTTGCGGCCTGTGCGCGGGTAGCGGGCTCTCCGGGGAGGAGGGCGCCGTCAGCGCCGCTGATAATCCCTCTGCTCACCGCCCAGCGCAGCGCGGTCTCCGCGTAGGAGGAGACGCTGGCTGCATCGGTAAACCGGGAGATGTTTTCAGAAGCGGCGGGGGACCCGGCGTAACGCCAGAGGATTGCCGCCAGCTGCTCCCTGGTAATGGGGTCGTCGGGGCCGAAACGGCCGTCATCATAGCCGCTGACCACGCCGTTCTGCCGTGCCCAGGTAACCGCTTTGGCGTACCACGCGCCGGGGGCTACATCGGAGAAACCGCTGCTGCCCGTTACCGCCGGACTCCCGGCCAGATTGTAGAGAATCTGGGCCAGCTGTGCCCGGGACAGCCTGTCGTTCGGCCCGAACAGACCGTTGGAGTAGCCGGTCATCAGCCCACCTTCCAGGCAGTAGTGGACGCCGTCGTGATACCACGCTTTGGGACTGGCATCGGTGTAGGGCCAGATGGGGCAGTTCTGGTCTCTAAGACAGCTGGATACTCCAGTGGGAACCGGCTTGAAGGTAACTGTGATGGTAACCTTTCCTTTGGGCTGGGTAAAGGTGAAGGTTCCGTCGCCATTGTCCACCACAGTCACCGGTTTGCCGTTCTGGTCGGTAACGGTGACGCTGTCCGTCTGATAGCCCTTGTCAGGGGTGACGGTGATGGTTACTTTGTCGCCCTGTTCGGGGTCGCGGGGCCGGACTGTTACCGTGCCATGGTCAGGCTGCTCCATAATGGGTCTATAGGTGGGTTCGCTGCTGCCCGAACCGGAGGAGCCGCCGCTGGAAGGCGGTGTGGGCGGCGTCGGTTTATCGGGATTATCCGGATTGTCCGGGTTATCAGGGTTGTCCGGGTTATCCGGATTGTCTGGGTTATCGGGGTTATCGGGGTTGTCAGGGTTATCCGGATCATCCGGACCGGGCTGAGCCGTGTCCTTAAACTGCGCCTCCAGGACCACATTCCCGGCGGGCATGGTAAAGTCTGTGCGTCCGCTGCCGGGACTGGTCAAAGTCACCCCGCCGGAAATGACCTTCCAGCCGGTAAACTGCTTTCCGCTGGGAGCCACTGCGGTAATCACCACAGTCTCTCCCGTCTGATAGGTTCCGCTGCCGTTGCCGCCGGTGACGGTCAGGCGGTAGACTTCCGGATCAGAAACTCCGGGGTCTTCCGTGTGTCCCACGGCGTAGGTGGAGAACTTCTGGGCGTAAATGTGGATCAGTCCGCCGGATACGTCCAGCCGGAACGTGCCTTCCTGGTTGCTTCTCTCGGTCAGAACCTCCGCTGCGCCGTCGTGGCAGCGGTAGACCGTGATGTTCTTCTTTCCGGAGAAGTCGTAGGGAATTACAATTTCAATCAGGCGGTTTGTTCTGGTAATCTGCTCGGTGGTGGTATCCGCCTCCGAAATGACCTCTTTTTTCACCGCGATGCTCAGGAACTCCAGTGTCTGCCCAGCGGCTTCGGTGGTCTGCCGGATGGCGGACTGTTCCGCGCTCTGGGTCTCGTTCTCCTTCTCAACGGTCATGGTCACCGTGACGGTAGCGCCGGTCTCCTTCCGCTCCTCGGCCTCTTCTTCCAGACCGCCCACCACAACTCCGGTTACCTGAACGCTGTCCTCTGCGCCGACATTGGTATCCCGGATCTCCAGGATCGAGTTCACGTTTTCGCCGGGCATGGTCAGATTCTGTTCGGTGGCGTTTGCCATAGTAATGATGACTAGAATGGTCATGGTTTTGCCGTCTTTGGTCGCCACCACGTTGTAGATGCCGGGGCGTACGCCGGAAAAGCCATACCGGCCTGCGGAGTCGGTTGTGGTCTCCTGGACCTCGTCAATCCCCCGCATCAGCTTCACATTTGCGCCCGCCACGGGATCCTGGTCCTCCGTTACGGTTCCGGAAATCTCAAAGCCCAGGGCGGGGATTTCCTCGGTGCGCAGGACCCGCTGGCAGACCGTGCAGGAATAGAGTTTCCTGCCCGGGGTATCTTCGTCAGGCTCCTGAGCCACCGTGCCGTTATCCTCCTGGTGGGCTGCGTAGCCCTGCTTGCCGCTGTCTTCGGTGACAGTACAGCCCTCAGCTTCGCACTCGTGCCAGTGGAAGTCCCGGTCGCTGGTCCAAACCTTTGCCCAGCTGTGGGTGTGTTCAGACGGGGTGGGAGGAATTTCCACCGTTACCTCGCCGTATTCCGACTCATAGGTCTGGGACCCGGGGGTGTCCTCAGTGGGCTCCTTCTTATCGCCGGGGGTCCAGACACTGGTATCGGTCAGTGCGGGCAGGGGTTTGCTCTCTTTGTGGGCGGAATTGCCCTGACATACCCGTTCCGCCGTACCGCCTGCGGTAAGGGTGGGAACCTTTGTGATCGTCCAGTCTCCCCACGTGTGCTGGTGCTCGGGAGGAGGCGTCGGCCGGGTGGGAGGAATTTCCACCGTTACCTCGCCGTATTCCG
>JAAWIE010000056.1 GCA_022796195.1 Lawsonibacter sp. | reverse complement strand
CTTGAAAACACTACGTTTTCAGCTTTTTCAAAAATACTGTTTTACGGCCCCCGCCCTTTGGGAGGGCGGAGTATTTTTTTACCTTTTGTCAAAATTAACGAGAGCAGGAAGAAAAATGCAGGCAGCTCATAAAAAAATTACAAAAAGGCCCTTGACAAAACGGGTCAAATGGTTTACAATAATTCCACCTAGTGGGGAAATGGATCTCACATGTTTCCCAGCTGGTACAGAATCTGCAAGAAAAGAGGTGGGCATGGATGCGGCTGCGTTATGTTACCCAAGGGGCACTCTTAGTTTGCAAGCGTTTGGAGTATACTGTGCGCAGTTTTGCTGCCTGACTGGCCGGACCATGGCGGCTACAGCATGTTCTCCATCGTTTGCATGGCAGACGGTGGTATTTTTATACCCATTTTTATAAGCCTTGAAAGGAGATACGAACTATGACTATGCCAAAACGAGAAGTGAATAACATTTGGGCCAAGGTCCGCGACGATGTAGATATTGATGATTTGATCTTCAATTATGATGCCTACCACACCAGTGAAGACGATACTTACAGCGAACGGTAACGGCCCGCGGTATCCGGCAGGACCCCATGAAACAATCCCCCCTCAGCGGGTGGCGGATATATTGCATTCAAGCTCCGGTACGGTATTCAACCGCACCGGAGCTTTATTGTGGCACATGCAAAACCTGCTCGATTATACCCATATAGTATTGCCGCCGCCCTCGGGCGGCGGCAATATGATTTCCTTCTATCTCGCTCGCACGAGCCAAATATTTCGCTTACTTCCCATTTTGGAGACTGGCGGCATACCGCATCATCATAGCGGCGGCTTCCGCACGGGTTGCTGTTCCTTTGGGATTCAAACGTCCATCGCTTCCAAGAAGAATTCCCCGGTCGATGGCCCACCGCATGGCGCTGACGGCGTAACCGCTCACCTCATTGGCATCACGGAACCCATCAAGACTGCCTCCACCGCTGATACTCCCAGCATTTCGCCAGAGCATCGCTGCAAGCTGCTCTCGCGTCACGTTTTCCATCGGGTTGCTCCCATCGGTCACACCCTGGCCCATCGCCCATAGTCTTCCCTTCTCGTACCACGCACTGCCCGAAGCACTGTCCATACGGATTCCATTCATTCGAGCCAAGATACTCCAGATCATAGCACGGCTGGTCGCCTCGTTGGGCGCAAACCGGGTATTCGAGACGCCGCTCATCAGAGCGTTCCGCCAGACATATTCCACGCCGCTGTAATACCACGCAGATGGCATCACATCGGTAAAAGGCAGCGGTTTTCCAGAGGAGGCCGGAACAGAGGCAGTAAATACCGCTTTGATATCAACCTTCACACTGGGCATATTGAAGCGATACTTGCTCCCTCCCATATCCCGCACTGGCACATTACGGCCCTGTCCATCGGTAACCGTCAGCTCAGCCAACTCATATCCTGCGTTCGGCTGGACAAAGACAATCACTTGGCCGCCCTGCGCGGCAGAGCGGTAGTTAGAGGTCACCTGGCCGCCGGTAGTTTTGAGAATGTTAACGGAATAGGTCTCCTCCGATTCCGTGTCGGGCCTAGGCGAGGGCTCAGGTTCCGGGCTGGGGACAGGCGCACTGTTCGCCGGAATTACCATGCTCAGCGGCTCTGTGGTCAGGTTGAACGCCGCCGCCCGCGCTCCCGAGCGGATTGTCACTTGATAGACATACTCACCGTCCATGGTTCTAGTGGGCGGGGTAAAACGGATGGTGGTGATAGTTCCACTCAAATGACTGTCCACAGCGCTCAAGGCTTTGCGTACCAGTTCCGAGATATGCTGTTGTGCAGACGAGGTATCTTGATAAGCGTAAGGAGCCCGATGGCCGTCCTCACCTTTTACCGCAAAATAGCCGTCTCCTACAGAAGAAGTTACCGTCATGGAGGACTCTCCGCTGGAGTCAAGCTCGTTGGTACACTCATAATCACCATCACTATTGTGAACAAGATGGTGTCCTGTGGCGGGAACCACTTTTGTCTGGACATCATCGCACCTGGAGCAGACAGAAGTCTCTCTGCCATCCTTGGTGCAAGTGGCTTGTTTTGTCTCCGGAGAGATTTCGTAATTGTGCCCCAAAGCAGAAATCGTTTCGGTCCGGATTTCCTCACAGCCAGTACAGATATATGTCCGAGTACCCGAGGCAGTACAGGAGGCCGGTTTCGTGATGGTTCCATCCCCCCAGGAGTGGGTGTGTCCAGGCCCTGGGTCAGGCTCCGGCTCCGGATCAGGAGTTGGGTCGGTGGCATCGTAGTGGATATTAACGTTTGCCAATATCCCTGATGTGTCCCCTAGTTTTTGTATTGCAGCCCACTGTGCTTCACTGCCGCCAAAGTATATGTCAGTGATACCACAGGCCGAAAACGCAGCCATTCCAATTTGCGTTACACTGTCCGGAATGGTGACTGAGGTCAACCTTCCGCAGGAAGCAAACGCACTCATTCCAATGCTCTCCGCACCCTGGGGAATATTTACATTGGAAAGAAGCAGGCAGTCCATAAACATCCCTTCACCAATACGGTCTACTTGTGAGGGAAGGATTACCTTTGTCAGCGTCCGGCATCGTGCGAACAGGCTGTCACCCATTTGCACCTTCTGTCCACCGGGAGCAAAGACAACCTGTGTCAACTCCACGCAGTCCATAAACACTCCGCTCCCCACACTCAGAACACTGGAAGGGAGAGCCATAGTCTTCAGCTGCACACAGCCGCGAAAGGCGTTGTCGCCAATCGTTTCCACGCCCTCGGACATTGTCACAGAAATCAAGCTGGAACAACTCCGAAAGGCATTGCTGCCAATCGTTTTCACGCTGGCTGGAATCACCACGCCGAGTGCTTTACTGCCCTGGAAGGCGTTATTGCCTACACTCGTCACGCCATTTTCGATCACAATCTTCAGGATTTTGTCTGCATGTATATTCCATGGCTGGTCTGCGGAAAAATCCGGCATAGCTCCATTACCAGAGATCGTAAGTGTGCCCGCCTTTGTCAGCTTCCAGGCAAGCCCTCCAGCCAGTGTGCCTGAACCGCCTTCAATTGGCTCGTTACTGGATGAGTCATCTGGCGGAATGTAACCTTCTGGATAGCGGGTGATGAGGCTAACGGCATCTTCAACCTGTGCCTTTGTCAGCGAACGGCCCCAGTGAACCATGCTGTTATAGTTTCCTTCTGCAATTGTCACTCCTTCTTCTGTCACCTGGAGAACAATCACGGTATGTGCACCGCCGTTCACACGCAGAATATCGCCCACCTTTACATCCGAAAACGCAAAATCTGTGTACATTCTTGCACGCAAATTGCCGAACGCCAAGTCGCTGAGTTTAAAGGCAAACGCGACACAACCTGTGCCGCCCGTTACATTCCCATCAATAGGGCCGCCGTTCCAAATATAGGAATGCGTTGCGTCAGTCCAAGGCGTTTCTTCCTTGTAGCCGTCCTGCTCCTTTAAGGCAATCAAGGTCTCATAGACTTCCTGGGGAGTCGGAACATCGCCCTGTGTATCAGCAGTACGTCCTCCGGCCAATTGTGCCGCAAGAATATGCTCCTGTGGCAACGGGGACGCCTGCCATGCGTATGTGTTCGGTGCAGAAGACGCACAAAGGCACAGTGCCAGAGCAATCGAAAATGCTCGATATTTCAAAGTTTAGCCTCCTTTTTACACTCCGGTTGATTCATTTGGGATAAGATGCGTTTATTCCCATCTGAACCACTGTTTTACACCACAAAGTATACTATTTGCTCGTTTTTTGTCAACCCGGCCCAGAATCCGGAAGTACCTGCCTGCGTTTCCAATACCTTAACACATCGGAATCTATCCCCACATGTCCAAGTACAGACAAGGGACCAGCTTTTCCGGCTGATCCCTTCTCTTTCTTCCTGCTTCGCTTATGAGGTAATCGTCCAACTTCTTTCGGCTCGCAAGCAATCGCCAGAAACCACATTTATTAGCAACGGTTTCGTTCAGCCCAGAACAACCAGCAAGTCGTCAGTATTGACAGCGGCGCCCTGGCTGGCGGCAACCGATTTAACCGTGCCGTCCACAGAAGCGGTAACCTCAATCTCCATCTTCATAGCTTCCAGAACAACCAGCACATCGCCTGCCTTCACAGCCTGACCAGGCTTGCACTCCACCTTAAACACGTTTCCGGGCATAGGGCTGTTGACCGGAGTCTCGCCGGCAGCGGGGGCTGCGGCAGGAGCCGCTGCGGGTGCGGGCGCGGGCGCCGGAGCTGCGACAGGCGCAGGGGCCGCCGCAGGAGCGGCAACCGGAGCAGCAGCCACAGGGGCGGCAGCAGGAGCCGCTCCATCTGCGGCAGCAATGGAAACCGCATAAGACTTACCGTCGATGGTAATGGTATAGACGCCAGGGCAGGTGTCACGGCATCCCATCATCAGATGCGGAGGCTGATAGCTGGCCGCAAAGGGCTGGATGGGACGGGCGTTCACCCCATTGGCCATGGAGGCCGGGACGTTTGCATAGTACACATGTCCCTGCCATGCAGGCATGGGGGGCAGATCCGCGGGCTTGGCGGCGGCGGGCGCTGCTGCCTTCTTTGCGGGGTCTTCCTTCTTGGGGAAACCGGCCTCACGGTCCTTGAAGAACGCCATAGCAACCTGGGGGAAGGCAATATAGCTCAGCACATCCTCATCGCTCTTAGCGGTGGCGCCCAGTTCCTTTTTGGTCTTTTCAAACTCCGGCTCCAGAGAGTCGGCAAAGCGGCCCTGGACAACAGGAGTATTGCCCAAAATCTTCTTCTGAATCTTGGGGTCGATGGGGGCGGGAGTACGGCCATATTCGCCGCGGCAGTAAGCTTTGATCTCCTTGCCTACCACCTTATACCGCTCGCCGGCCAGTACGTTCTGTACCGCCTGAGAGCCCACCATCTGGCTGGTGGGGGTGACCAGGGGAGGATAGCCCAGGTCGGCCCGGACCTTGGGAGTTTCGGCCAGTGCCTGGTCCAGCTTGTCGATGGCGTTCATCATTTTCAGCTGAGAGATCAGGTTGGACAGCATACCACCAGGAATCTGATAGTTGAGGCACTGGGTATCGGTGGCCATGGAGATGGGGTCCAGCGTGCCGTCCTTGATGAAGTCAGCACGGACACCCTTGAAGAAGTCGGCCATCTTAATCAGCACCTTATCATCCAAGCCTACCTGGTAGCCCAGGGAACGCAGCGCATAGGCCAGGGTCTCGGTGGCAGGCTGTGCAGTACCGCCGGACATGGGAGAGATGGCAGTATCAAGCACGTCGGCGCCTGCCTCCACACCTTTCAGGCAGGTCATGAACGCCAGACCAGTCGTGCAGTGGGTGTGAATAATCAGGGGCAGGTCGGGCACCGCGTCCTTAATGGCAGAAACCAGATCATAGGACTCCTTGGGGCCCATAATGCCGGCCATATCCTTAATACAGATCGACTTGACACCCATCTGTTTCAGTTCCTTCACCATCTTAACATTCTTCTCCAGCGTATGGACAGGGCTGGTGGTGAAGCAGATGGTACCGGAGGCATGCCCACCCCGCTTTACCGTCTCTTCGATGGCAACCTGAAGGTTGCGTGCGTCGTTGAGGGCGTCAAAAATACGGATGATGTCAATGCCGTTCTTGATGGAATGCTCCACAAACTTGCGCACCACGTCGTCGGGGTAGTGCTTATAGCCCAAAATGTTCTGGCCGCGCAGAAGCATTTGCAGCTTGGTGTTCGGCATCTTTTTGCGAATCTTCCGCAGGCGCTCCCAGGGATCTTCCTGCAAATAGCGCAGGCAGACGTCGAAGGTAGCTCCGCCCCACACCTCAGCGGAATAGTAGCCAGCCTTGTCCATTGTCTCCAGAATGGGCTCAAATTTGCTGTAGGGCAGGCGGGTGGCGATAAGGGATTGGTTGGCGTCGCGCAGGACGGTTTCGGTAAAGCCTACTTTTCTTGTCTTGCTCATGTTTTATTCGACCTCCAAATTGCTCCCCGGAACCAAATTCAGCAATTCTGTATTCCGGTCGAAATACAGATTTTACCTCTGTCGGGGAAAATTTGCCCCTTGGGGCGGACGTTCAGTCGCTTGTCTCATATTTTAGTATAATCCCGCCAAGAAAGCAAGCCCCTACAGCGGAATATTCCAGCTTTTTTTCCGCAGCCTTTTTGTACAAAAAATATCATCTGGGTTCCATCGTTTTATTTGTTTTGGCCGTGGAGTTCAAAAACTGCTCTGGCAAGCCGGTTTTCCAGTTCCTCATCTATATTCAAAAATTTGCAGCCATATTCAAAACAACCGTTCCGCCGCTCGTTGATGCGCAGAATCTGAACCGGCAGGGTCAGTTCCCCGGACTGGATCGGCAGAGTCAGCAGCATTGTGAGCTTTTCACCTACGTTGTGCCGGGCCCGGGTAAAGATGCACGCGCCGCCTGTGCTCATATTCAGCACATCCACTGGCTCCTGCCCATCCTTATAACGCAAAAACGCGTCAAAGCCCACCGGCACACGGACCGAGGCCCGGTTATCCCCCTTTTCCAGCAGAGCCAAATGCTCTGCCTGCCAGCTTCCGCTGCCGCTCACCCGGAGCCGGGCCTGCATCACCACGGCCCGGTTCTCCTTGCTGCTGAAGCCCCGGATGGTCACAGGCACCGCCTCCCCTGCGGCCAAAAGACTGCCGTCCATGCAGGGCTTCAGCTGTGCCCGGTCCCCACGCAGGCCCACCACCTCTGCGGTCAGAAACATCCGGTCATCATCGGAAATCACTTCCACCTTCATCCCGGTGTAGATATCCAAATCCTGGTTTTGAGACAATTCTTCCTCCCGCTGTCTGGCATCGCCGTCGAACAAATTAAACAGTGGCATCGTCGCATACTCCTTTCACAAGCATCAAACATGATTCGAGCCGTTCAGTTTTTCAGGCTCTGCATGGGGGCGGGAATGCGCCCCCCTCGCTCTACAAATTCCTTGGCCGAGAAGGGATGAACCGGCTGAACCGGGGCAGACCCCAAAAGCCCGCCGAATTCCACCATATCTCCTACGGTACAGCCGGGGGCTGGAATGATACGCACAGCCGTCGTCTTTGCGTTGACCATCCCAATCGCCGCCTCATCGGCGATGATGGCGGAAATGGTCTCTGCGGGGGTGTCTCCCGGAACGGCAATCATATCCAGCCCTACGGAACATACGCAGGTCATGGCCTCCAGTTTATCCAGGGTAAGCGCCCCGGAGCGGGCGGCGGCAATCATACCTTCGTCCTCACTGACGGGGATAAACGCGCCGGACAGTCCGCCCACATGGGAAGAAGCCATAACCCCTCCCTTTTTCACCGCGTCGTTGAGCAGGGCCAGAGCTGCGGTTGTGCCGTGAGTACCGCACACCTCCAGGCCCATCTCCTCCAAAATCCGGGCCACACTGTCTCCCACAGCGGGGGTAGGCGCCAGAGACAGATCCACAATGCCAAAAGGGGTGTCCAACCGGCGGCTGGCCTCCTGAGCCACCAACTGGCCCATCCGGGTAATACGGAACGCAGTCTTTTTCACCGTTTCCGCCACCACGTCGAAGGGCTGGCCCTTTACGTCCTGAAGAGCGTGGTACACCACGCCCGGGCCTGAAACACCCACGTTAATCACTTTTTCCGGTTCGCCTACCCCGTGGAATGCGCCGGCCATAAAGGGATTATCTTCCACCGCGTTGCAGAACACCACCAGTTTGGCGCAGCCGAATCCTCCCCGGCTGGCTGTCCGCTGAGCCAGATTTTTGATGGTCTGCCCCATCAAAGCCACTGCGTCCATGTCAATCCCCGACTTGGTGGACCCTACGTTAACGCTGGCGCACACTAGATCGGTGACCGCCAGAGCCTCTGGAATGGAGGCGATCAGGATGCGGTCTGCATCCGTCATGCCCTTTTGCACCAGGGCGGAAAATCCGCCGATGAAGTTCACTCCGCAGGTCTTCGCCGCCCGGTCCAGGGCCTGGGCAAAGGGAACATAGCTGTCTGTTTCTGACGCGGCGGCTACCAGTGCCACCGGCGTAACGGAAATGCGTTTGTTCACGATAGGAATGCCAAACTCCTTCTCGATAGCCTCTCCAGTGGACACTAGATGTTCGGCATATCGGGTAATTTTGTCATATATCTTTGTGCAGGCGGTTTTCACATCGCTGTGGGCGCAGGACAGCAGAGAGACCCCCATTGTAATGGTACGCACATCCAGGTGCTGCTGGTCAATCATCTGGATGGTCTGCATAATCTCATGTTGATTCAACATAGCGGCCACCCCTTAAATCCGGTGCATCGCATTGAAGATGTCCTCCCGCTGGATACGGATAGACAATCCCTGTTCCTGACCGGCCTGGGCCAGCAGGTCGGCCAGTTCCCCGACAGACTTTTCACAGGCCGCAGTATCCACCAGCATAACCATGGTAAAAAACTCCTGCAGAACGGTCTGTGTGATATCCAAAATATTGATATTGTGTTGAGCCAGCAGGGAACACACCGCGGCCGTAATGCCTACCCGGTCCTTGCCGATGACAGTGACAATGGCTTTCATAGTCAAAAATCCTTTCTTCTGGGAGGCGGCCGCTCCACCGCCCGCCGTGTCAATTCAATTCGTCCAAGGTTAACTCAAATCCGTCCAAAAAGTGTTCCAGAAAATAGTTCAGCGCAGGACTCCGGTTCCGGCACAGGGCGGCGTAGGTCTGCTCCTTGGCTTTCCTAAACTCGGAATTGCCCGCTTTCAACTCTTCCACACACTTGAGGTAGGCGGACAGTTTGTCCGCCGCCTTCACAATGGCATGTATCTCTGGGTCAGGAATCGTGACGGCGTCCTCAAAATCGGGGCGCAGATCGGGCGGGAGCATGGACAACAGTTTACGTTCCGCCACTGCCTCCACATCCTTGTAGGCGCTCTGGATATCTGGGTTGTCATACTTAATGGGGGTAGGCATATCTCCGGTAAGGATTTCGCTGGCGTCGTGGTACAAAGCCGCCACCGCCACAGCGCCTGGGTCAACCTGTCCGCCGAAATAGCGGTTCTCAATCACAGCCAGAGCGTGGGCCAGCACCGCCACCTGATGAGAGTGCTCTTGGATGTTCTCCAGCCGGGTATTCCGCATCAGTCCCCAGCGGTTGATGTACCGCATCCGGGCAATCATGGGGAAAAAGTTGTAGGGCACAGCAAAAACGCTCCTTTTCTCAAGTCTCTCCATTGTACCATAGCAAAAGGATGTTGTAAATAAGAAAAACAACCTTTAGAAATTCAATATCATCACAGGAATACCAAGAAGTCTCCTCCGCAAATGAAACAGACAGACTCTATCACAGCTCTCCCAACGTCATAGTCTTGACCTCCTTTTGCTTTTCCTTTATGATAGAGCGCATAAGGCAAAACGCAATCCAGTCCGCTTAGAAATTCCCGCAGCCAACCGCTGTGGAACGACTTGGGAGGATACTATGGCAAAGAAAAACGCCCGCAATACCCGGGGGAAGATTATTGACGCAGCCTGGAAGCTGTTTTACCGGCAGGGGTACGATGACACCACCGTCGAGGAAATCATCGAGGAGTCAGGCACCTCCCGTGGTTCCTTCTACCACTATTTCCAGGGAAAAGATGAACTGTTATCGACTTTGGCTGACGTCTTTGACCGAAAATACGAGGAGCTGTCTGAGACCATGGACCCGGAGATGGATCGATTTGACCAGCTCATCTACCTCAACCGGGAACTGTTCGCCATGCTGGAAAACTCCATCTCCCTGGACCTTGTAGCCCGGCTGTATTCCTCCCAGCTAGTCACCCGGGGGGATAAATCACTGCTGGACCATGGCCGCACCTACTATAAACTCCTCCGGCAGATCGTTCTACAGGGGCAGGAACGGGGAGAACTGCGGGGTGACCTCACTGTGAACGAAATGGTGCGGGTTTACGCCCTGTGTGAACGGGCCCTTATCTATGACTGGTGCTTGTCCGGCGGCGACTACTCCCTCACTCAGTACAGCCGGACTATGATGCCCATGTTCCTGCGCGGGTTTCAAACAGATGCACTGGGGCCTCATCCCGCTCCATGAGAAAACTTTTCAACAAGTATAATAAATTATTTTGATCTCTATATAGTCTATTTTTATTGATATTTCAGTAAAAATAGACTATTTTTTATTTTATATTCCGGAGTTTATTCTATATTGCATTCCGCCTTTTTTTCTGGTATGATACCGGTAATCTGCCTTTGGCGGCAATGTGTGCGCCTCCAGGGGCCTTTTGGGAGGAATTTTATGACTACCGCGCAAATTTGTATCATGGGCACTATTATCTTGTATCTCTGCCTCGTCATTTTCACGGGTGTGATGATTGGCCGCCGCTCCAAGAAGAGCGCCGAGGGCTTTTATCTGGGAGGACGCGGCATGGGTCCCCTGGTCACCGCCATGAGCGCAGAGGCCAGCGATATGAGCAGTTATCTGCTGATGGGCATCCCCGGTCTGGCCTACCTCTCCGGTGTAGCTGACGCCAGCTGGACCGCCATCGGTCTGGCCGCAGGCACCTATCTGAACTTCCTGCTGGTGGCAAAGCGTCTGCGCCGGTACAGCGTGAAACTGGATGCCATCACCATCCCCAGCTTCATCTCCAAACGTTACGGCGAGAAAAAGCCGGTAATCATGTGTATCTCTGCCCTGATCATCCTGATTTTCTTTGTGCCCTATGTGGCCTCCGGACTGGCCGCCATCGGAAAGCTGTTCCACAGCCTGTTCGGCTGGGATTATATGATGGCCGTGGTCATTGGCGCGATTGTTATCATCAGCTACACTTCGGTAGGTGGTTTTTCCGCTGTCGCCACTATGGACCTGATTCAATCCATCATTATGACCATTGCCCTGGCCATTATCGTGGTCTTTGGCATCGTTCAGGCTGGAGGTATGGACGCTGTGCTGGATCACGCCCGCACCTTACCCGGATTCCTCAGCTTTGGCGAGACCTACAACGCGGCCGCCAACGCCGCTGAACCCTATGGGTTCATCCGTATTGTCTCCATGATGGCCTGGGGGCTGGGCTACTTTGGGATGCCCCACATTCTGGTGCGTTTCATGGCCATTCGGGACGAAAATGAGCTGACCTTATCCCGCCGCATTGCCGCCGTGTGGGTCGTGATCTCTATGGGCGTAGCAGTGTTCATCGGTATTGTGGGTCACGCCGTATCCGCCGCTGGCCGCATTCCTTTCTTGGAAGGCAGCGCCACCGAAACAGTCATCGTCCGGCTGTCCGACCTGCTGTCCACTTACGGCATCTTCCCCGCTATCGTCGCCGGTTGTATTCTGGCTGGTATTCTGGCTGCAACCATGTCCACCGCTGACAGCCAGCTGTTGGCCGCCTCCTCCGCATTTTCAGAAAATATGGTTCAAAATGTGATGGGCATTCGGTTGACGCAGAAGCAAAATATGCTCATCGCCCGGCTGACGGTTATCGCCATCGCAGTAATCGCCCTCTTTCTGGCCTCCGACCCCAACAGCAATGTCTTTCAAATTGTCTCCTTTGCCTGGGCGGGCTTCGGCGCGACCTTTGGTCCCGCCATGCTGTGCGCTCTGTTCTGGAAACGGAGCAACCGGCAGGGCATTATGGCCGGTCTTGTTGCCGGAGGGGCTATGATTTTCCTTTGGAAGTTCTTCGTCCGGCCTTTGGGCGGCGCACTGGATATCTATGAACTGCTCCCCGCCTTTCTGGTGGCTCTGGCCGCTATTGTCGTTGTCTCGCTCCTCACTCCCGCTCCGGATGCGAAGGTAATTGCGGCTTTTGACGAATATAACACCTGAGTATACAAAAACCGCCCCCAGTCGGGGGCGGTTTTTATCATTCCCGGTCGTGCCTGGGGGACTGCGCCACCAGGGAAGCCGCCTCACTGAGGGCAGATAGAACATCCGCCCTCGATTGGCTGGTATAGCTCTGGAGCTTCACCATGAGACGTCCCTGCCGGGTTGCTACATAGTGGGGCTTCAGATGGTTCAGGGCGTACGCCATAACATCGGATCTGCAAGCATCACAGGTACAGCCGCCCCCTGACTCCATGACGCTGTCCAAGTTTCGCAGAACAATGTCCTCCATCAAATTTCGATATTCCATGGCCATCTCCATTTCCTCCTTCCATCTTTGTCCAGGCTTTATCATTATTATATTTCTTTTTCCACCAAAATACAATCCTCTATTTTTGCTATTCTCGCGTTAAAATGACCGGCCAGACATAAAGATTCAATAAAAGGCTTGTAAAACCGGCTCTCTCTCCGCTATAATGGAGTCATTGCCGAACTAGAAGGGAGTGCGGACTGTGCGCATCAACAAACAGCTGACCGAAAAAATACAAGAATCTATGGCCTCTGTCCTCCCGATTACCGCCATTGTCTTTTTACTGTCCATCACCATCGCCCCCCTGGACCCGGGGACGCTGGTCCTGTTCCTCTTTGGCGCAATCCTACTGGTGGGTGGTATGGGACTATTCACCATGGGTGTTGATATGTCCATGATTCCTATGGGGGATGGAATGGGGGTCGCCATTAGTAAAAACAAGTTTTTTCTACTCCCCATTGCAGTCTATTTTCTGCTGGGTGTGCTGACCACCATGGCGGAACCCGACCTTCAAGTGCTGGCTAACCAAGTACCCGCCATTGACAATATGGTGCTGATCCTCACTGTGGCGGTGGGTGTGGGGCTCTTTTTGGTCATTGCCGCCATGCGAATCCGGAATGGCATCCCTCTGCGCCGCCTTCTGCTGCTTTTTTACTTTGTCGTTTTTGCGCTGGCCTTCCTAGCTCCGCGCAACTTTATTCCCGTCTCCTTCGACTCGGGCGGCGTCACCACTGGGCCGATCACTGTCCCCTTTATCATGTCCCTAGGCTTGGGAATCGCGTCCACCCGCAGCGATAAAAACTCCGCCAGCGACAGTTTCGGTCTCATCTCCCTGTGTTCCATCGGCCCAATTCTGTGCGTCCTTCTGCTGGGTATCATCTACCAGCCCCAGGAGGCCGCCTCCCATCTCAGCATCATTCCCACAATTCCAGACACTGCAAACGCCGCCCAATTCTTTATCACCGCTTTTCCCACTTACTTTGAAGAGGTCGCCCGGGCCTTGCTTCCCATTGCCGGGATGTTTCTGGTCTTTCAAGCCATCACCCGCCGTTTTAAGCGGGGTAAGCTGATGCGCATTGCCACCGGATTGCTGTATACATATGTTGGTTTGGTCCTCTTTCTCTGCGGGGTCAATGTGGGCTTTATGCCCGCCGGACAGCTCATCGGCGCGACCATTGCAAGCGGTCCTTCCAAATGGATGCTCATCCCGATTGGTATGCTAATTGGTTACTACATCGTCAAGGCAGAACCGGCGGTTGCAGTCCTCACCAAACAAGTGGAGGAAGTTTCCAATGGCTCAATCTCCCACAAGGCTATGGGGCTGGCCCTGTCTGCCGGCGTGTGTGTGTCTGTGGGACTATCTATGGTGCGGGTGCTCACCGGCCTGAATATCTTTTGGCTCTTGATCCCTGGCTACGCCATCTCCTTGGGCCTTACATTTCTGGTACCTAACATCTTTACCGGCATTGCCTTTGACTCTGGCGGGGTCGCCAGCGGACCTATGACCGCCACATTCCTGCTCCCCTTCGCCCAAGGGGCCTGTCATGCGCTTGGCGGAAGCATGATGACCGACGCCTTTGGAATCGTGGCTATGGTAGCCATGACCCCTCTTGTCACCATTCAAGTAATGGGCTTGTCCAGTGTGGTGCGCCACAAGCTGGCACGACGCCGTCTGCGCTCTCGCATGGAGCGGGTGGAAGATGTTATTCTCTACTTCGATTGACAAACAACACCTTAATTTGAGAGGAGCTTTGCTATGGAACCGATGAAATTGATCCTCTCCATCGTGGAACGGGGCCAGGGCGCCGCTATGCTTCGCCTGTATCGCAAGCGGCAAGTGCCAATTCATCTCCAGTGCGCCGGAAAGGGCACCGCTACCTCGGAGATTATGGACATTCTGGGGCTTGGCTCCAGTGAAAAAGACGTACTCATCAGCTTTTCTGCCGCCTCTGCGGCCCGGAACCTGCTCCACGACCTGGACAATGAACTGCGTGGCCACACCGGAGGAGCTGGAATTGTAATTTCGATTCCAGTATCAGGTCTGAACAGTTTGGTGGCAAATCTGGCCGCCTATCACGCCGAAAGTTTGAAGGACAAGGAGGAACATCAAGTGGAACGTACCGAAAACAGCCTGATTCTGGTTGTCTGCGCACGAGGATGCACCGATGATGTCATGTCTACCGCAAAGACCCATGGGGCACGGGGCGGAACGGTAATTAAGGGCCGTCTGTCCGGCCGGAAGGAGCTGGAGCAGGCTTACGAGGTGGACCTGAAACCCGAGCGGGAGATTGTTGCCATCGTAGTACCCACCAGCCTGCGCGCCCCCATTATGGAGGCCATTAACGCAGAGCACGGCCTGCGCAGCGAAGCTCAAGCGGCGCTGTGCTCCCTGCCCATTGAACAAATTGTCCGACTGTGATAAACTAGTGGACGGCCAATGGCCGTCCATTTCTTTTGGAGGAGGTATGTTTTCATGGAGAAGATACAGCTGATTGACGCCTGTGAAGAGAGGCACTTTCGTGATATGTCCCGTCTCCACGCCCTGGGCTGGCGGGCCGCCTGGGAGGAACTGGTCTCCCTCTATAGTCACCCTGATTACTGGGGACAGAGGCACGGCTCCGCCGTGATGGAGGAAGTCCTGCACCACATGATAGTCTCTGGCTATCCCGGCTGTTTTCTCTACGTCCTCCTGGAGAACTATCACGCCCGGCAGTTCTAGATGAGGAACCGGGCGACCGGGCCTCCGATTGCGGCGGCATCATGGAGCCCATCGGCGTGTGGGTCCGCAAGGGCGGCGAGTGGGCCGTGATCCATCGGTGCCGCCGGTGCGGCAAACTGGATTCTAACCGCATTGCCGCCGATGACAACCCTATGAAACTGATGTCTATTGCCTTAAAACCCCTCACCCTGCCACCCTTCCCGCTGGAGCACATCGAAAAACTCACTGCCCTGATGGGCGGCTCAGGAAGTCTGTTAGAATAATCAAAGTCCGTTCAGGTTTACTGAACGGACTTCATATTATATTCACCTGCTTTATAGTCGAATCTGCACGTTTAGATTTTCCAATCAAAAAGAAAGACAGCCAATTGACTGTCTTTCTTCTGTGTAGGCACTACCTATCTTCCCGGTCCGTCTCCAGACAAGTATTTTCGGCAGAAGCGAGCTTAACTTCCGTGTTCGGAATGGGAACGGGTGGACCCT
>JAAWIE010000055.1 GCA_022796195.1 Lawsonibacter sp. | reverse complement strand
GCTTTAGGCATGACTCAATCTCTCCTTTCCTTACTTGTTGCGGGCGGAAGCCTTCTGCGGGTTGACACGGGCGGAAGCCTTCTGCGGGTTGACGCGGCCGGCCTCGCTGGCCTGCTTCACGATCAGGGTCTTGACGGTGTTCTTCACATAGACCACGCCGCCCTTGGGGCCGGGAATAGCGCCCCGAACGGCAATCAGGCCCAGTTCCTCATCCACCTGGACCACGTCCAGATTCTGTACGGTGACCTGCACATTGCCCATCTGGCCCGCGCCGTCGCGGCCCTTGGCAATGTGGCCGGGGGTGGTACCGGGGCCCAGCGAGCCCTGGTGGCGGTGGACAGGGCCGCCGCCGTGGGTGTTGCGCTTCACGGCCGCGCCGTGGCGCTTTACAACGCCCTGGAAGCCGTGGCCCTTGCTGGTGCCGGTCACGTCGACAAAGTCGCCGGCGGCAAACACATTGGCGGTGAGCACATCGCCCACCTCGTACTTGGAGCAGTCCTTCAGGGGAAACTCCTTGAGCACTCTCTTAAACTCGGTGAGGCCGGCCTTCTTCTGGTGGCCCAGTTCCGGCTTGGTGAGCTTGCGCTCGGCGGTCTCCTGATAACCCAGCTGAATGGCCTCATAGCCATCCTTCTCGGCGGTCTTCTTCTGCACCACGGTGCAGGGCCCGGCCTGGATGAGGGTGACAGGCACCACCCGGCCGGCTTCATCGAAGATCTGGGTCATGCCGATCTTTTTGCCGATGATCGCTTTCTCCATTGGGATTTTTCCTCCTAATAAAGGTTATTGGTTGGGCGAGATGACTCCCCCATTGGACTGGGGCGCTTTGTCATTGCTCGGCCAACTTGACCCGTCCGCCTCAAGTTATGCGGCGGACAGCGGTACAACGGGGTTAGGCGCTGTGATCACGCTCCGCCTGTTCGCGGCGGCTTGGACACTTACAGCTTGATTTCGATCTCCACACCGGCGGGAAGCTCCAGACTCATCAGAGCCTCTACAGTTTTGGGCGAGGGCTTCACCACGTCAATCAGACGTTTATGGATGCGCCGCTCAAACTGCTCACGGCTGTCCTTGTACTTGTGGACGGCCCGCAGGATAGTGACCACTTCCTTCTTGGTGGGCAGGGGGATGGGGCCGGAGACATTCGCGCCGGAACGCTTGGCGGTCTCCACGATCTTCTCGGCACTCTGGTCGATGAGCTGATGGTCATATGCCTTGAGGCGGATGCGGATCATTTCTTTTTGAGCTGCCATAGTTGTTGTTCCTCCTTGATTCATACGAAGTTGAGTTTTGATAGGGGCTTGCTCGTCCTCCGTACGGCGAGCGTTTTGTTACACGCTTTCGTGCGTATCACTCCAGGCCACGAAAAAACCGGCGCATAGACAGGCCGGTCTCTACCGTACCAGACGATATACGCCGTGTACAGCACTCGCTCAGCCGCCCGATAGTCGGACATACTCCACGGAAGTTACCTCATCTTGTGAGCAATCTCCCGTATCATCGCACTGCGCCTTTTCAGGCGCCCAGTTATCATACAACACTCGCCCGTGTGTGTCAATAGATTTTTAAAAAATTTTCGGCAGTTTTTTCGTTTTTCCAGCCCCTGCCTTTGTGCGTTTCGTGCGGGGGCATCCCCCTTCCTTTGGAACAAGGGGCTTATTCCCTGTATTTCGCCCGCAGGCCGGACTTGGATCATCCTTCCCCCAGCTTTCCGCTCTTCTCCAACAGCAGAGAACCGTCCTCCCGATAGAGGTACAGCGTATATGGGAGCTTCTGCGTCTGGCTCTCCCGCTCCGCCGTGTCTCCTGGTTTCCCCGCTTCCATTCCTGTCCGCCAGTTTTGATCCAGTCCCATCAGCCACACTCCGTTCTCCATCCGCCAGCTGCTGCAAGTATGCACCCCTCCATCTAGTTCGACAGTGAGTTCCACATCAGCCGTCTCCCCTGGGACACGGAACAGGAGAAAGGGGGTAAAACTGTGGTAGCTGTAAACATAGGCAGGGTAGCCTTCCGGCGTCTTTCCCGGCCCCTCTTCTATCCAGTAGCCGGTCTGTTCCAGAAATCCGTCCCTTCTCGAGAAGGGCACTAGGGCAGGACCGTCCTCCAGCGGAACACTTTGGATGTACCGCTCTCCCCGCAGGCGGGCCACTACCGCACGGTTCCCTTGAACACCCACACCCCAGCACCCCTTCATGTGCAGTTCTGTGCCATCGACAGCAAAGCACGACCGGTCGTCTTTGGACAGGTTCAACAAATCCTTGCTTGCCCCGTCAACAATCCAAACAATCTCACTGGGGGGAAGCTGATTGGCCCGTTCCAAGCGGCGAAACTCCATCTTCGCTGTGGGCAGGGGGAAGCCCGCACAGCTCCAGGTTATCAGCGCAAGCAGGACTATGCCCGCTAAATTGAATAAAATCAGCTTTTTCCGCAGTCCAGGCCCAATCCCTTCCCTCTTACGAACAAAAAATTGCTTCCATCTTTGCTCTCTCATGATGCACCTCCTTTTTCTCCGCCGGCTCAGGTCCGCCCCGCTCCGCCATCGCCGGATGTTACCATCGCATCAGCATCTGATCCGGAGGGGTGATCCCGGACTGAGCCGCTATCTGCTTCCCATTGACATCGAACAAGGTAAGCTGGTAGTTATTCTCCAGCCTATCGCCGGGGCTGAAGGTCCACCATGGAAACAGCCGGATGGCGCAGGCATCGGGATTCCGGTGGTTCTCGTGTGGGGCGAACTGGAAGATAAACCAGCCGTTCTCCCGGCGTTCAGCCTGCGCGGTGCAGGTTTCCGGTCTCGAGGTCTGTTCCCCGATGAAATTCTCAAAACTGGCCAGCTCCAGTTCCAGCGTTCCGGACACTGCCTCTTCCGGTCCGCCCCACACGGCTGCGTAGATACAATCGTCCTCATCCGCCGCAGGAATGGGAACCACCACCGTCCCTTCCTTGGGGAGAACGTAATGGAGGATGGCCCTGAATTTGTCGATGTCCAGCGGCTTTCCTCCGCTGTCATATTCCATGACGCTGCCCATGGTAATCCAGCTCTCCCCCTCAGACAGACATATGGTCTGCCTGCCGCTGCCCACCTGAAGTACCAGCCGGGATGGGGTAAGGAGGTAGCTGCCCTCCAGCCGGTGGAAGGCCCCGTAGGCGCTGAGTGAAGGCCACTCCAGCAGGTCAAGGGCAAATACCAGCAGTACAGGTAAAACCGCCAGATTGCGGATAATCCGCCATTTCCGGGGCAGTTTGGGCAGGCGGTTCCAGACGTTCTGTACCGACTCCGGCAATTTCATGGTTCCACCTCCTCTGTTAGGTCTACTACCAGATCAAGCCCGTCCCGCAGGCCATAGTGGATATACAGTATTCTAGCCTCCGGAGAGACCCCCTCTAACCCCCGGTCCTGAAGAACCCAGTTCCCTCTATAGCAGAAGGAGCGGGCATGATTCATCTGATAGGTGTTGCCAAGATCATCCTCCACCCAGAAGTGGTTCACCGTCATAGGGTTACCCTCCCAGGGCCGGTCCCAGGTGACGCACAGCCGGAAATAGACACACTCCCCCTCCGGCTCCCTCCACCGGGCGGCGCGGGTAACCGAAATTGTGCTCCCGCCCAGCCGCGCTCTGGCATCCACATTGTAGACCGCCAGCTGTTCGCCCTCCCAGTCGGGGGAGCCTCTGCCGTAGAGCGCCTGACCAACGGTATAGGGCTCCCGGAGCATAATCATGTCGTACCACCAGTTGGAATAAGTCTGGTATATACCCACATCCAGCAAAGTAATCAAGATCAGGACCAAAACACCCCAGATCAACGCCTGTGTACACCGCCAAAGATACCCCATCCAGGGACGGTGGATGTGGGCCAACTTCTGCTTCAGTTCCCAAGCATCCCCCATCTCCTGTAAAGCCCGCTCATGGACCTCCCGCTCCTCCATATCTGGAAAAATCCGGGCCAGATCCATCGCTTTATCCTCAATATGTTGCTGTAATTCCTGTCGGACCGCTTCACGGTCCGGTCCAAACGCAATACCACTGGTGGCGATGTTCAGCCACGAATACGATCCCATGATATGCTTCATAGCCAGTCCCTCACGCCAGGGCGTTGGCCCCGCCCGACAGCACATGGTCCACACCCTGCTGAAACGCCTCCCACTCCGCCCGTTTGCCGTCCAGGAGTTTTTTCCCCTTTCGGGTGAGTTTGTAGTATTTCCGCATCCGCCCGGACGGGGCTTCGGTCTGGTAGGAGGACAGGTATTTGTCCTTCTCCAGTCCGTGGAGGATGGGATAGAGGGTGCCCTCCTGCATCTGGAACAGGTCGTTGGACCGGCGGGCCAGTTCCTCAATCATCTGGTAACCGTACATATCTCCGCCCTCCAGCAGAGACAGCACCAGCATCGTGCCGCTCCCCGCCATCAGTCCTTTGTCAAATTTCATCATTACCACCCTTTCCCGCAGCATTATACCTTGTATATCCAGGTATATTATACCTAGAGATACAAGGTATGTCAAGGATAAAAAAGCCTTCCCGCGGATGGGAAGGCTTCTTCGATGCGGTCGGGGCAGGTCAGCCTATCAGCGGCGGACCCACTTGCCGAACAAGGTTTTCTTAAATTTCAGCAGCGCCTCTTGGGCGGGCGCATAATCAGGAGCTTTCTGGAAGTACTCCACACCCTTTTTAATATCCTGTGGAACCCCCAAGCCCTCGGTATAGATGGTGCCTAAACCATACTTCTTCAGGTCGGAGGTGTAGTCCACCTCTTGAAACAGCTGGAGCGCCCGGACAGGGTCCTTTTGACAACCGTAGCCGAAGAGATAACAGATCCCCAGCATATCGTTGCCCCAAGTGTTCTTATGGGCGCGGGCCTGTTCGAAGAGCTGGACAGCCCTGGCATAGTCCTGGGGAACGCCGTCCTGACCAAGAAACAGCAGTTCTCCGGCCCGGTTTGCGCACCCCACCTGTTCCGGGTCCCGGAGCCCCAGCTCATAGCACTTCATCGCCTGCGGACAGTCCTTTGGTACCAGCTTGCCGTCCTGGAAGGTCTTGCCGATGTGGTACCAGCTGGACAGCTGGCCCTGCTTGGCTGCGGCAAAGTACAGGTCCAGCGCCTCCTGGGCACGGCCCTCCCGCTCCAGAAGAAAATTCGCATACCGCTCCTGCCAGTCGGGGTAGCCCTTCTCGGCCCCCAGGCGGGCGATGGCCTCTGCTTTGGACCGGTCCGGCTCCATCACGCCCTCTTCCCCGTCGTAGTACAGGTTATACATGTTGCGCCCGGCAAAGCCCATGCCCCCCAAAAACGCTTTTTCAAACCAGGGCAGGCACTTCAGTTCGCTCTCTCTCAGCCACTGTCCAAAGGCCGCTTTACTGGGGAAGTCCTCCGGCCCCTTCCCCTCAATGCGCACCACATCCAGCCAGAAGTAGGTGTTTCCGATCATATTCATCGCAAACAGACACCCCGCCTGCGCCTTCTCATAGACGGCGTTCCACGCCTCCCGCAGACTGGCAAAGGGCATAGCCTCCTCCATCTCCGGGGTCAGCATCCCGCACCGCATAGCCCCCAGCACACCCATAGCACTGCCCTGAACAATGCTCTGGCGGATCAGGTGTTCGGTTACGTTGTCATCCGCCCGGAAGGGGTGATAGTCCCAGCTGTACTGGGGCCCTGAGGTACACCGGGACAGGATGTAGGCCGCGTCGCCGTCGCCGGCATTGGCCGCGTCGGCCAGCGGCTGAATCGCCGCCGCTGCCCGTTCCTGATCGTAGGTGTAATAAATTGCCTCAATTGCATTGTCTACTGCATCGCTGAAATACTTGCCCATTACAATCCGCTCCTTTATATTATCCCTTCAAGTGCAGGCTCAGCTCTCTATTTCTGCGCCCTTTCCATCTGCTTGGTAACGTCCTTCCACTGTGCAAAATCGGGGGCAAATATGCCCTCAAACATCTGGAGAAGCCACTCTTTGGCCTGACGGCCGGTGCATTTGGTCTCAAATACCCGCAGTTTGTCCGAGTCAGGACGGCTGGCATGGACGGTCACCCGGCCATCCAGCCTGTCTCCCGCCTTTAAGTATAGATACCGGGGACCGGCAAACAGAGCCGCGGCGGTATAGGTTCCGCTGGAAAGCCCCTCGCCGGCCAGTTCCACATCCCGGCGGGTAAAAAAGCTGTACTCCCGGGTGGCCCCGGTGCGGTCGCTGAGGGTCAGCCGCCCCTGGGGCCGGGCCTCCCGCTGGGGCGGCTGGACCGGCGGGACGTAAACCGCCCCCGAACGGTCTCGGAGCCGCTCCCGTTCCGCCGCCTCCGCCAAACGCTGGTCCCGGCGGCGCACAAAGGACCGCTCTGCCGCCTGCCATTCCTCGCTGGTCTGGGCTGTAAAGCTGGACAGATTGCAGTAGTCGTCGAAGCGGGCCTCCGGCGCCCGGAGGCGCAGACAACTCACAGCGGCTTGCAGTTCCGCCGGCTTGCGCAGGCTGGTGCACTGGAGCTGCTGTCGGTCATCCACAATCCACAGCTCTACGATACGGGTGCTCTGGCGGCGGCCGTTGGTGTAGCGCACCTTGATCTCATCCCGCGAGAACACCCCCCGAATGCGGGCGATGGAACTTACGTCGTCCCCCAAAACCCACTCCTTCCCGATGGCTACCCGGTCGAACCACTGCCCGCTGGCCTGGATGTCCTTATCCACCATAGCGAACAGCTCTTCCACCGGCGGAGCTTCCTCCGGGTAAGGCAGCTGGGAGCGAATGGATTGGGCCAGACGGCTTTTGGCCGGAAAAAAGGCATCCCGCAGGTCCATATACGTCTCCACAAGGCCAAGGACCACGCCGCCCAGGCACAGCACCCCAGAGAAAATCGTAAAGGCCCAGTCCCCCATCTCCCAGAGCGAACGGTCCTCCTGCATCTGCATATAGAGGCACACGCCCCCGGCAAAGGCAAAGAACAGATAGAGCAGCGCCCAGAGCAGCCGGGCCAGCCGTTTTCGGGTGCGGTCCATGCAGTAGCCCCCCTGAGGAACCGCGTCCGGATGCCGTTTCTTCTGCCATCCCAAAAATAACGCCGCCAGCAGAACACTGAATATGCCCAGAAACCACCAGGCTCCCGCCACAAACAGGCCGCAAGCCAGCCAATTCCAAGGCCACTTCAACTGAAATTTTTTCCCGCCCTGATCCATACTCCACATCCAGCTCCTTTGCTCCATTCTTTTTTCCACTGTTTCTCTAGTCTATCACCGGAGCAGCGCCATTTCAAGGGTTTGTAAAAATTTTGGAGACGCGGTTTCCCAGCGTCCCCAAAGAAATTTCAGTTGAATTTATAGATCCGCCGGGCCACCCGGTACAGCCCCACCGATACCTTCCGTCCTGGGGCGTTGGGCAGATTGGTGGCAGCGGGAACCGAAAAATACTTCATCCGGTGATACAGCTTTTCGTCTACCGTGCGCAGATACTCCCAGAGCTGGGTCTTCTTCCCCAGCGACTCCGGGCTGCCCTCCATAGTGAGGAAGATGGAGGAAATCGCCATCATCATAGCCAGATAGTTAAACATATATTTCCCCAGCTTTTGACTCTTGTTCATCACCTCACGCAGGTTCCAGCAGTCGATCATATGGTAATTCACCCGAAGCTGCTGGTCCACCCGGCCGATCATCACACTCTCGTTTACACTCTGGTCCGCCCGCCCGATGAAGTAACGGTACAGGTCCACGTCCATGTAATAGATATTTTTTACCAGGGGCAGCGGCTCATAAACAAAGATGTTGTCCACATAAAAGGTGTGTTTGGGCAGCTCCAGCCCGCAGTCCCGGAGCAGCTGGGTGCGGTAAATGACCGAGTGCATCAGCAGATACTGAGAGGGCCGGAACCGCTTAATATGCTTCCATCCAAATACCCGGCCCACCGGGAACACATTTCGGTAGTTCACTGGCCGCTGAGTGTTGTCCTCCACATGTTCATAGACGTAGTTGGCGATCATCAGGTCCACCAGTTTTTCGTCCCGGACAAACTGGCGCAGCTTGTCCAGCACTTGATGGAGGGCGTCCACATCCAACCAGTCGTCGGAATCCACCACCTTGTAGTAGATACCCTGGGCGTTGCGGAGCCCCTGATTGACCCCCTCGCCGTGGCCGCCGTTTTCCTGATGGATGGCCCGGACAATATCCGGATACTGTTCCGCGTACCGGTCGCAGATCGCTGGGGTATCATCCTTGGTGGAACCGTCGTCCACCAGAATAATCTCAATGTCCTCTCCACCCTGGAGCAGAGTCTCGACACAGTGGTCCATGTACTCCGCCGAGTTGTAGCAGGGCACGGCGAAGGTAATCAGTTTTTCCATAGTTTCTCTCCTTTACAGCCGCTCTGCCAGCTCCAGCGCCCGGGCGGCGATAGCGTCCATGTTGTAGTATTTGTACTCCGCCAGACGGCCCAGCAGGTGGAGGTTGGGATATTTCTCCGCTTCCGCCCGGTATTTGGCATAGAGCGCGTTGTTCGCTTCGTTAATAATGGCATAGTAGGGAATCTCTCCCGCCCCGCCGGTGTAGGCCCGGGAATACTCCTTGACAATGGTAGTTACCCCTGGCAGATTCTGGCCGGTGAGGTGCTTAAACTCAGTGATGCGGGTAAATTCTTCGTCCACCGTGTAGTTTACCGTACCGTGGGTCTGGAAAAAATCCCCGCCCCGCAGGGGATGCGCTTCATCCGGGTAGGGTTGGCGGGGGTCGGTCCGATCCCTCCAGGTCTCAAAACGGAAATCCAGCGTCCGGTAGGGCAGAGGACCAAATTTGAAATCAAACAGCTCGTCCGCCTGTCCGGTGTAAATCACCGGACACCCAGCCTCCGCCAGCAGAGGCCGGGCATCGGTATTCAGCCGCACTTCAATGTTCGGATGGTCCAGCATCCGCTGGAACATCTTGGTGTAGCCCTCCAGCGGCATCCCCTGCCAGGTATCCTGGAAGTAACGGTCATCCCTGGAGAGGAACACCGGCACCCGGGCGGTGGTGGCGGGGTCGATCTCCTCCGGAGTCTGGCCCCACTGCTTCATGGTATAGTGAACAAAAACATGCTCATAGACATAGTCCGCCAGAGCGGAAATGTCCGGGTCCCCGTTCTGCCTCAGCTCCAGTATGGTAACCTTCCGCTCCGCCCCATAGGCTGCAATCAGCCGTTCCGCCAGCTGCTTCCCCTGCTTTGGGCCGAAGGCGGTCTCCAGCGAGGTCAAGTTGAAGGGAACAGGGTATTGCAGCCGCCACCCCGGCCTGCCGCTTCCGTCCGGAAGGTTGGCCGCAACCCGGTGCTGATAGTCTCGCCACTGGGTAAAGCGGGACAAAAAGTCGAACACCGCTTTGTTATTGGTGTGGAAGATGTGGGGGCCGTATTGGTGAATCAGCACCCCGGCCTCGTCCAGCCGGTCATAGGCGTTGCCGCCGATGTGGTTCCGGCGCTCCAGCACCAAAACCCGTTTCCCCTTCTCTGCCAGAGCCCGGGCCGATACTGCTCCGGCATAGCCGGACCCTACCGCCCAGACATCAAACTGTCTTTCCAAAATCAAGTTCATCCTTTCTAAACGCCCTGGAGGGCGGTACAGTTTCATCTGCTACAGTATAGCACATTTTTCTACAATTACAAATTAAAGTTTCTTTAACGTGCCCTTAAATTTGGTTCTTTCAAATGAAATGCTGCTCTTTGGGGCTTGACAAAACGCTTCGTATGTATTATTGTATTAAGCGAATAGTACAATAATGAGGAGGAATCTTTTTGCCTTGGAAGCTGGACAACAACCGGCCCATCTGGCCTCAGCTCAGCCAACATCTGGCCCGGCAGATTATCACCGGGGTCTATCCGCCTGGAAGCCGGCTTCCTTCCGTGCGGGAACTGGCGGCGGAAGCCGGGGTCAACCCAAACACCATGCAGCGGGCCCTGGCCCAGCTGGAACAAGAGGGCCTTGCCAAAGCCGACCGCACCGCTGGACGGCTGGTCACACAGGACATCGGAGTCTTAGAGGCCATTCGAATGCGGGAAGCCAAAACGGTAATCCAAGATTATTTTGAGGCCATGGCCTCTCTGGGCTACACCCGGGAGCGGGCCGTATCGCTGTTAAAGGAGGAATTTCAATGAGCGAATGTCTGATTGCCTGCCGGGGACTATACAAGTCCTACGGTCTGCGCCCCGCCCTATCCGGGGTCGATCTGGAAGTAGGACCAGGGCGCATTGTGGGCCTGTTAGGCCCGAATGGAAGCGGAAAAACCACCCTCATCAAGCTGTTATGCGGCCTGCTCCAACCCACCACCGGGCGTCTGGCGGTGGACGGCGCACCCATAGGGCCCTGCACAAAATCGGTGGTGAGCTATCTGCCCGATCGGATGTATTTCGCAAATTGGATGAGAGCGGTGGATCTCTTCGACCTGTTCCGGGATTTTTATGCCGACTTCGACTACGAAAAGGCCCTTTCCATGTGCCGCAGCCTAGGGGTCGAACCCAGAGACCGGCTGAAGTCCATGTCAAAGGGTACCAAGGAGAAGGTCCAGTTGGTGCTGGTCATGGCCCGGGACGCAAAGCTGTATCTGCTGGATGAACCAATTGCCGGGGTGGACCCGGCGGCCCGGGACTTTATTTTGCGCACCATCCTCACCAATTACAACGAGAATGGCACCGTTCTGATCTCCACCCACCTGATCTCCGACATCGAAAAGGTGCTGGACGAGGCCATCTTCCTCAAACAAGGAAAAATCATGCTCCACAAGACGGTGGACAGTATCCGGGAACAAGAGGGCAAAAGTGTAGACGCCCTTTTCCGAGAGATTTTTCGCGCCCAGCCCATGGAAGGAGGTATGTTCTGATGCTGTTCAAGCTGTTAAAATACGATTTTCGAGCTATGTGGAAGCAGTTTTCTCTGATCTGGGGCGCAGCCCTGGTCCTGGCCTTGGTCAACCGGTTTACTCTGTTCCGGAATGCTGAAAGCGGCCTTCATTCCGGGCTGCTCATGTTCGCCTTTGGCGTGGTAATCGCCGCCATGTTCGTCATCTGTATCTCCTTTGTTCTCGATCGTTTTGGACGGGGCCTGCTGGGCAGCGAGGGCTATCTGATGCACACCCTCCCTGTCCACCCCTGGCAGCTGGTGGCCTCCAAACTGATCTGCGGAATGGTCACCTGGATCATCAGCGGATGGGTAGCGTTCCTGTCCCCAATTCTCATGGTCCCATTCGATCTGTCCGATCTCATCCAGTTCCCCTGGGGAAAGCTCTTCCAGGGAATTCTGAAGCACCCGGATGTACCTGTTCTGGCGGCAGAATTCTGCCTGATGACCACCTCTGCCATCGTTTTGTCCATCTCCACGATGTACCTGTCCATGTCCATCGGCCATCTGCTCCCCCACCACCGGAAACTTGTCAGTGTGGCCGCGTTTATTGGACTGTATATCATACTGATCTATTTCTATACCCGGGTCTTCACCATTCGGCTGGTCCAATATATCATGGGCTTGACCACCATCAACATCCATGGCGCTATGCTCACAGCCGCGTTTACCCTCCTCATCCCCGCCGGGCTGTTTCTGGCCGCAGTGTGCTGGATTTTGCGGTACAAACTAAATCTGGAGTAAGCAACCACCTCTCTCGAAGATTAAGCCCGCTCTTTGGGGTGCAAACGATCAGCAAGCCGCCCGGCGCAAAGACTGCGCCGGGCGGTTGTTGTTTATTCCACCTCGATCGCGGGTACGACCTTGGCGCACCGGGGGCAAAGGGTGGGGTATCCGGCGTCTGAGCCAACGGTGGGCAGGACCTTCCAGCAGCGCTCGCACTTTTGGCCGGCGGCGGGCTCTACGTCTACCTTCAGAACGTTCATGCCGCTCTTTTGCAGCTCAGCCTGGGAGACAATGAGGATATCCGCCAGCGCGTCCACACCCATCCCGTCCAAAGCGGTTTCATCCGCAGGCACGGTGAGTACAATTTTTGCCTCCAAGCTCTTACCGATTTTCTTCTCGCTCCGGGCAGTTTCCAGGGCCTGGTTGACCACGTCCCGCAATTTGATTACCTTATTCCAGCGTTCCATGGCGTCCGCCTCCAGTGCATAGAAGGGGAAGGGATTATTCATCTCGTTGAGCAGGACGTTGCGCGGATCGTCCTCCTTGCGGTGGGGCATGGCTAGCCAAATTTCGTCGCAGGTGAAGGCCAGGATGGGGGCAAAGAGCTTGGTCATGGTGTCCAGAATAAGCCACAGGGCCGTCTGGGCAGAGCGGCGGCTGAGGCCGTCTTTCTCATCACAATACAGCCGGTCCTTGATGATATCCAAATAGAAGGAGGACAGCTCCACCACACAGAAATCGTTGATCGCGTGGGACACCACATGGAACTCATAGTTGTCATAGGCCGTAAGGCACTTTTCGGTAAGGGCGTTCAGCTTGGTAATGGCCCACCGGTCCAGCTCCGCCATCTCCTCTGGGCGGACCAGATCGCAGGAATCAAAGCCGCACAGGTTGTCCAGACAGAATTTTGCGGTGTTGCGGAACTTCAAGTAGTTCTGAGAGAGCTGTTTAAAGATGCCATCGGAACAGCGCACATCCACATGGTAGTCGGCAGAACCGGCCCACAGGCGGATCAGGTCCGCGCCGTACTTCTTAAAGATCTCGGCGGGATCTACGCCATTGCCCAGGGACTTGTGCATAGCCTTGCCCTCGCCGTCCACGGTCCAGCCGTGGGTGACACACTCCTTGAAGGGAGCGCCCTTCCCCAGTGCACCCACCGCAGTGAGCAGGCTGGACTGGAACCAGCCCCGATACTGGTCCAGACCCTCCATATAGACGGTGGCAGGCCAGAAGCCCTGGTCCTTCTGCATGGAGGCAAAGTGGGTGGAGCCGGAATCGAACCAGCCGTCCAGGGTGTCCTCCTCCTTGGTAAAGCCGGATTTGCTGCCGCAGTGGGGGCAGGCAAAGTCCTTGGGGAGGATGTCCGCCGCCTCGGTCTCATACCACGCGTTGGAACCCTTTTCGCCGAAGAGGGCGGACACAGCGGCGATGGTCTCCTCAGTACAGATGGGTTTGCCGCAGTCCCCGCAGTAGAACACCGGGATGGGCAGGCCCCACCGGCGCTGGCGGGAGATACACCAGTCGGTGCGCTCCTGAATCATAGACTTCATCCGGTCGATGCCCCAGCCAGGCACCCAGCGCACCTCCTCGCAGGCGGCGACGGCGGCGTCCTTAAAGGACTCCACCGAACAGAACCACTGGGGGGTAGCCCGGAAGATGATGGGCTTTTTGCACCGCCAGCAGTGGGGGTAGGAGTGGACGATGTCCTCGCTGGCGAACAGGGCCCCGTTCTCCTTCATATCGGCCAGGATGACCGGGTTGGACTCCTCAGTCTTCATGCCGGCGTACTTGCCGGCGTAGTCGGTGTGGCGGCCCCGGTCGTCCACAGGCACCACCATGTCGATTTTGTACCGCTTACAGGTCTCATAGTCGTCCGCACCGAAGCCGGGGGCGGTGTGAACACAACCCGTACCGGAATCCATGGTGACGTACTCGGCGGTACACAGCTGGGAGGTCTTGTCCAGGAAGGGATGCTGGGCCAGCATATATTCAAAGTCCTGGCCTTTCAGTTCGGCAACGGTCTCATAGTGTTCCACGCCGCCCAGTTTCATCACCTTTTCTGCCAGCGCCTCAGCCAGAATATACATCTCTCCGTTGTCCGCCTTCACCAGCACATAGCTGTCCCGGGGATGGAGGGCGATGGCCAGGTTGCCGGGAAGGGTCCAAATGGTGGTGGTCCAGATGAGGAAGTACATCTTCGAGATATCCCCGTACTGGCCCAGCTTGCCCTGGTCGTCCTTGACCTGGAACTTCACATAGACGGTGGTACAGGGGTCGTCCTGGTACTCAATTTCCGCCTCAGCCAGAGCGGTTTCGTCGTGAGGGCACCAGTACACCGGCTTGAGCCCCTTATAGATATAGCCGTTTTTGTACATAGACCCAAAAATTTTCACTTCCTCCGCCTCAAAGGAGGGAGCCATGGTGAGATAGGGGTTCTCCCAGTCGCCGATAACCCCCATACGTTTGAAACCCTCCCGCTGAATATCCACATACTTCTGGGCAAAGTGGTGGCAGGCAGTGCGGAACTCAGGCACAGACATGGCCTTGCGGTTGAGCTTGTTCTGCTTGATGATGGCGGATTCAATGGGCATACCGTGGTTGTCCCAGCCAGGGATATAGGGGGTGAGGTAACCCCGCATGGCGGCAGCGCGGGTGATGAAGTCCTTGATGGACTTGTTCAGGGCATGGCCCATATGGAGCGCACCGTTGGAGAAGGGAGGGCCGTCGTGGAGGCTGTACAAGGGCTTGTCTGCGTTCTTTTTCAGCAGTTCATGGTAGAGGTCCAGCTCCTCCCAGTGCTGAAGCATTCCCGGTTCCCGCTCGGGCAGCTTGGCCCGCATGGGAAAGCCGCTCTTGGTCAGATTGATGGTCTTGTTGTAGTCCATTTTCGTATTCCTCCTAAATTATACTTAGTATGTTTATTATCGATATTAAAACAGAACAGTCCTGTTATTTCAAAAACACCAGTCCCGCCGCCAGCGGTCCCCATGCAAACTGTCGCTGGACACCTCATCAAGTTTCCAGCCGTCCGCTTCCAATTTGAGGACAAAGCGGAATTTTTGAAAATGGCCATAGCATTGCGCTCCGTGCCCGCCGCTTTTCATGTCGTCTACCAGATAGCGCACATCCGGGTCGGACAGGTCAAAGGGCACGCTGCCCTCATCGGGGATCAGCTGCACCGCCGCCTTTCCGGCGCTTTTCATGGTGACGGTCAGCGTGCAGCCGGTGTTCAGGCAGTTGAATGTGGAGGGGAAGTGCTGCGCGTGGAGACAGTCCCGCCGCTGAGTAATCAGCTTTTGGGTACAGTAGGGGTCCAGCAGAGCGGCAAAGCGGATTTTCATTTCCGCTTTCCAGACCTGGACATCGGTAAATTCGCTCCGTACGCCGTCCTTAAACTCGATAATCTGTCCCTTTCTGCACAGGCGGGTATATTGGGCAAAGCTCTTGTCCTCCAGAGCCGCCAGCTCCCGCAGCAGGGCCGCCAGAACCTCGGCAGCCTCCTCCGCCACAGACCGAAATTTCTCGGGGGTATCAACAATTTTGATTTCCATCAGCGGCTCCTTTCAGTCCACCAACACCACCCGGTCCCGGGCAGGGAAGTGGATGTTCAGGCCCATTTTCCACAAGTCAAAGTAGCCCCGGAAGGGGTTTTCCCGTTCGGTATTGTACATGGGCCACCGGAGGTAATAGGACAGGTTGTAGTCGCAGCTGATGTGGTATAGGGCCTCGGACATCAGCCCGATGTCCTCGCAGCCCTCCCGGTATTGCAGGTCCTCCTGATACCACTCGGTCAGGTCGTCCAGGTCCACCGTCTGAATGCCCTCTCCCGTGATCCACACCTGACGGACCTGCTCCTCAAAGTCCCGG
>JAAWIE010000054.1 GCA_022796195.1 Lawsonibacter sp. | reverse complement strand
GCTGGCCCGTCAGGTGGGCGTGCCCGCCATCGTGGTCTTCCTGAACAAGTGCGACCAGATGGACGACCCCGACCTGCTGGAGCTGGTGGAGATGGAGGTTCGTGAGATCCTCAGCTTCTACGAGTTCCCCGGCGACGACATTCCCATCATCAAGGGTTCTGCTCTGAACGCTCTGACTTGCGAGTCCGGCGACGTCAATGACCCCGACTTCGCCTGCATCAAGGAGCTGATGGACAGCGTGGACAGCTATATCCCCAATCCTCCCCGTGATGACTCCATGCCCTTCCTTATGCCTGTTGAGGACGTGTTCACCATCTCCGGCCGCGGCACTGTTGCTACCGGTCGTGTGGAGCGTGGCCAGCTGAAGGCCGGCGAGACCGTCGACATCGTGGGCCTTCAGGAGGAGAAGAAGAGCACCGTCGTTACCTCCATGGAGATGTTCCGCAAGACTCTGGACTTCATTGAGGCCGGTGATAACGCTGGCTGCCTGCTGCGTGGTATTGCTAAGACCGATATCGAGCGCGGCCAGGTTCTGTGCAAGCCCGGCTCCATTCACCCCCACACCAAGTTCAAGGGCCAGGTTTACGTCCTGTCCAAGGACGAAGGCGGCCGTCATACCCCCTTCTTCAACAACTACCGTCCCCAGTTCTACTTCCGTACCACCGACGTGACCGGCATCATCTCCCTGCCCGAGGGCACTGAGATGTGCATGCCCGGCGACAACGTGGACATGGACGTAGAGCTGATCACCCCCATCGCCATTGAGACCGGTCTGCGTTTTGCTATCCGTGAGGGTGGCCGTACCGTGGGTTCTGGCGTAGTTATCGGTATCAACGAGTAATTCTAATGTAAAAGGACAGGCCGTGGCCTGTCCTTTTTTCAAAATTCTTCGTACAGTCTTAATTGATTTGTGTGGAATAGGAAAGAAAAGGAGGCAGCCGTTTTGGAATACAATCGTGGAACCTTAAGTGAAGGGCTGTACCTGATGTATCTGGGAGGGCTCATTGTTGCGGTAGGATTAGTTGCTACCCTGCTGCTGTTTATGCTCCCAGTACTGCGCGTTTTAAGTTTAGTTAGTGCAATCGCCGCCCTGATCGGGGCGATAATATCCGTTGTTGGGTTGTACAAGATGCGCCATCTTCATCCAGACTATATGAGTGCACTGCTCCTGTTGGGGCTTCAATTTGTAATCAAGATAGTGAGCCGGAACCAAATAAATTTCGTCGTACTGGACATGATCCTCATTTTGGTCTCTCTTGTTGGATTATATTTTCTGATTCGCGCGACCAACTTTTTTTTGGATTTGCGGGGACGGGAAGATATGGTAAAGATGGGCAATAGAGTTCTGTTTTTCAATATTGCCAGCAGTCTTGTGTCCAGTGTGTTAAATATGTTTATACCAAAACTTGTAAATAGCGTGGAGGGATTGTTTGGAATTATCATTCTTCTTCTGGTGATTTCCCTTGTTGTTACATGGTATCAGCTGAGCTACATGAAGAAGAGTGCCGAAGCGTTGAGATAATTTTGGTTATATTTTTAAGTAATCGATGTCTGTTACCGGGTATTTGGGGCCGTTCAGGCCGCAAAGAATTTAAAATTAAAGGAATTCATGGTAGGACAGCCGCAGTCTGGCGGCGGTACAAGGAGGCGGAGTGTGATGGGGAAAATCTGGCTTCTTCTGCTGGTTCTGGCTCTGCTGGCGGGCTGTGGAGCGCAGGAACCGGAGGCAGTCTCCTGGGCTCCGGATGAGGGGCAACGGCTGGTAATCTACACCGCCCATAAGGAAGAAGTCTACTGGCCTATTGTCAAGGAATTTGAAGAGCGAACCGGAATTTGGGTTGAAGTGGTGCCCGGTGGTACCAATGAACTGCTGGAACGTGTGCGGCGGGAGTCGGACAGTCCGGCAGCAGATGTGATGTTCGGCGGCGGAGCAGAAAGTCTGGAAGCTTATTCCGACTGCTTTGCCCCTTACACCTGCATCCATGCGGAGGAGATTCAGCCCCAGTTCCGAGACCCGGAGGACCGCTGGACCCCCTTTTCTGCCCTGCCGGTAGTGTTGATCTGCAATTCTAAACTGCTTCGCCCAGGACAGGCAGACAACTGGGATGCCCTGTTGTCTCCGAACCTGAGAGGCCGGATAGCCTTTGCGGACCCGGCGGTATCCGGTTCCAGCTTTACCGCTCTGCAAACAATGCTGCTTGCCCTGGGGCCGGACCGGGATGAGGAACTGCTCCAGAGCTTTGCCGGAAATCTGGACGGACAGCAGTTGGGCGGTTCCGGCGAGGTAGCCGGAGCGGTAGCCGGAGGTTCTGCTCTGGTAGGGGTGACGCTGGAAGAGACCGCCTTAAAGCGGATTGCCGCCGGGGATGACTTGGCGCTGATTTATCCCTCCGGCGGAACCAGCTGTGTTCCAGACGCCAGCGCCCTGATTCAGGGCGCACCCCATGAGGACAACGCCAAACAGTTTTTGGATTTTACAGTCAGCCCCGAGGTTCAACGGCTGTTAACCGAGCAATTCTGCCGCCGCTCTGTCCGGGGGGATATTCCCTCTGATTTAACGCCTTTGGAGGATATCCCGCTTGTGGACTACAATGTAGAACAGGCCAGCCTGGACCGGGACGCAATTTTGATGACTTGGGCCTTCTACCTGGGCGGGGAGGGAGAGACATGAGACATTCCTTTCGAGGACGGCTGTTTTGCTCGTTTTTGGTGATGTCATTAGTACCGCTTTTGGTGTGTTCCGCCATGCTTCTGCAAATTTTCCGCCTGCGCATGACCAGTGCGGCACGGCAGGAAATGACCAGCCAGCTGGATACCATTTCCCATACGCTGGACACCGCTTTTCGCTCTTTTGCACAGACCGCCGAACTCCTGCAAGGGAACTCGGTGGTAGCGCAGGCTTTAACTGGAAGCGGAGAAGAGGACACACTGGTCTATCAGCAGCTGTTCGAGGCCGCTGGACAGGCCATGGGGCAGGCGCGTTTCGATCTTTACGACCTGGAAGGCCGCTGGCGGTACTCCACCGACCTGCAAGGGAAAGACTTACCAACTGGCTGGGGGGCACTCTACGGAGCCCAGAGCGCGAGAGAGGGGCTAATTTACCGGACCTGCGAAGACTCTGCCGACATGGGGATGCCCCTCCTGCAAGGGGCCGCTTTGCTCTATGACAACACAGAAAAACCGGCGGGCTATCTGGTCGTCAGTCTGTACTACAGCCATTTTTATCAGCTGCTGGAAGGCATGTATGGCAGTCAAAATGACTTGGTTTTGCTCAGCCGTTACTGGAGGCCGGTATACAGCGTCCAGCCCTCTCTGGCGGGCGAGCTGGCTGGCCGTCTGCGAGGCCGTTTGCTGTCTGCGCAAGGACTTCCGGAGACAGCGGACGGTTTCTTTCACGGCATTGCGTGGAATGAAGCCAGCGGGCTGTATTTGATTCTCCAGCGGCCCCAGATTTTTACCCAGGAAACCATGCGCCTGCTGTATACGGTCAGCTTGGCCTGCGCAGTGGTATGCGTGGCAATTTCGGTGCTGATAAGCCTGAAGCTGAGCCGCCAGATGTTCCGGCCAATCGACCGCCTCCATCGGGGAATTGGAGAGGTGGTACAGAATAATTTAGATGTCTTCGTCTCGCTGGAGGGGGACGATGAATTGGCCGAACTGGCCCAGCATTTTAACGGTATGGTGGCCGCCTTGAAGCGTAACCAAGAACAGCTTGTGAACAACCAGCGGGAGCTGAATCAAGCCCAGCTGAGGATGCTTCAAGCTCAGCTGAACCCCCATTTTCTCTGCAACACTCTGGATACTATGAAGTGGATCAGCAAAATCAACCAAGTGCCACAGGTGGCCCTGATGTCCACAAATCTAGCAGATATTCTGCGCTTCTGTATCTCACCAGAGGAATTCGCTCCCCTCTCCCGGGAAGCAGAAATCCTGGAGCGGTATGTAGAAATTCAGCGTATTCGCATGTCCGGAGGCTTTACCTATACCATGGATCTGCCCGCTGTACTAGAAGACTGTCTGATTCCCAAGATGATCCTCCAGCCTCTGGTGGAAAACGCGATCCTCCATGGTTTGGAAGGCCGGACAGACGGCGCGGTGCGGGTGGCTGCACGGGAAGAAGGCGGATTGCTGCGCATCACGGTGGCCGACAACGGTCCCGGTTTTTCTCCGGAATGGATGGAGGGACGCCGTTTTCGAGAAGGGAGCGGACGTCACCTGGGGCTGTACAATGTGGACACCATTTTAACCAAATACTATGGGAGAAACTGCGGCCTGTTCCTGAGCAGCGAGGGGGGCGCAGTGGTCACGGCGGTCTTGCCGGTGAGACGAGAGGGGGAAGCTCTATGTTGAAGGTATTGGTGGTCGAGGATGAGGAGATGATCCGAAAAGGGATTGTGCTGGCGGTGGACTGGGCAGCGATGGACTGCGTGGTAGTGGGAGAGGCGGCCAACGGGGTGGAGGCCCTGGAGGCGGTGGAACGGCTGAATCCGAGTTTGATTATCACCGACTTAAAGATGCCCCGAATGGATGGCATCGAGATGCTTCGCTGTCTGAGGGACCGCGGGAACCATGTCTATGTCATCATTCTTACCGCCTATGACAGCTTTACCTATGCTCAGAGCGCACTGCGGTTGGGGGCGGTAGACTTTTTACTCAAGCCCTTCCACGACGGCGACCTGGAACAGGCTGTGACCGCTCTCCGCAGACGAATGGGGGGAGCAGAGCGGGAAGAACCGGCGCTTCCGGGACTGAAAAAGGGGGATAAAAGCAAGTATGTGCTAGAGGCCATGGACTACATCGGAAAGCACTATCAGGACCCCAATATTTCCATCAGCGACATTGCTCTGGACTTGGGAATCAGCGAGGGACATTTGAGCCGAACCTTCAAAAAAGAAACCGATTATACGCTGCTCAACTACTTGACCCGCTATCGGATTCACAAGGCTATGGAACTGCTTCGGGACTGCCGGGTGAAGGTGTATGAGGTGGCCGCCCAAGTGGGATACCGGGATATTACCTATTTCTCTGCTACCTTCAAGCGGGTGACGGGGGTGACCCCGTCGGAATATCAGGACACCAGTGGAAACAGGAGGGAAAAACTTTGATTCGGTTGATTGCCAGCGATATCGACGGGACCTTGCTGCTAAATGGAGCGACGGAGATTCCCCAGGAAATTTTTTACCAGATCGACCGTCTGGAACGCAAGGGGATTTTGTTCTGTCCAGCCAGCGGGCGGCAGTATTCCAGCTTACGAAAACTGTTTGCCCCTGTTGCGGATCGGGTGCCGTTTCTTTGTGAAAACGGCGCGGTGGTCTACGGCCCAGGAAACCCGGGGCCGGTGCTGAGCAAGACGGCAATGGGCCGTTCCTTGGCGGAGGAATTATGCCGGGATATTTTGGCTCTGCCCGGAGTGGAGGTTCTGATCTCCGGGGCCAACACCAGTTATCTGTGCCCTAAGGACCCAGCGGTGGTAGAGCTGGTACACTACTTTGTGGGCAACAACACCACACAGATCCCAGCACCGGAAGAGGTGCCGGAGGATATTGTCAAGGTGTCCGCCTATTGTCCCGGCCGGATGGAAGAGACGAAAAGCGCCCTGGTTCCCCGGTGGGGGGAGCAATTCCGGGCTGCTGTGGCCGGGGCGGCCTGGCTGGATTTTACTTTGGCGGACAAAGGAACCGGTCTGAGACAGCTGTGCAGGGCCCTGGACATCGGATTGGAGGAGGTTATGGCATTTGGAGACAACTACAACGACCTGCCCATGCTGGAGCTGGCAGGCCGGCCCTGGATGATGGACAGCGCCGTTGAGGACTTACGGGTACGGTTTTCAAACCGGTGCCGGGAAGTGGCGGAGGTCTTGCGGACATTGTAGGGCTGTACAAAGCGGGAGAACTATGCTATAATTTCTCTATGTCAATTGTGGAATGCTCCAGATCGGAAAAGGAGAGGAAATCATGGACCAAAAACTGATTCAGGGCGCACTGACCTATGGACGCCGTTTCGTTCGGTATGGGAAAACGGCGTCCTATATTCCGGAGCTGGCCTCCAAAAATCCCTCCAAGCTGGGGGTTGCGGTATGCGATTTGGAGGGCAACATACTGACGGCAGGCGATTCGGAAGAAAAATTCACCATGCAGAGCATCTCCAAACTCATTGCCTTGATCCTGGCTTTGGAACAAAACAGCTATGACGATGTGTTTTGCAAAGTTGGACTGGAACCGACGGGGGATTCGTTTAGTTCCACCGTCCGTCTGGATCATCTGACCAACAACAAGCCCTTTAACCCCATGATCAATGCCGGAGCCATCGCAGTTACCAGCACCATCCGGGGCGCCTCGCTTGAGGAACGCAAAACGGTTTGTATCAACTTTGCCCGGAAGCTGCTGGGCAGTTCCAAACTGGATGTGGACTATGAGGTGTTTTTGTCCGAGGCACGAACCGGCTTTAAGAACCGGGCCATTATCTACCTCATGCGGTCTAATGGCATTATTGAGGGCAATTGTGAAGAACATCTGGAGCTGTATTTTATGCTGTGTTCCCTGGCCTGCACCTGCCGGGACTTGGCGGTGTTTGCAGCTACTTTGGCCAACAATGGCGTCAATCCCATTACAGGAGAGACCGTAATCCCTCTGCGTACCGTAAAGCTGGTGCGTTCCCTCATGGTTACCTGCGGGATGTATGATTACTCGGGTGAATTTGCCGCTACGGTGGGAATGCCCTCCAAGAGCGGCGTAGGCGGCGGAATTATCTCCTGCCCCATTGGGAAGTGCGGGATTGCCGTCTATGGTCCGTCTCTGGATGAGAAGGGCAACAGTACCGGCGGTTTAAAAATGCTGGAGTATCTGTCCGAGAATATGGAACTCAACATGTTTTAAGACAAAGAAACCCGGAGTACGGCAAAAGCCATGCTCCGGGTTTATCTATGGGGAAAATGGTCAGGCTTCGCTGCCCTTCAGAACGGTGATAGCTGCCTGAGCAGCCATTTGCTCGGCCTCTTTTTTGCTTCGGCCAGAACCGGCGCCAAGAGCCTTTCCGTTTAGGTCTACCTCCACAAAAAAACGTTTATTGTGGTCGGGGCCCTCCTCGCCTACCAGACGGTACTGGAGAACTTGTCCGCTCTCCCGCTGAACCAGTTCCTGGAGGGCAGTCTTATGATCCAAGGGCTTGGTCAGACCGGCAATCTCCCGGCTGAGGATATATTTTTGAATACATTTCCGGGCTGAACCGATGCCGCCGTCCAGATAGACCGCAGCCAAAACCGCTTCTACTGCATCGGCCTGGATGGAGGGCCGGTCCCGGCCTCCGCCGGCACTTTCCCCCTTTCCCAAGCGGAGATATTCCCCCAAGTTCAGCTCACGGGCTACCTCGACCAGACTTTCTTCGCAGACGAGCGCAGCCCGTGTACGGGTCAGATCCCCCTCGGGCAGGTCGGGGTGACTGCGGTACAGATGGTCGGCCACCACCATGCCCAGAATCGAATCGCCCAGGAATTCCAGCCGCTCGTTACTGGCCAGTTTGCCCCGGCTCTCGTTCGCACGAGAGCTGTGTGTAAGGGCGTTTTCCAGCAAGGAGGGATCCTGAAAGGTATAGCCCAGTTTTTCTTCCAATGTTTTCATGCAAAACTCCTTGGACAAGGCGGAACTCCGCGCTGGGCGGAGTTCGGTCGGTAATGGTTCAGTCAATCTTATTCTTGAGGAAACGGACTAGATCGCCCACAGTCGAGATAGAGGATGCCTCTTCCTCGCCCAGTTCATCCAGACCAAATTCTTCCTCCACGGCCATGGAGAGGTCCAGAACGTCGACAGAATCGGCATTCAAATCGTCTGTAAAAGAGGTTTCCATGGTAATGCTGTCAACATCAACATTGAATTGCTCGGCAATGAGTGCGGCCAGCTTTTCAAAGATCATAATGTGTCGCTCCTTCTATTGTGCCTTGGCACATTTTTCTGTCCTTATGATAGGCATATTTCCCTCAGCTGTCAATAGGTTTTTTTATTTTCTGTGCGCTTTTTTTGAAGAGCCCTTCCAACTGCGCAAAATGAACAACGCGTTTGGCGCTAAAAGCAAAAGCGCAGTTAAATTTGGCAAAGCCATCAAGGCATTGCACAGGTCTACCAGCTGCCAGACCATATGAGGGCTCCAGACTGCCCCCAGAATGGTACAACCCAGAAATACCGCCCGGTAGAGCGTGAAGAGAAGCGCCAAGAGCCGTTTGGACCGGTCCCCTAAGAGAAAACTAAGGCATTGCTCCCCATAGTAGCTCCATCCTAAAATGGAGGAAAAGGCGAACAGTAAAAGGGAGAGCGTAACGATTCTACCGCCTGCTCTGCCCAGCGTACAGCCGTAGGCGGCGGCGGTGAGGGGGGCGCCGGTCAGCCCTGCGGGCGAAAGAGGCAGGCCGCTGACCAGGATGACCAGTGCGGTAACGGTACATACCGCCAGCGTGGACAGGAATACCTCAAAGATTCCCCACAGGCCCTGCTGGACTGGGTGGTCCACCTGGGCCGCACCGTGGGCCATGGCGGAGGTGCCAAGCCCTGCTTCATTGGTGAACACTCCGCGAGCGATTCCGTAGCGCAGAGCAGAGGCTGTCGTCCAGCCTACACCGCCCCCCATGGCGGCGTCAGGGGAGAGTGCACAGGAAAAAATGGCCTCCAATGCAGAAGGAATTTTGTCCCAGCTATACAGCAGCACCAGCCCGCCGCTGCCCAGATAGAGCGCCGCCATGATCGGAACCAGGGCCGAGGACACCGCCGCGATTCGACCCAGCCCGCCCACCATCACCAGTCCGGCCAGCAGTGCTGTGACGAGGCCGGTGAGTGGCCTTGGCAGGCCAAAGGATGCCTCCAGGCTGGAGGCAATGGAGGAGGACTGTACCAGATTTCCACCCGCCAGCGTGGCCGGAATACAGGCCAGACAGAAGAAAACAGCCAGCAGAGGGGCTCCGAGCCCGTCTCGGATGTAGTACATGGGACCGCCCCGGAGCTGCCCATTTGGACCAGGACACTGGTATTTTACAGCCAGCAGTTTTTCGCCGCAGGAGGTCATCATACCCAGCAGAGCAGAGAGCCACATCCAGAATACCGCCCCCGGCCCACCAAGCGTCAGCGCCGCCGCCACCCCGGCAATGGAGCCGGTGCCTATGGTGGAGGCCAGCGCCGTGGCAAGGGCCTGAAAGGGCGACAGTCCCCGGCCTGACGGTTCCCGACGGCGAAATAGAGACCCCGCAGTGGCCCGCCACCAAATCCGAAACTCGAACAGTTGAAAAAATCCGGAACCAGCGGAGTACACCAGCCCGACAAAAAGAAACAGCCCAAGAAGCCACGGGTTCCAGAGCATATCGGTCAAACGAGACAAAAAATCCACCGCATACCACCTCAGTGAGTGATATGCGGTGGATGTGTCATTATAGAACTTTGGATAGAAACAGCTGAGTTCGGGGGTTCTGGGGGTGATCAAAGAATTCGTTGGGGGCGTTCTGTTCCAAGATATGCCCTCCATCCATAAACAGGACCCGGCTCCCCACCTCCCGGGCAAAGCCCATCTCATGGGTGACCACCACCATGGTCATGCCCTCCTGAGCCAGCTCTTTCATAACATCCAGTACCTCGCCCACCATCTCGGGGTCCAGGGCGGAGGTCGGCTCGTCAAAAAGCATGACCTTAGGCCGCATGGCAAGGGCCCGGACAATGGCGATCCGCTGCTTCTGTCCACCGGAGAGCTGGTTAGGGTAGGCGTCCGCCTTGTCGGACAGGTCCACCCGCTCCAGAAGGGTTTTGGCCAGACTGTCAGCCTCGTCCTGCTTCATCAGTCCGGTACGCACCGGGGCCAGCGTGATATTTTTCCGAATCGTCATGTTGGGGAATAGATTGAAATGCTGAAACACCATGCCCATTTGCTGGCGAATCTGATCAATTTTTACCTTTGGGTCGGTGATGTCGACGCCCTCAAACGTGATGGTCCCTCTGGTGGGGGTCTCCAATAAATTGAGACAGCGCAGAAATGTGGACTTGCCCGACCCAGAGGGGCCGATTACCACAACCTTTTCCCCTGGAGAGATATGCTCCGAAATGTTGTCCAACACCCGATGATCCCCAAAGGACTTGAACAGGTTTTTAACGTCGATCACTTTGACGCAGCCTCCTTTCCAGAATGCCCTGGAGCCAGGTGAAGATAATTACGATAATTAAGTACATGACGGCTGTGCCAATCAGAGGCGGCATGTAGTCAAAGGTTCGCCCGCCGATCCGCATGGCATAATAGGTCACTTCAGCCGCACCGATGGTATTGACTAGAGAGGTATCCTTGAAGAGCGTAATAAACTCGTTGCCCAAGGAGGGCAGAATGTTCTTAAACGCCTGGGGGATGACGATAAAGCGCATGGTGTCGAAATAGTTCAGGCCAAGAGATCGCCCTGCCTCGGACTGTCCCCCGTCTACACTCATCAGTCCGCCCCGGATAATCTCGGCCACATAGGCGCCGGAGTTGATTCCAAGGCCGACAATCCCAACCATAACTTTATTTCGGCTGGTGGCGAAAATCACAAAACTCCAGATGAGCAGCTGCACCATCATGGGAGTACCCCGGATGACTGTGGTGTAGATGTTGCACAAGACGTTCGCGATGCTCAAAAGAATGTTGTGCCGGCCTGGCCGCTGCTGGTCGTGGGCGGTACGGATGACGGCAATCACCAAACCCAGAACTGTTCCGAAAATGAGGGCGATAATTGTCATTTCCAGTGTAGTGCCCAGGCCCTGAAGATAGAGTTTCCAGCGGTCCGCTTCCAGAAAGGCCATGTGAAAGCGGGAGATAATTTTGTCCATCCAGATGCCAAATGATTGGAACATAGGGGGCCTCCTTTCTTCTATAGAGAAGAAGGACGGCCCCAAAGCCGCCCTTCCCCGGGTGTTTAATCAGCGGTGATGTACTTATCCACAATTTGCTGGAAAACACCCTCGTCAATCAGTTCTGCCATAGCCGTATTGATCGCGTTGAGCAAATCAGTGTTGCCCTTGGCCACGGCAATGGCGTAATCCTCTACAACCCACTCGCCGTCCAGGATCTTCAGTCCCTCGTTCGCGGCCACGTAGGCTTTGGCAGGCTCGTTGTCGATGATGACAGCGTCGATCTGATTGTTCACCAGGGCCATGACAGCCAGTGCGCCGGTGTCAAACGCGGTGACATGCTCCTCGCCATAGCCGCCGTTTTCGGGGGTGTCCGAAGCGTAGATATAGCCGGTGGTGTCAGCCTGACAGCCAATCTTCGCGGCATTGCTCAGGTCATCAATGGACTGGATGGGGGAATCCTCCTTGACGATAACCACCTGGACGCCAGTGGCGTAGCTGTTGGAGAAATCCATAACCTCCAACCGCTCCTCCGTGATGGTGATACCGGCCATAGCAATGTCGCTCTGGCCTGTCTGAACAGCGGTAAGGGCGGCGGTAAAGGCCATGTCGTCCACCTTTAACTCCAGCCCCAGTTTGTCAGCGATAGCCTGGGCCACTTCTACATCAATGCCTTCAAAACTGCCATCGTCGGTGGTCATCTCATAGGGAGGGAACGCGGCATTGGTGGACATGTGCAGTACGCCGGGTTCTACCGTGGTGAAGGTACCGTAATTTCCGGCGCTGGAGCTGCCGGCGGAACTGTCGTCCGTGGGGGTGCTGACGGAGGAATTCTGGCCGCCGGAATTGGCAGGGGGATTGCTTTTGGAGCTGGCGCCGCTGTTGTTTCCGCAGGCGGCAAGGGACAGGGTCATGGCCGCAGCCATGGCAAGAGCAAGAATCTTTTTCATGTTAAAAACTCCTTTTCAAAAGCGGATAGCCGGTCCGGCCTAGCCGAACACTGTGGAAAAGTATACACCGGAATGTATATATAGTCAATAGGTATTTTTTCAAAAAATCATAAACGCCTAAAATTTTTTTGTGTAGTTCGGACAGAAAACGAGAGATAATGCGGACTGCAAAGAAAATCTCAAGCTAAAAAGCGAGAAAAAGAAACTTCGAAGCGGTATGAATATACAAAAATAGATGAATAAATATTTTTTGCTTTTCTGTGGAACATGTTGGAAAAATTTGCGTCTATTTCCGTAGAGAAGCAATTAAAATTTTCTTAAAGATGCAGAAAGCCTCTTGATTTTTTTTCAGAAATGACTATGCTGGACATTGATCGTCTTGCCCATTGGAGGGATTGTATGAACAGAAACGATATACTCCGCCGGCGTGCGCGGGAGCTTTGGGAAAGCCCAGAGAAGTGGGCCTCCAGACTGGTTTTTCTGCTGGGACCTTGGGTGTGCCTGTGGATGGTGGAGATTTTAAACGAAAATGACGTGTTTGAGGATCTGGCCGCGTGGCAGGTGCTGATGAACATGGTGTTCTATTACAGCATCTTTCTTGCTCTGCGGCTGATTTTAGGGCGAAATCGCCGCGCTGCCGCTCTGGGGATCTCGCTGTGCTTCGTCTTTGGACTGGTCAACCACTATATCCTGCGGTTTCGGGGACGTATTCTGTTCCCAGCAGATATTACCGGCTGGCGCACCGCGGCCAATGTGGCCAAGGGTTTTGATTACTCGGTCGACCAGTACATGACCCAGGCGGCTATTCTGCTGGTGGTCTATCTCTTTTTGGTGTTCTTTTGCATCCCCCAGCGTAAGCGGGCTAAAATTCCTCTGCTCGCCGCGCTGGCGCTGTGGGCGGTGATGGGAGGCTACTGCTACGCCTTTTTCTGCACCGGAATGCTCCCGGCGCTGGACATCTACACGCAGCAATGGGTAACCCAGCGCAACGGTTTTTTGCTCAACTTTTCCATTGCTCTTCGGTATTCCTCAGTGGAAAAACCGGAGGATTATTCAAAAGACACGGTGCTGAAACTGATGGAGGATTATCCCGGCCTGCCGGGCAATCCAGAGGAAAGGCCGGTCAATATCGTGGTTATTATGAACGAATCCTTTGGCGATTTGACCATCTTCGAGGGGCTGAACCCTTCAGAGGACCCAACCCCCTTCCTACACTCCCTCACAGAGAATACCATCCAAGGATGGATGTATTCATCTGTCACCGGCGGCGGTACTGCTACCATTGAATTTGAGTATCTCACCGGCTTTACCAGCCTGTTCCAGCCGCCCCATACTGTGGCCTACCAGCTCTATGTGGAGGAGGGCATGCCCTCCCTCTCTGCCCTGGCCGGAAGCCAGGGCTACAACACAACCGCTTTTCACCCCTATAAGTCCTCCGGCTGGAATCGGGTGCTGGCCTATCAGTATCTGGAATTCGACCGGCAGATGTATGAAGAGGATGTGCCAAACCCTTACATGATCCGAAATTATATCTCTGACCAGTCGGATTATGAGATGATTTACCAAACGACGCAGGCGGAGGATTCCAGCTTTTTCTTTAATGTTACCATGCAGAACCACAGCGGGTATGCTCAGGGATGGCGCAATTTGGATCGAAGCATTCAGCTGCCCGATCATTTGAAAACAGCGGACCGGACTGCGGAACAGTTTTTGGCTCTGATGCGGGAGAGCGACCAGGCTTTGGAGGAACTGATTTCTTACTACAGCCAATGTGATGAACCTACCTTGGTGGTCTTTTTTGGGGATCACCAGCCTCCTCTAAACAATGCGTTTTACGAGGCGCTGTACGGCAAAAAGCTGTCTGAGCGTACTACCCAGGAGGTCTTACAGCAGTACGCTGTTCCCTTCTTCCTCTGGGCCAACTACGACATAGAGGAGCGTCAGGATGTGGTAATCAGTCCCAACTATCTGGGGGCGCTCACCGCCCAGACAGCTGGCTTACCTCTGACAGGATATATGGAGTTTCTGCTTCAGATGTATGAGGTGCTGCCTGCCATTACTCCTGTGGGCTTCGTAACCGGAGATGGGCAGTTTTTATCGAAATCGGAGCTCAGTGAAGAGCAAAAGGAATGGCTGTGGAACTATGAGGTGCTCAACTACTGCGGCATGGTAGACCTGTTTGATGAAGCGCGGCCCATGTTTTTTGCGCAGGAATCGCTTAGCTAAAGCAGAAATAGGGACGGTTTGATATATCGGTTCACCTGCATATTCTGTTTGGGTTTTGAGGTGTATTTTTCTCCTTTACTGCATAGAATGGCTGAAAAGGGGGCGGAAACAGTGGAGGAACGGCTGGAAATGCGGGGCGGAGGAACTTTGGTTCTGCGTCAGGAGGGAAACAGGATACACATGGAGGCAGAGCGCCCCGCAGATGGCCAGGGGCTTTATAAGGCGTGGCTCCATGGCGACCATGGTGGAAAATATCTGTTGGGCACTCTGACCCCCGAGAATGGACGGTTGAAACTGTACCGGGTCGTGTCTGTTGGGACGCTGGAGCGGGCTGGATGCTGGCCTCAGTTTTGGGCAGAAGCTCCGCTGGCGTTCTCCTTCCACGGACAGCCGGCCGGGAAATGGTACTGCGAACAGCACCCGGATCAGCTGGTGGCGGATCCGATCCTCAAAAGTTTGCTTGGGAGCTCCATGCTCTGCAAAAAAGAAGAGGACGGCTTTTCCCTGGCCGCCCCCTTTCGCATAGACAGCCCTACCCCCTTAAACACACTGTTCTGTCTGGCTTCGGTAGAACGCTGGGACGGCCGGACCCATCTGGTCTGGAAGTTTGACCAGGAAGGAAATCCTCAAATACCGAATAAAATAGAATGCACTGGGCAGACTAACCGCCAGTAACGGGGAGTTTCCCGAGTATAAAGGAGGTTGCCTCTATGCCGAACTTGACGACCAAGGAGTTGACAGCTCTGTCCGACCAGCTGGATTTTGAACGGGTACTCCACTGCAAGTACCTTTCCGCCGTCCAAGAGAGCCAGGACCAGGAGCTTAAAACCCGTTTTCAGTCCTGTGCCGATCTGCACTTGCAAAATTACAACACCCTGCTGGGACATCTGCGCTGAAAAGGAGAAACACACAATGAACGATCAGGAGAGAATCACCGATTTTATTTGCAGTGAAAAGAAAATGAGTGCGAACTATGATACGTTTGCCTCCGAATGTGTCAACCTATCCCTCCGAGACGATTTTCTGAACATTTTTCATCAGAGCCACCAGACACAGACCGACTTGTTTCGACTGGCCCAGGAAAAAGGCTGGTATCAAGTGGAACAGGCTCCTCAAAGTAAGGTGAGCCAGACTTATACCAGATTTTCCAATCAACAGCCTACCGCTTCTTAAAATTACCTCAGTTTTCCGCCTGCCAGACCGCTTTTGAGCTGTGTTCGTCAGGCGGAAATTTTTTTTAAAATTTTTTAAAAAAGGTATTGCTTTTTTACTTAAGACATGGTATCATACAAAAGCTGTCAGGGACAAGACAGTTATTTCCGGGTGTGGCGAAGTTTGGTATCGCGCTTGAATGGGGTTCAAGAGGCCGCTGGTTCGAATCCAGTCACTCGGACCATGCGGAGTGTCCTTATAGGATTTGAGTATCCTTTGAGGACACTCCGCATTATTT
>JAAWIE010000053.1 GCA_022796195.1 Lawsonibacter sp. | reverse complement strand
AAACTTGGACGGAATTGTATACAATTCCGTCCAAGTTTTTTGTGCGCCCCTGTGGTGCGAAAGCAGTGTATAGTATTAAGATAGATAGACCATGAGACTATTGCGTTGAGAGCTCTATCTTTTTAAAGTCCACTGTGGTATAATGAATGAAAGGGTGGTTGATTATGATTGAAATTACCGGGAAATTTAATTCTGCGAAAATTTTTACCGATGTAGTGGACGAAGCGTCCATTGCACAGGTATTGACGCTGTGCAATCAAGAATTTACCGCCGGAAGCAGGCTCCGGCTCATGCCGGACATTCATGCGGGGGCTGGCTGCACGATTGGGACTACCATGACGATTCACGGCCAGGTGGTTCCCAATCTGGTAGGCGTTGATATCGGATGTGGGATGGAGACCATCCGGATACAGGACACATACTTGGAACTGCAAAAACTGGATAAGCTGATATATGAAAAAATCCCCTCTGGTTTTAATATTCGGGACCGGGCGCACCGGTATACGGATCAAATCGATTTAAGCGATCTGTGCTGCGCAAAACATGTGCATTTGCTCCGGGCCGAAAAGAGTATCGGGACATTGGGCGGCGGAAACCATTTCATTGAAGTGGACCGGGATGAGGAAGGAAACCTCTACGTGGTGGTTCATTCAGGGAGCCGGCACCTGGGAAAAGAAGTGGCCGCTTACTATCAAGAAGAGGGGTACAAAGTTCTGAATGGGACGGATGACAGTTCGCTTCAGCAGATGATTGCGGCGATGAAAGCGGAAGGCCGGCAAAAAGAAATTCAGCGTGAGCTGAAACGCTTAAAAAATTTAAAACGGACCAGCATTCCGAAACCGCTGGCATATGTCTCAGGACCACTATTTGACCAGTATATCCACGATATGAAGATCGTGCAGCACTTTGCACAGTTAAACCGGCAGGCGATGATGGATGAAATCATCAAGGGTATGAAACTTCATGTGGTGGAGCAGTTTACAACCATACACAACTACATTGATACGGATGCCATGATCCTTCGCAAAGGCGCGGTGTCCGCCAAATCCGGAGAGAAGATTTTGATTCCCATTAACATGAGAGATGGGAGTCTGATTTGCATTGGGAAAGGCAATGAGGATTGGAACTGTTCTGCTCCCCATGGAGCTGGCCGGCTGATGAGCCGGGCGGAGGCAAAGCAGTCCTTTACCGTATCAGAGTTCAAGAAGCAGATGTCGGAGGTTTACACCACATCGGTAAATTCTTCCACACTGGATGAATGCCCTATGGCCTATAAGAATATGGAGGATATTGTGGAGAACATAGGTCCCACAGCAGAGCTTGTGAACGTGATCAAGCCGGTTTATAATTTCAAAGCTGGAGAATAAGAATGATGCTGTTTTGTGGGAAAAGTGCCCAGGTAGCGACAAAGCGTGGCCGCCTACTCCAGAAATGGAGTAAGCAGCCACGCTTTACATTCGGTTTGACGCTTGGGAACTGCTTGAAAATGACAGGATACTCGTTGGAACAAGAACAGCTGTCTGGGTGACTCGGCATATCCTGCAAGGGCTTGCACTTGGATCACATGATGGAAAGGAACTCAAATTCTGACTTTTATGAGTGGCTGAAGCGGCTGATCCCGTTGTTGGTCAGAGCTTCCAGCACATCGTAACGCTCCATTTGGAACTGTTTGGTCATAGCCAGTGCCTCTTCCATATCCAGGTCGGTAATCCGGCCGTCCACCGAGGCAATGATACGGTTGCCTGTGCCAGAGGCCAAGGTCTGGACGGCTAAATAGCCCATACGGCTGGCAGTCTCACGGTCGCGGGCCGAGGGCGCGCCTCCGCGCTGAATGTGTCCCAGCACGGTGACACGGGGGTCAATCCCCAGAGAATCTTTAATTTTGGTGGCAAAATCATACACACTGCCAGCGCCTTCGGCCACTACCACCATATAGTGAGTGGTTCCAGCCAGCCGGGCCCGCCGGATATTTTCTACCACGTCCAGCTCGAAGTCTACCGGACGCTCGGGAATCAAAACGGCGGTCGCGCCCACTGCGATCCCCACATACAGCGCCAGATAACCGGCGTGACGGCCCATGACCTCAACCACAGAGCATCGCTCATGGGACTGCATGGTATCTCTCAGCTTATCGATACACTCAATTGCGGTGTTGCAGGCGGAGTCAAACCCGATGGTATAGTGAGAACAGCCGATGTCGTTGTCAATGGTGGCGGGAATGCCTACCACGCTCAGATTCTGCCCCTTCTCTGCTACTTGGCGGGACAGCGCCAGCGCCCCTTTGAATGTGCCGTCGCCGCCAATGGCTACAATCCCATCCAGCCCCAGCAGCTTGCAGGTAGCAATGGCCTTTTCCCGTCCGGCGGCATCCATAAATTCTTCGCTGCGGGCGGTATAGAGCATAGTACCGCCGCGGTTGATAATGCGGCTGACACTGGACCCGTCCAGGCGGACGAAATCGCTGGTAATCAGGCCGCTCCAGCCTCGCCGGATCCCGATGCACTCGATTCCCTGTCCTACAGCGGTACGCACCACCGCGCGGACTGCCGCATTCATACCAGGCGCATCTCCGCCGCTGGTCAGCACACCGATCCGTTTGATCTCCTTGCCCATAGTATAACAGCCTCCTTTTCTAATCTAGTCCGGTAGTTTCCGGAACTACTTTACCGCTTCATCTCATTATGGCATTATTCTATAGGATTGTCAAGAACCGTAATCCAGAGGCCTGTCGTGCAATTCGACTATTTTTTGTGGTTTAATCTGGGATTTTTTTGACGCAAAAAGCGAGGATCACCTATTGACTTTTTCCAGACATTTGGTATAATGATATTCGTTCCCGCGAGAACAAGTGAAATCTAGCCGGATTGTGTAAGGGTAGCACGACAGACTCTGACTCTGTTTGTGAGGGTTCGAATCCTTCTCCGGCTGCCATAAAAAAGGCAGACCGCCTAGGGGTTGGTCTGTCTTTTTTATAATATTCTTTCAGTTAGGTGCACACAGACGTACAACTTTATTAGTTTCTCTTTACAGGTAGAAGAATTTTTCGCTTACTACTTGTAAAGGAGATATCAAATGTATTTCAAGCGATATGCAGGGACGATTTGTGTGCGGAAATCAGATAGACCACACTGGGTCAGGTGGGTACATCACTCGGAGGGAGGTTCTCACTGTCAGGTATGTTTGATGCTGGACGGATGTTTATTTCTGGAAAACAAAACTCCCCCATGGCCCCATCATCCAAATTGTCACTGCACATTAGAGCCTGTTGATTATGCGATTGTGTTGATAAGCGTTTCCGCATATAGTGACTATAGCAAATTTGATCCTTATCTTTTCAACACGCAGGGAAAGTATCCTCATACAAAAGAAAAATTATTTGCGTCCTGGGGTTATACGGTAACGGATGCCCAGTGGCTTCAAACTGAAATGGAACGGCAAGCTATGGAGAAATATCGCAGTGGAGATTACAAATTGGGAACACTGGATGTATTTGGGCAGAGACTCAATATTCGGATAGAAATTCCCAGAAAAAACAGCAGTGAGATGGTTTCTTTCGTGTCTGGATGGATGGTATTGCCCAACGGGAAATTAAAATTGAATACCCCTTATGGAGGAAAATAATATGAAAGAAATGGACTGTGTTGAATTAACCGTTGAAAAAGACAAGTATGCACGAGATGGAGTGCATAAAGGAATGCAAGGTTGGATTTGTGATGATAGGTGTATACAGAACTGTTGGCTGGTGAATTTTCCCCAATGTGGAGAAAAGGATGACATTGCCACAATCAGCATTAAAGAAGAAGATTTAAAAAAAATCCCAATTATGTATGCCAAAATCAATGAAGAGATCAAGGCGCGATTTGACCGCTTGGAACAGAAGATGATCTCAATTTCTGATGAAGATAATTCCTGCTATTTGGCCTAATCTGTAGTAAAGTGACCGGCATCTAAAGTGTTCGGCTTTGCCAATTTTTTAAAACGCTTGATACCGCAGGCAAGCAGCCTGCGGTATCAAGCGTTTTTGGATTTTTGCGGCAACTTTACTGGCAGGAACGGGAGGCAGGAGTTTTGCAGTTTTGAAAAGGGCTTATTGGATTGATGCAGTTTTTAAAACAGACTTACTATATCCCATGTATTTAAGCTGTATTCCAGATGCAGGAAACAAAATGGTGGTACAATATAAATAAAAAAATAAAAATAATTTCGATATTTTTATTGAAATTATCCTTACAATATGTTATACTGCCTATACTATGCTGGTAGAATAGTGAACGGAAAAATGTTTGTCATTCGCTTGCGTGTATTTGACTGGGCTTTTCTCCGTTTGACTTTTCTGCCAGCCATATTTTTGGGGTTGGCCCCCCAACGGAATCAATATGTGAAAGGATGAACGCCAATGAAAACAACTTGGAAACGCCTGTCCGCAATACTGCTTGCCGCAGTACTTTTGACCTCTGTGCTGCTGGTTCCAGTAGGGGCAGCGGTCGCGGAGGACACTTCTCGTTCCGAGAGTACTTTGCTGGAGGATGCAGGCGAGGACGAAGTGATGCAAGACACAGACGAAGCGGAAGCCGGCGATCAAACAACAGCCAGCCAGCCGGAAGAAGACGAAACAGAACCATCGGTTGACAAGGAAGACTCCGGCACAGAGCAGGAAGACGCCCAGCCGGTGGAGGAGGAACGTCTGGAAGAGGCGGAGGAAGGTGTGGAAGACGCCACATATCAGCCCTTATCCGATGAATCTCAGACGCCTCCGGTCATTCCGGGATATACGAGAGTTACTTCGGGCGACCCGGACATGGAGCAGTATTACTTAATTGTGACCCGGAGCACCGACGGTACTGTGTATGCTCTGTATGCAAGCGAAGCTGGAAAATCGGTTAGTCCGGGCGCATTATCCGGGGCCGATGGCGCCTGCACCGCTGTGCTGTCCATGGAAAACGGTTCTGTCACAGCAGAGCACCTGAATCCGGAGGGAGATGGAGCCCTGAGCATGGACCAGCTCCATTTTGAGGTATTCAGCGACGGAAACGGGTATGCCTTTCAGTCCAATGGTCTCTATCTGATGTTGAACACTGGTATGTTTGCGGACCAGGAATCCTATTTGTCCGTCAGCCATACGGATGGGGACTTTTTAATTCGCAGCGGCGGCCGCACGCTGAGCTTCAATAAAAATGGAGACGCAGTCTCCATGTATCCTCAGCATATTACCGACTTTTGGGGACCTGGTTCAAAGAGCGACCAATACAAAATCTACCTCTATTCCTGCGACAGCGCGGCAGTAGAAGCCGCTCCTTACAGGACCGAGCTGGAAGCCTTGGTTGCAGCGGCTTCCAAACTGCTGGAAGACGATTACCTCTCCGGCTGGGACCGCTTTACCAGCGCCGTTGTTGAGGCGGAAGGCGTTCTGGGAAGTGGGAATTCCTCTGTTTCTGAACTGAAATATGCGCTGAGCCAGTTGAAGGCGGCACAAAACGATCTGGTTGCGAAACCCAGCCCCGAAGGGCCGCCGGAAGGCGCTGTCATTATTGACGGCAGAGGAGAGCCGGAATCTGGAACTACCGTGGGCCAGCCCTTTGCATCCGGCACGGCGGGCAGTGACAATTTCCGCATTCCCGCCCTGATTACACTTCAGGATGGAACGCTGGTTGCCGCCAGCGACGCCCGCTGGAACCATGCGGGTGACGCCTGCGCCTTGGACACGATTCTCAGTGTGTCTTCGGACAACGGCGCTACGTGGCGCTACAGCTTTCCTAACTATTTCAACGACAGCACAGACGCCAAACATGCCCAGGCGACTGCATTTATTGATCCGCTGATGATCAGCGGCAAGGATGACGCCATTTATCTGATGGTGGACCTGTTCCCGGGCGGGATTGCCCTGAATACTGCGCCCAAGCCGCCCCAAGCCGCCACCGGCTATGTGGAACTGGACGGCGTTCCGCGTATGGTGATCTATGCCAGTACCGATAATCAGACCGATGACAACTACCTGTATTATGTGGGGGATTTTACTACCGAAGGATATGCTCCGATTCTGGAAGTACAGAACGGCAGTGAGAGCGGCTACTTTGTAGATGGACACTATAACCTCTATTATGGCGCCGCAAAGGACAAGATCTACTGCCCTCAGCTGGGCAGCGACGCATGGGTACAGCAGAATGTGTTCTACTATAATGCTGACCTCCATGTCCGCAACGCGACCTATCTGTGGCTGCTGAAATCCACAGACGGTGGCAGAAGCTGGTCCGATCCCCAGATTTTGAATCCGCAGGTTCGACCGGCCGAGGGGAGAACCCATCAGTTCTATGGGGTAGGCCCTGGCGCGGGACTTTGTCTGGACGACGGTACGATTATGCTCCCCTGCTACACATTCCGGAACAACGCCGGCGGAGCCAACAGCGAACAGATTGCCAGCTTTGTCTACTCCACCGACGGCGGACAGACCTGGACCCGCTCGGAGGATTCGACTCCCGATTCGGCAAGCCATTGGTCCAGTGAGAGCGCGCTGGTTCAGATTGACGAAAATACCGTGCGCCATTTCTACCGGGATGGAAAGGCAACCCTGTTTTATACCGACCATACCCGCAGCGGCGGTGTGTGGACAGCGGGTGACCCTGTGGACACCGGCGTACCTAAGACCTGGAACAATCAGCTGTCCGCAATCCGCTATTCCCAGCTGATTGACGGCAAACCCGCTATTTTGGTTTCCACCGCCGCGTCTGGGAGCAACTCCAGAACGAACGGTAAACTGTATACCTTCCTTCTGAATGAAGACAAGACGATGACGCTGGGGTATACGTTCTCGGTTACCGAGGGCAAGTACGCCTATTCCAGCCTGACCGAGTTGAAGGATGGCTCCATCGGTCTGCTGTATGAAAACAACGATGCCACTATTCTCTATGAAAACTTCCCCATTGAGCAAGTGGCCAGCGGCGCGGAGCTGAACGGAAAACGCACCGTAAACGTGCCGCTATATGGCACATTTACAAGCACAGTCAGCCGTGTCCCCACGGCTGAGGAGCTGGGAATGCTGAATTCAGCCATCGTGTCGGTGTCGGTCAACGGAAACACGATTACCTACACCGGTTTGAAGGAAGGCACCACCAGCTATGTCAGCGACGGCGTTACCACCGTGATTACGGTCGCTCCGGAGCAGATGACGAAAATTTCCCTGAAAATCAATGAGAGCCGGAAGATTGAAATCGACAGTGATGCACTGAGCAAAGCACCCGATCCGGCCATCGTAAGCGCAGAAATTTCCGTCCACGATGCAAGTAAGACCGAAGACGGCATTTTGGGAAATACCGCAGATGAAAACGGATTTACCAAAAATACCATCCCCCTGACAAAGGCCCTCTACCGCTTTGAAGCAGTCGAAGGCGCCAGCAATCAGTATACTGCTTCGGCTCAGGCCGCGGACGGTACAACGGTTTACCTCAACTTTAAAGATTGGGTTCCCTCTGCGGATGAGTCCGCAGTCATCACCATTGAGCAGCTGAGCCAGACCAATGAATTTGCGCTGAAATGCGACGGAAATTACCTCTACTTTTTCCGCAATAATTCCAATGCCTACTACTTGGTCGATAACTCGGGTTCTTATTGGGATGGATGCTCCTTCCAGCTGTACCGGCCTGTGGAAAGTGGAGAGAGCTCCAGCGGCGATCTGCCCGGCTTTGTGAAGATCAATGCGCTGAATGAAATTGAGAGCGGCAAACTTTACCTGATTGCGATGCACTATGGCTTGGATGATTATTTCTTCGTGAATCCTGCGTTGGGCGGAAATGCGGACTATCCCCATGTGCTGCGTCTTTCCCCCATCATCACCCATACGCTTACTTTGACCGGTAAGAGCGTCGGAACCACTGACCTTTTAGTCGACGGTATCGTCTACCGGGTTACAGTGTCTCGTTCCAGTTCCGGCGGCGGGTCCAGCAGCGGCGGCTCCAGTTCCGGCGGAAGCTCAAGTGGAAGCTCCAAGCCCTCGGACAACAATACGACCCAAAGCGGACAGGTCGTTACCACTTCGCCGGCTGCATCGGTCAGCGGAAGCAAGGCGACCGTGGTCATTACCGAAACCTCTGGACAGGAGATTGTCAAGCTGGCTGCCCAGAATGGCAGCAGCGAGGTGGTTGTAAAGCCCCGGATCTCCGGCAGCATTGACGCGGTGGAAGTGGTCCTTCCTGCGGCAATGGTGAAGAGCCTTGGCAGTCAGACCGCTTCCAGCGTAAAGATTGACACGCCTGTGGTTCAGCTGGCTCTTCCCAACCGGGCGGTAAAGAGCCTGTCCGGCGGACAGGTCACCTTGACGGCACACCGCCAAGGTCAGTCATTCGAGCTTTCTGTACGTTCCGGCGGCGCGGCCGCAACGGATATCTCGGGCGGCATCACGGCCGTGATCCCGGCAAAAGACTGCGGCCCTGGCACCGTTGCGGTACGGGTTTTGAACAGCGGAGAGCGGCAGGTTATACGCAAGTCCGTGGCGGACCCGGCCAGTGAGACGGTAATCGTGCCCTTGACTGGTTCGGTCCGGCTGGAGCTGGTGGAGAATAGCAAATCCTTTGCCGACGTGCCCGCTGGAAACTGGGCGGTCAATGCGGTAGCTTTTGCCAGCAGTCACGAGTTGTTTAACGGTGTCAGCGAAAATGCTTTTGCCCCGAATAACAGCATGACGCGGGGAATGTTGGCTGTGGTGCTTCATAACTTGGAGCAGAATCCGGCTGTTTCCTCGGGCAGCCGCTTCCCGGATGCGGGTGGAAGCTGGTATACAGACGCTGTTTCCTGGGCGGTAGAAAAGGGGATCGCCTCGGGTTATCCGGACGGCACCTTTGCCCCCAATGCTGCCGTTACACGGGAGCAGCTGGTAGTAATGCTGTGGCGTTATGCGGGCAGTCCCACGGTCCACAGCGGCAGTGTCAATTGGTTTGCCGACTCTGATGCAATCAGCAGTTTTGCGGTAAATGCCATGAACTGGGCTGTGTCTGAGGGAATCTTGAGCGGCAGCAACGGGAATCTGAACCCCGGCGGAGAAGCAACCCGCGCTCAGGTTGCGCAGATGCTGATGAACTATTTGAATGCTTCGGTATAAAAAGCCAATATCAATCCATCGGCAAGGGGGACGGTCACTTGGACCGTCCCCCTTGTCTGTTGTGTGTTCTGATTTGGTGATGGCAGCTTTCAGATGTACCAGCTCAAAAAGGGCAGGGGTGGATGATTTCCGCCCCTGCCGCCGTTAGTTATTATTGTGCTGTGCTCAGTCCTGGTCCCAGTTGTGATAGACGTTTTGTACGTCGTCATTCTCCTCCAGGAAATCAATGAGCTTTTCCATATTTTTAATATCATCCTCGCTGGTGAGCTTGACATAGTTTTGAGGAACCATCTGTACACCGGCTTCCAGGAAGGTATAGCCCTTTGCTTCCAGCCCCGCAGTGACAGCGGCGAAGGAATCCGGATTCGTATAGACCTGGAAGACCTCATCGTCAGCCTGCATATCGTCGGCTCCGGCATCCAAGGCATCCATCATCACGGTATCCTCATCTAAATCCTCCGCCTCGATGACAATAACACCCTTTCGGTCGAAGGACCAGGACACACAGCCGGTTGCGCCCAGACCCTTGCCATACTTGTCCAGCAGATGGCGGACCTCCGGCGCAGTGCGGTTGCGGTTGTCGGTGAGGGCCTCGACAATAACGGCCACACCATTGGGGCCGTAGCCCTCGTAAACAACATTCTCAAAGCTGTCGGTGTTGCCGGAACCCAAAGCCTTGTCAATGGTACGCTTAATGTTGTCGTTGGGCATGTTGGCCGCCTTGGCCTTGGCGATTACGGTGGCTAGGCGGGAGTTGTTGGCAGGATCACCACTGCCGCCGGTCTTGACCGCGACGATCATCTCACGGGCGATTTTGGTAAAAATCTGGGAACGTTTAGCGTCTGCCGCCCCCTTGGTCTTTTGTATGTTGTGCCACTTGGAATGTCCGGACATGAAAATCTTCCCCTTCTTGTGTAATAAGCGGAAATATTATATCACTGTTTTGATTTGTTTGCAAGTCCTGAGCCATATTTTGCAGGAAAAGCAGGGCCGGCGCCGTCAATCCATGGACTCGTCCTGAAGGCGGTCAAGCTCCGCCATGCACTCGTCCACCGTGGAACCGCTCAGCAGCATACGCACCACCTGACAGGTATTGCCCCACTGTTCCATCTTCATGCCTGCGTTTGCACCAAGTACATAAACGCCCTCTTCAATTCTGTCCTTCAGCGGTTTTAACGCAGGGATACAGTCTACCTCAACATTTTTGGAGGGAGAAATCACCTTGTTAATCTCTGAATAGGCTTGAAGCGCCTCGTCAGAGAGGATGACCTCCATGGTAAGCATGGCGTCCTGTGCATGTTCTGCCTCCGCGCCCACCGCAAAGCCGGTCATAGGAATGACTGGCATCTGCCCCAGACTGCTGGGGAAGCCGATAATCTGTAAATTAAAATTGGGATTTCCGTAAGCGGTGTCTGTATTGGCTGCCCCCCAATAAGCCATGACAATGGGGGTTTTTCCGGCCATAAAGTCGGGACCTTCCCCTTCAATCGCCTCGCTGAAATAGGCTTTCTCCGCGTCCACGTAGCCCTGGTCGATCATTTCCTGCAAAAACTCAAAGCCGGAGCGCATATAGTCGCTGTATCGGGCGGTGCCGTTGTTCAGCGCCTCAATTTCCGCCTGAGTATTTCCGCCGTTATATAGTTCCGCGAACGCCTGGGCCAGTACAAAGGTCTCCAGCCACCAGCGATTGGCCCCCACTGGGGTTTCGTACCCGTGTGCTTTCAGGACATTACAACAGGTTAAAAACTCGTCCGGCGTTTCGGGCAGGCTCAGGCCGCATTGGTCAAAGATATCCTGATTGATGAACAGACCATAAGCCACTACCTCCTGGGGAATCGCAACCAGTTTGCCGTTCACAGTATTTGCAGTCTTGACCACTTCCCGCAGATTTTTTGCACAATCCAACCCTGAGAGGTCCATCAGCTTTCCTTCCATCCCTAGCGCCTGAATGGTATCCGGATTTAACAAGTACAGGTCATCCATGTTGTTGCGCGCCCGGTCTAACGCCACATCGTCATAGGTAGCATCTTGATAATCCTCCGCCGTGTAGGTCTTGTAGGCCACCGAAATGCCCAGTTGCTCTTCCGCCATGGATATTGTGACATCAGACGCACTTCTGGCTGTGTTTTCAGCGTCCGGCGCGGTTTTCTCCATGGGACTGAACAGATTGACGACCCGGTCGTTCGCTTCCGCTTGTACCACCAGATTTTCACCCGGGACCGCAGGAAGACCTCCGCAGGCCGTCAGCGCGGCGGTCATTAGTCCGGCCAGACAGGCAGTGGTCAATCGCTGCATTATTGTTTTGTGCGCCATATCTTAGTCCTTTCGCTTAATATGCTGTCGAAGCACTTTTTTCAACAGCCCCACATCCACCGGTTTGGCCACATGGGCGTTCATACCGGAATCCAGCGCCGCTTTCTCGTCCTCAGCAAAGGCGTTTGCCGTCATCGCAATAATGGGAATGACCTGCGCATCCTTCCGTTCCAGAGTACGGATTGCCCTTGTCGCGTCGTAACCGTTCAGAACAGGCATCTGAACATCCATCAAGATTGCATCAAAAGTGCCCGCTGCGGTTTGTGTGAAGCGTTCCACAGCCAGCTGGCCGTTTTCTACGATTTCACAGCTGGCCCCCTCCATCTTCAAGATCTCATTCAAGATTTCTGCGTTGATTTCGTTATCCTCGGCGGCCAGGAAGTGCAGGCCCGTCAAACAGTCCACTTCTCCCGATGCAGGATTACGGGCAGGGTTCGCCGCCGCGTTCATCTCCTGGATTTTCTCTTTCAGTGCAGATTCAAAGAAGGGCTTTGTTAAAATGCCCGAGTTTGCAAGCGGAACCGCAGTTCCGCCTGCTATATCATACTCCTGTAACAGAAGAATGGGTACATGCTCCGGCAAAATTCCGCGCAGTTTTGCCGCTTCTCTTGCATCCGGCCAGTCCAACAGAACCAGATGTATGGGTTCCCCTTCGCTGTCTGCGGCCAGTTCCATGGCCTCGCGGAGTGTATGAACCATCTCAACTTGAACGCCGGTGTTTATCATCAACGTCTGAATACCCTCACAGGTTTCTTTATCCGGAGCCACCGCCATAATCCGAGCAATGCCGTTCTGCTTCCAAAATTGCCGGTCCGCCTGGTGTTCTGGGATGCGCAGTTCCAGCTCTACCCGAAACAGGCTGCCCTTGTCAACTTGGCTGAACACCTCAATGGTGCCGCCCATAAGCTCCACGATGCTTTTGGTAATCGCCATCCCCAAGCCGGTACCCTGGACCTTGTTTGTTGTGCTGTTTTCTGCCCTGGTGAAAGCGTCAAAAATTGTTTTCAGATACTCAGGCGTCATTCCATACCCGTTGTCCTCCACTTCAATTCGGATATGCTCATACTGGTTGGAGCGCTGTTTCAGGCCCACGAGCCGGAACCAGATTGTTCCGCCCTCCTGTGTGTATTTTACTGCGTTCGAGAGGAGGTTGAGCAGAATCTGGTTGATTCTCATTTCATCGCCCACCAGATATTCATGCTGGATGCCCGTTACCTCCACATGGAACGTTTGGCCTTTCGCCTTTGCCATAGGTTGGATAATCGCTTCTACAGAGGCAACCACGTCACTCAGTGTGAATTCCTCGAAATTCAGCACGACTTTCCCGCTCTCAATTTTTGATACGTCCAAGATATCGTTAATCAGACTGAGCAGATGCTGACCAGAGGCAGTGATTTTTTTTGTATATTCCCGCACCTTGGCTGGATTGTCTGCGTCCATGGCCAGTAGGGAGGTAAAGCCCAACACCGCGTTCATCGGCGTACGGATATCATGGGACATGTTGGACAGAAAAGTGGTTTTGGAGTTGTTGGCGATCTGCGCAGCTTGCAGGGCCGCAGTAAGCTGACGGCTGTGAAGCTCCCGTTCCGCCTCTCGCTCCTTCCGGATGCTGTCCTGCTGCTTCCAGTTAAAATAGTACAGGGTACAGCAAATGAAAAACGCCGCCAGCATCCCGACCACAACCACGAAAATATTCTGATTTACCGTTCGCCCCTCCTGCTGGATGGCTTCGATTGGCACATAGCCCACTAGAAAAATGGTTCCATCGTTCACCGGCCACATATAATTTAGGGCGTTAACGCCCCGAATGTCATGATAAAAAAGCACCTGAGTTCCATGCTGTAAACTTTCGTCTACTTCCGCCCGGAGCTCTGGCCCCTGGATATCGTTAGCCCGGTAGAAATCCTCCAGATTCAGGTGTCCGGCGCTGCGCTGTCCCATCCCCTTGGGCTTTAGTACAAAACGTTCGCTCCCGGCGTCCATCACATAGAGTGTAGCCGTTTTGTTGTAGAAGCCGTCTGGAAGCGAGCGGTCTAAAGAGTCGTAGACATATTCGACATAGAGTGTGCCAATCTCTACCCCGTCTCGTTCTACGGGACATTTTATGGTATATGCCCATGTTCCCATATAGTTTATATAGGATTGGGATACCGGCAGGCCGTCTACAACTCCACCTGTGGAGAAGTCCAGCTCATCTTCTGAAAATTCGTCTCCGGTACTGGACAGCCCGACCGTCTCTCCGGATAAGATTAACGACATTTTTACCATCGTCTGATTTTTTTCATAGGACCGTATATATTGCATTGGCTCCTCTGCTTCCGCAATTTCCCGCGCAATCAGGGTTTGAAACTCCGCTTCATTTCTCAAGATCGCCTCTATGGTGCATTTGATCAGATTCAGACTTTCGCTTAAATTTTGGATTGCCGAATCGGACATCTCGCGGGATATCTTCTGCGCCACAGAGATTACAACGGTGCCTAAAATACAAAATACGAGTATCATTGGAACCAGCAGAGAAATCCGCCTGCTTTTTTTCGTCTCGTTCTGCTTCTTTTTCATTTCAAGTCCCCATTTCACCCACTTGGACGTCCTTCGCACCTTCATCACCTGAAAGATGAGCAACTATACCACTACTATTTTATTATATCACTTTCTTAATTTTTGTGTCAAGTGCCGCAGCGGTCTGTCTGCCTTCACCCCTTTCGCGCCAAGCGCAAACGGCGGATGATGTCCTCGTAATGTTCTTTCTGATGGGGATAGAGACAATTGGTGCAGTCCTTGCTTCCGTTGGGGAGATACACAAATTGACCGCCGCACGCCGGCCCCAGCGGATAGAGAGGGCAGTAGCAGAACAGGCAGTTGAAGTTCTCCGGGTCTGCACCGGGATGACAGGGAAAGTATTCACATGCCCGGTGCGAAAAATAGGAATATTGTTTGTCCACGCCGAAAACACCTCCGTTTCCTCCTGTGGATTACAACAGTATAATCGCAGTCTGCTGAAAACGCAATCGTTTTGTCCGCAGCTTTTCTACACCACGGCAAAGCGCATTGACATATACCGCTCATAGTGATACTATAAATAAAAGCAATATCATTTTGTGTCTAATTTAGTACATTTTAAGATGGGAGTCTGACTTATGAAGCTGAAACGAATTTGCGTCCTCTACTTCAGCCCTACTGGAGGAACCGAAAAAATTGCCCGTTTCGTGGCGGGAGAGCTGGCCGAAACGCTGGGACTGCAGCAGGAATTTTTTGATTTTACCACCCCGGAAGGACGCCGGTCCCAGCTCCGCTTTGAGGCGGACGACCTGCTGGTTATGGCTTCTCCGGTTTATGCTGGACGTCTGCCCAATAAGCTGGCCCCGGAATATAAAGCCAAGATTTTTGGCAGCGGCACCCCCGCCGTTCCTATTTGCGTCTTTGGCAATCGAAGTCCAGACGAGGCTCTGCGTGAGCTGGTTCTCATGCTGGAGGAAAACGGCTTCCAGATTGCCGCAGGCGCCGCCTTTGCGGGACGCCACGCTTTTTCGGACAAGGTAGGGAGCGGACGGCCCGATGCGGAGGATTTGGCTCAAATTGCGGCCTTCGCTGCCAAAGCGGCGGAAAGGCTGTCGGGGAACGGCCTGCCCCCTCTGGAACTGGACCGAAGTGAAATCGGCCCTTACTACACTCCGCTGAAGGAGGACGGCACCCCCGCAAAATTTCTGAAAGCCAGACCGCTTACCCGTTTGGAACAATGTGTCCGCTGTGGGGTGTGTGCCCGGTCTTGCCCCATGGAAAGCATCGACCATGAGACGATGGAGGCTGCCGGTCTGTGCATTAAGTGTCAGGCATGCGTCCGCCGCTGTCCCACGCATGCGAAATATTTTGAAGACCCTGATTTTCTCTCCCATGTCGCCATGCTGGAGAAAAACTACACCCGGCGGGCAGAACACACAACTGTTATTTAAAGACAGGCCGCAGAGCATAAGGACGTTACCGATAAAGAACAAGACTGAAAACAACATTTTATTGTGCAGTTACCCTAAATTCTTTCCTTTGTGACAAAATCGAACATCCAGAAAAAAACACGATTTGACAATCGTGT
>JAAWIE010000052.1 GCA_022796195.1 Lawsonibacter sp. | reverse complement strand
GTGCGCCCGAGAGCTGGGCATCAAGCCCATCGACGACATGATGAAAAAAATGGGCATCAGCGATGAGGATTTGGATAACCTCACCTCTGAGATGATGTCCGCTTTCGGCGGCGCTGAGGGCATTGAAGGCATGATGTCCCCCGCTAAGGACGAGGACGACGAGGACGATGATGGCCGCACCGCTACCTTCCCCTTCCTCAACCAGCTTTTCGGCAGCGGTTCCCCCTCCTCCCCTGCCCCAAGTTCTGGAGAGAGCTCCTCTCCTCCGCCCAGCCGGAGCGAAAAAAACAGCGGAGCTAAGCCAGCCAAGCGCAAGTTTTTGGACAGCTACTGCATCTCCCTGACCCAGCGTGCCCAGGAAGGTAAGCTGGACCGGCTGATTGGCCGCGAGCGGGAACTGGAGCGAGTGGTACAGATTCTAAACCGCCGTCAGAAAAACAATCCCTGCCTCATTGGCGAGCCTGGCGTTGGTAAAACTGCCATCGCCGAAGGACTGGCCCAGCGCATCGCTGCCAGAGACGTGCCCTATAAGCTGCTGGACAAAGAGGTCTATCTGCTGGATCTTACCGCCCTGGTGGCTGGCACTCAGTTCCGGGGCCAGTTCGAGAGCCGGATGAAAGGTCTTATCGAGGAGATTCGCAAGCTGGGGAACATCATTTTGGTCATCGACGAGGTCCACACCATTGTGGGGGCCGGCGACGCAGAGGGTTCCATGAATGCTGCCAATATTCTCAAGCCCGCCCTCAGCCGGGGGGAATTGCAGGTCATTGGCGCTACCACACTCAATGAGTACCGCAAACACATTGAGAAGGACACCGCTCTGGAACGCCGGTTCCAGCCCGTCATGGTAGAGGAACCCTCCATTGAGGACAGTGTAAAGGTCATTGAGGGCATTGTCCCTTACTATGAATCCTTCCATCAGGTGGAGGTCTCCCCCGCCATGTGCCGTTTGGCGGTTACCATGAGCGAGCGGTACATCACTGACCGCTATTTACCCGACAAGGCAATCGACCTTATTGACGAAGCATGTTCCAACGTAAACCTTCATAACAAGGCTCTGGCCCGCCTCAACGCGGTAGAAAAGGAACTGGCTGATTTGGCAAAGGAAAAAGAGGTTATGATGGCCGCCGCTACCGATGAGGCTTATGAGCGTCTGGCTGCCATTAAGAGCATGGAACTGCGTCTGGATGAGGAAAAACAGGGGCTGGAAAACGAGGCCCATCCTGCCCTCACCCAGGAGCATCTGGCCAATGTGATTGAGCTGTGGACCAATATCCCCGCCAGCCGGATTCAGGAACAGGAATTCCAGCGTCTTGCCAAACTGGAGGCACGGTTGGAAGAACATGTAATTGGTCAAAATGAGGCTGTAAAGGCCGTCTCCTCCGCCATCCGCCGGGGTCGGGTGGGTATCTCCCCCAAGCGCAAGCCGGTCTCTTTCATCTTTGTAGGCTCCACTGGCGTGGGCAAAACTGAGCTGGTCAAACAGCTTGCCGCCGACCTCTTTGACAGTCCGGACTCCTTGGTCCGGCTGGACATGTCTGAATTTATGGAAAAGCACGCCGTCTCTCGAATGATCGGCTCCCCTCCAGGCTACGTGGGGTACGATGAGGCAGGCCAGCTGACCGAAAAAATCCGGAGAAAGCCCTACTCGGTCGTCCTTTTTGACGAAATTGAGAAGGCCCACCCCGACGTACTAAATATTCTCCTCCAGGTGCTGGACGACGGCCGCATCACCGACGCCCACGGACGGACGGTAAACTTTGAAAACACAGTAATCGTCATGACCACCAACGCCGGGAGCGGCAGTAAAGTTGGTTCCGTAGGCTTTGGCCGCACCGCCAATGAGCAGGGCAAAGACCGTGCGCTCAAGGCGCTTAACGACTTCCTCCGTCCCGAGTTCATCAACCGTGTGGATGAAATCGTCTACTTCAACCAGCTCTCAGAGGACAACTTCAAAGGCATTGCCGTTCTTATGCTCAAGGAACTGGTCCAGACACTGAAAGATAAAGAAATTAATTTTACGTGGGACGAAACCCTTCTGGATTATTTGGTAAAGAAATCCTATTCGGCCGCCTATGGCGCCAGAAACCTGCGCCGGCTTATTCAGAAGGAATTGGAAGATGCCATTGCCGTCCGGCTCATTGAGGGCTACCAGAACCCAGTTTCCCAGTTGAAAGCAGTTTCCAATGGTGAAACGCTGGAACTTTTAGCTTTGTAAGTCATTTCTTTTATCGGTATGTTCCGTGTCCAGTAAAGAGCAGGGCCTCCCCGTTTGGGGAGGCCCTGCTCTTTGTTCATTGTCCGGATATTACATTTTCACAGAATCCCTTCAAAATTACCGCCGCTTGGGCACGGGTCGTCGTACCGGACGGGGTAAGGGTTGTGGCGCTGGTGCCGTTAATCAGTCCCTCCGCATTGGCCCACCGCATGGCATCCAACGCATAGGCACTGACCTGGCCTGCGTCCGAAAAACCGGACAGATTGGCTTGGGCGCTCACGTTCTTGCCTTTGAGCCGGGCGTAGCCGCGGAGAATCACAGCGGCCTGTTCCCGGGTAATGGGGTCGTCAGGACCGAAGCGACCGTCTCCGTAGCCGCTGACCACACCGTTGGCGGCAGCCCAAGCCACCGCTTTAGCGTAATACTTTCCGGCCTCTACATCGGTGAAGTCGGCGGTCCCAGTGGCAGGAGACCCAGCCAGCCGGTACAGAATACTCACAATCATTCCTCGGCTGGTGGAGAGGTCCGGTGCAAAGGTGGATGCGCTGGTCCCAGACATCAGCCCGTTTTCATAGGCGTAGCGCACCGCGTCATAATACCAAATACCTTTTTTCACATCGGTGAAGGGCAGGGCGGTCTGCGAAGGCTTATTCTTGTCCGGTTCGCTGGAGGAGTTGTTGGATGAGCCGCTGGAGGAACCACCAGAGGAGCCGCCAGACGAACCGCCGGAAGAGCCGCCAGACGAACCACCGGAAGAGCCGCCAGACGAACCACCGGAAGAGCCGCCAGACGAACCACCGGAGGAACCGCCAGACGAACCACCGGAAGAGCCGCCAGACGAACCACCAGAAGAATCGCCAGAGGAATCGTCGGTTGAATCATCGGGAGGATCCACCAGGTCACTCCGAACCGGGATCGTGTTTGGAACATCTGCGGCTGTTAAATCGCGGTCCAACAGAGTCAGCTGGGCAGTGTCCGGAGCGCCGCAGTTTTTCTCCAGCTTCAACGTACCCAAGTCAGCTGTGCCATTCTGATTGAGAGGTTTCATAGAATCAATGTAAATAGTGATGGTTGTTTGATCCTTGGCCTCCTCCACTCTGCATTTGCTGTACTGGCCGGAAACGGCCTCGTTCACCGCAAAGTCCGCTTTCGAATAGTTGCCCTTCAAGGTTAACGTAAGCTGAATACTGTTGACCTCCTGTTCCCCCAGCTGCTCCAGGGTAAGTTGGATGTTTCCCTCGGTCTTGCCCTCCATCCGGAGCGCGGGCGTGCTTTCCGCCGCCATCGCCGCCGGACACAACAGCGCCCCGCTCAAGGCCAGCGCCAGCAACGTTTCAGAAAACTTCTTCATCTCAATCCTCCAGTTTGATGGCAGGCAGGTCCGTGCCGCCAGGTGTTCCAATCCACAGGGTCTCCGCCGTCACCCGCTGGCTGTCGGCGGAATCTGGCAGGTCGGTGCGGGAAAGTACCGCTTTCATCTCGCTGGGCAGCAGGTTAACGCCGTCGCACTGGCTGACCTCCTGCAACTCGGCCTCACTCTGTACGTCAGGCACAAAGATAAACAGACCGTCGCTGATGTCGCTTACCGCATTATCCTCGGGGATCTCTGCAAAGAGAATCGATTCACCGGCAAACTCACGTTCTACCGTTTTCACTTCTCCTTCATCCGTCGTCTCCGTGAACCGCCCCATAATCTTGACAATGTTAAACCTGGGGTCGCCCCGGTAGGTACCCGCGATAATCAAGGTTCCTTTTGCAATGACATCCTCATCCCCGTCGCCGTACCGGTAGTCCTCCAGCAGACGGCCAACTGTACCGCCCTCCAGGAACGCCACATCATCTCCGGCATAGCTGACCAACCGGATTTCTTCATTGGTTACAGCCTCTGGCACTCCGGTAATTGTGATAACTTTGGCATCATAGGTCCAGATTCGGGTGTCATCCTGTCCCACACCGGGTTTCTGGAAGTAAGTGAGATAGCTGTTTTGGTCGTCTACCGCCTGATTCCCCTGGTCGAAGGAACCGGAGCGTGCCTCAACCTCTCTGGTGACCAGTTCTCCTTCCTCACCAAACTCGGCAGTCACCTTTACGGTGTACGCTCCGCTGTCAGGCAGATTCGATTTTGACAGCTTCAAGCCGGAAACAGAAGTAACCTCTTTCAGTGTAATGGTCACGGTATCTGCCCCCGTCTCAGGATCCTTTTCCCGGGTTATGTCGTAGGCAGAGGCATCCACTGTCTTGTCATAGGCAACGCGGATTTCTCCGGCCTCCGCCGTTCCACCCAGCTGATTGCCCAACATATCATAGGCCAAAACCTGATAGGTATAGGTCCGGTGATTACCTGAGCCAATCACGTCCTCATAGACACCGCTGCCGTCCTCCTCGGGGATTACAAACCCAACTGGCGTACCGTTGCGGACGATCTCAAAGCCCTGGAGCGTTCCCTGGGTGAGGCTGGCCTCGATCGACACCAGAATGGTATTTTCGTTTTCCAGTTTGGCAGAGGCGGATACCGTTCCGCCGGCGGCAGAAGCGCCGCTGAGCCGGTCCCGGCGGCTCTGGTCGCTGAGGTACCAAATGGCGCGGCTTTCTGCGGGGTAGGCGCTCAGTTTCTCTTTCACCTCATCGCTGAGCGTCATGCCCCAGCGGGTAAAAAACTCTGTCAGGTTGGCGTTCGCTGTACCGGAAGCTGTCAAGGCCACCTTCTCATCGTAGCTCAGGCCGCTCATACCGCCGGTGTACTCCCCAGACTTCCAAGACTTAAAGAACCGGTTATAGAAATCCATGGGCTTATCCCCGCCATCATAGGCCAAATGGAGCTGCCAATACATACCCAGCTGTACAAACACATTGTTGGACTCTCCGGCCCAGCCCTGAGCCGTCTTAGTGAATATAGCGGGGTATTTTCCGCTCAGCTCCAGACGGGAGGGGAAGAGATTTTCTTCTCCATCATAGGTCTGCACCATAAGAGAATAGAGGTTATTGGTAATCTCCGCCCGGCCCAGCTTGTCCATATTGTGGCCGATCTCATGGGCGATGCCCCAACCAAAGAGCTGGTTGGCGTTGGCACCGCTGCCCAGAGCGGAAATGGGCTGGCCGCTGACCATACCGCCGCAGGAACCATAGCCGATGCCAATATGATTGCCCGCCGCGTACATAAACGCGCCGGCGAACATCTGCATACAGCGGATATTCTGGCGGGATGTCATATCGTTCTCTGCATAAGTTTTGTCAATGCCCTGGGTAGTCTTGCAAATGTGCATGATATCCTCCCAAGCCAAGACATTTTGATACAGATTTTCTACCTTTTCTTCCTGCGTCAAGCCGTTGGCGTTCAGAACCGCCGCGGCAGGAATGGAAAGGAGCACGGAGGGCATGGAAATTTCTGTCACATTCAGGGATTTGGCCAGTTTATTGGCATCTGTGATGCCCTGTTTGCTCACATAAGCGGTCAGTTCCTCCACATAGGCTCCAATCCGCTCTTTCCGAACGCCGTCCTCCAGGGTGTACCAATCAGACAGCTCCAGCGCAGGGATATCCACCGCCTGACGGACGTGCAGACGGATGCTCTCCGGGCTGCTGCCGCTGTAAGTGAAATACAGGCTGCCGCCCCGCTCGGTATCCTGCGCGCCGATCTTGGGAACCGTGAGGACATTCCGTCCATTGACCAGCGTCCCCATGCCGGACAGCCAAGTCGACGCTTCTGCATTAAACTGGGAAGCCTTGACCGACACTGTCTCGCCCTCGGGGATGCCGGAGGCATAGACGGTAATCTTACTCCCGGCCTTGGCCGCCACGCCCAGCGGCTGAAGGTCACTGCCGCCCTGGCCATACTTCGCGCCGTCGGCGGCACTGCTCCGGGACTGCACACCCCGCAATACTACACCGCTGGTGGGCTTGCCATCCAGCAGCTCCTGTGCCAGGACAAGTTCGTCGTCCAGAGCCGTGACATTCAGATAGTAGTAGCGTTCTCCGCTGCTCAATCTCACTTTGAGGGCGTCAATCTGCTCCTGTGTTACTCCAGGAGCCAGTTCCGTACACAACTCGTCCGAGAAGAGGGCAGCGATGTCATCAGGCAGGCAATGCTCCGGATCGTACTCCATAAACATCAGCTCGGAGAGACTGACTTGATTATAGCCCTCCTGCTCCACAGCTATGCTGATCTTCGACACATTGCTGACCGGGCCGAACGGCAGCACCGCAAACCGATCTGTGGGAATATTGTTCTTGTTAGGGATATTCGGCCAAGTCCAAACCTCTGCATTAGAGCCGCCGCCGTTGTCAACTCCACCGGTCAGCAGATGGCCTTCGCCATCTTCTTCGCCGCTGTACCAAACCCGGACACTGTAGGCCCGCAGGTAGGAGGAGTATCTCCCGTCCAGGCGAGGCACCCAGAAAGCGGCGGTCAGGTCCACCGGCTCCTTGAAGGTAAGGATCACATGCTCGTTCCTGGTGTAATTGGTGCTGGCCGTCCAGTGTGTACGGTAGTCCCCATCAATCATATACTGCGGATTAAATGGGGCGCCGGCAGAATAGGCCGGGGCATGATAATTGCCAGGGTCACCCAGAACGATGCTGGCAATCTTGGAGTTATCCAAAATCCCCTTGGTGGGTATGCCCTCCGGGCGGCTGAAGTCGGTTGACTTAGGCGTACCGGAGTAGATACGGGAAGGACCGCTCTTTCCCACCTCGTTGCCTGCTACTACATAGAGGTAATAGGTCGTATCGTTGGTCAGACCGCTGATGGTCAGCTGCGGCTCTGTCAGCCGTCCGCCCACCTGCTGGTACTCCGACGTATTGGCGTTGGCCTTGCTGGTGTAGTACACCTCGTACCATACCGCATTCTCCCCCTTTTTCCAGGAGAGTTTCAGCTGCCCGTCCAGAGCGGTCACATTCACCATGTCCGGCGCCGGAGGCACCTTAGCGGGCTGAGGTGTGGCCTCCACCGGCGCACAGGTACTGCCCTGCCAGCTTCCGTCCACCGGTGTAACGGTAAACAGATAGGTTTTCAAGTTTTCCAGTCCGGTAACCTGAGCCTGGGGGACATCCACATTGAGCGTCCGGCGGGTACTTTCGTCCCCATCCTTCAGCCAATATTCTACCCGGTAACCCGATACATTGGGCAGAGCCCGCCACTTCAAATTCACCAATCCGTCTTTGGCCTCAGCGGTGAGATTCTTTACCTCGGTGTTAGGCTGGGTCAAATTCTCTGGAACAATATCTTTCAGGAAGCGGATGGTCTCCACTGCCGCGTACTGACCGCCCTCTGACTTTGTCACCGTAATGGTCACCTTTTTTACAGGCACCCGACGGCCCAGAGAGATGGTGATTACACTGCTTCCAGGGGTCCGAGTAATAGCGTGCAGTCCTTCCGGGGCCGTGTTATCAAAGGAGTAGCGCAGAGGACTGCCGCCCTCATACTCCACCTCCACGGTTCCGGACTGAATGGAACCCGCTACCCCGTCCGGGGTAACAATCTGTAGATTTTCTGCCTCTACCGTCCCGGACAGCGGAATCGGGATCGCAATATCTCCTTTGCCGGAGCTGTTTTGGAAGGTGACTGCTGTACCATCTTCCTGCAAGAGGCTGTCCAGCTCACCGCCCTTCACAACCGTGCCGGCACTGCTCAGTGCGCTGCTCGCATCACTGCTCAGCTGGACATTGAAACAGGAAGTATCCAGCACCGTGGGCTGGACGCCGGAGGTGTTGGCATTATGATTGACATAAGCCAAATCCACAATATCGATTTTACCGTCGCCGTTCAGGTCGTACTTTTTCAGATCCTCTGTCCGGGTACTGCCCAGAACTGCTGCCAAAGCGTCCCGGTCCTTGGTGTCCACCTTGCCGCTCTTGTCAAAATCACCCAGAGCGAAGGTGTTGTCTCCGGTACCCACTTCCACATACTGGTTATAATCTTGAATGGTAAACTCGGTGCTACAAGCTGCATAGCCCTCGCCGGTAAAGCGCAAGGTGTATGTTCCTTGGGGCAATCCGCTAACCGATAAATCCAACGCCCCAGGCAGGGCGCTTCCGGTCCGTTCTCCCCCCAGGCGGTCCCGCATGGCGACCTGGGCCGTATACTCGCCCAGCTTTACCGCGCCGGTATCCGTCATGTCCACCGTCCCCAGAGAATTGTTCCCACGGAACAGCTCCGCCTGAATGTTTCGTTTCTCCAGCTCCTGCAGCGATTGACTGTAGTCAATGCGCAGGGCCGCCTGCATTCCCCCGACTGCCGTGCTTTTCGGCTTCGCTTCCACTGCCCACGCCGGGGTGAGCATAGACAGCGACATTGATGCCGTCAGCAGCAGCGCCGGGACTCGTCTGTGTCTTTTCATGATTCACTTTCCTTTCTCGCCGTGTGCTTACAATCATGGCAATCAGCCCACCCAATTATAGCAAGACTGCCTCATTCTGGCAAGATAGTGAAGCAAGAAACTTCCAGAAACGGACATCATACAACGCCGTCCCCACCGCAAAAATGAAGGGCCTCACAGGCCGCTTCCTGCGGCCCATCAAGCCCTGATCTGATCGCTTTCCCCTTGATTTTATTCGAACAGCCAGTCAACTTCCAGTTCCAGGGCTGCCAGACAGATTTCCGGTTTAACCCGCTCGCCATGGAAGTCGCTGCCGCCCGTAACATTCAGCCGGTGCTTTTTCGCCAACTCAAGATAAAACTGCTGTTGTTCCGGTGTGTGCTTGGGATACCAGCACTCAATGGCGTCCAATCCCCAGCTGGCCAGCTCTTTGACAATTCCCTCCAACTCTCCATCGCTTACCCCAATCTGATATGGATGTGCCAGTGATACTTTCCCCCCAGCAGCTTTGATGGTCTCCACACACCTCTTTGCGGACGGCTTAGAACGCTCCACACGCTGGTGGAACTCATCCGTATCCAAATAGCAGTCGAATGCCTCCCGGTTATTTGACACATAACCACGCCTTGTAAGCACCTGGGCAAAGTGAGGCCGGCCTACAATATTCCCGCCCGCCAGTTCCTCCACCTCGGACAAAGGAATTTCCACCCCCTTCTCCCGCAAAAAGGAAATAATTCGCATACTGCGCGCATCCCTTCCCTCCTTCATGTCCTGGCACAAGGCGGACAGTTCCGGAGATTGGACATCAAAATTATAGCCCAGGATATGGAAGGTCGGATACTCTTTCGCACTGAGCTCAATGCCCCGAATCACTCGCAGACCGAATTCCTCACCTGCTTGAACCGCCTCCCTCAGACCGCCCACTGTGTCGTGGTCGGTGAGGGCCAGCACCTCTATTCCGCATTCCTTCGCCCGCCGCACCAGCTCCGAGGGGGAATATTGGCCGTCGGAGGCGGTGGAATGTGTGTGCAGGTCGGAAAAATATCTCATAAAAAGCACCCCACTCTGTTTTATTTCTATTTGCCTCAATTACGTATCCAATTATATCACTTTTGGCCGGATCGTTCAACAATACAAAAATTTTCTGTCGCCGCCAGCACAAAAGAAGTTCTATTTGTAAACCATATTTATCATTATCCCTCCATTACCGTCAAAATTTCCACCTCTTCAATTGCTAATATTCGACAAAATAACCTAAAATTCGACGAAAAGTCTTGTCCAATAAAGCGTACAGTGTTATGATTAAGTTTAGTGGAAGCGCCGTATCTTCCCATGCGGCATGGTCCGCTTTTAGAAATATATGTAAGGAGGCACTATCATGGGAAACGTTAAAAGAATTCTGGAGGCAATCTTGGTGTCAGCCATTCTGTTGGGGATTTTCCCCACCACTGCGCTGGCCAACGGCAAAACCGGCCCATCCCCCAGGGGTGAGATTACCGCACTGGGTGTCACGGTCGGCGGAGCATATGTGGCTGCTTCGGAAACAGCGCCGTCCATCCAACCACGCAGTCTTCTGCCGCTGACAGAGAAACAGTTTACATTGGACCTGACAGGTTACTTCTCCGAGGAATTGAAGGCTGTACAGCTTCAAGCCGTGGTTCAGGGCCTTACTCCTTTGGGCGGTGACCCCGCCGAAACGGAGCTCTCCAAGTATACCGTGTGGGCCAAGCGAATTTACAACGACGAAACTGGCGCCCTACTCTACGGCGACGGAGGTTATACCAAAATCGGTCCGGAGCAACCCCTAGACCTGTCTGGCCTGTATGGCGACTGCATATTTGACCTGATCGTCGGAACCTCCAACCAGCTGGACCCAAACAATGTGCGCTGTGTGGTCAATCTGCGCACCAGCCGCGGCCTAGAAAACTTGCTTGATTTCAATGCAGTCGATAGTACAAATCAAACCGCCGTGCAAATTTACAACCGGAGCAAAGAATACCAGCTCTCCGACCAACGCTACTTACTTTTGACGGACCTCAGTTCTTGGCCCGAGGGCGAAAGCAGACTGAGTTTCGGTTTCAGCGATGAGTGGCAGAAACGCCGTCAGGACTTAACCGCAGTTGTATACGACGGCTTTTATGAAAAAGAGAGTGACTTGCCGGTTGACTTGGCCAGCAAAAATATCACCGCAAAGGTCTGGCGCAGTGGAACCAGCACACCCAAGGGCCTGTCCTCCCATTATGCAGACGATCAAAGCCCTCAGAAATTTACGCTCGTTTTAAAAAAGAATGGTGAGATCTTTCAAATTCTCCCTTTTAGTGTAAAAATGGTTCCAGCAAACGTTACCGTAGACTCCCATATTGCCCTTTGGAAAAAGATTGAAGAAAGTGAATTTAGCAGTTATCTTCCCGTCGCTCTTTCTAACAGCCAAACGCTTGAAAATGGTATCTCCTATACTACCTGCGAAGTGATCGACAACGAAAACCTCGATGATACATTATATTTACAAATATTGTCCAGCTCCCCTTCCGATGAATCAGAAAGCGGCTATGTCTTTGACGTCAGCAATATTAAAACTGCCTGCATTGGGAAACTGACCAAAGAGGAAGTGGAAAACACGCCGGATGGCGGCATCAAAACGGCCCTGTTTACCGAAAATATCTATCAAAACGACGGCTACCCAGTCAATTTCAGCGACTATCCAGAGGGAGTCGTCTTTTCCGTTGTTGATAAAAATAATTTACTTCACTACTTTGGTGTACGGCTCAAGTCCAGTCCTGACACATCAGATGTGCTCCCCATCCCTCCCACTCCTTTCACCCAGGATACCTACTTCCAAATGACAGGCGCAGATGGCCTTAACGCCTACGTCATGCCTTTTAACAGCGACAGCAGTTACTACAACGGCTTTCAGACCGTTTTCCTTTTGACCCCTGATGGAAAACCGGTCACTAGTGACAAAATTGTCCCCTCCTTCACAACAGGCAGCTCGGAAGTCACCATTTACTCTTCTGATCAAGCCAAGACATCTTCCATTCAGACCAGTGGTCAGTCTGAAATCGCTTTCAAGTCTGGCACTGGCGTCCACTACACCGCACAAACCAGTACCGTGGAGCATTTAAAGGACTATTTTGTAACATTCTTAACGCAACAGGAAAAGCCTTTCCTGTTTGTCAACGGGATCAACGATGAGACCAGTTTTCAGACACTTCCAGGCTCCCAGACCGAAGTCCCAGCCCAGACAGTATGTTTTACCGAGGAATATGATGCCCATGACATTTTCTTTGCCAATATTGGGAAAGAGACTCTCACTGGTCTCTCGGTCACCCTCACCGGACCAAACGGCGTTGGCGACGCCGAAGGTATCCATTTGGACGACTACTGGACCATACCAGCTGGCAAAGGCGCTTCCACTGAGCTGGCCGGGTTCACAACCACCGTTTCACAACTTGATGCCAATGGATCATATAATCAATATGGAGAACTGCTCAATGTGGGCAAGCTTCGCCTTCATCCCACTCGGACCGAAGCGGGCGCGATTATCTCTGGTCCGGTCAACGGCCTATTGACCATTTGTGCAGGAAAAGATGGAGATCAGCAGGAAATTAAAATCCTACTCACCGGCACAGCCACTGGCCCAGAACCACAGCCGGACGAGAAACCAGAAGAAAAACCGGAGGAGAAGCCGGAAGAAAAACCAGAAGAGAAGCCCGAGGAGAAGCCAGAAGAGAAACCCGAAGAAAAACCAGAAGAAAAGCCCGAAGAGAAGCCGGAAGAGAAGCCAGAAGAGAAGCCAGAAGAGAAACCCGAAGAGAAACCCGAAGAGAAACCCGAAGAGAAACCCGAAGAGAAACCCGAAGAGAAACCCGAAGAGAAGCCCGAAGAGAAACCCGAGGAGAAACCCGAAGAGAAGCCCGAGGAGAAACCCGAAGAAAAACCAGAAGAAAAGCCGGAAGAGAAGCCCGAGGAGAAACCCGAGGAGAAACCCGAAGAAAAACCAGAAGAAAAGCCGGAAGAGAAGCCCGAGGAGAAACCCGAGGAGAAACCCGAGGAGAAACCCGAAGAAAAACCAGAAGAAAAGCCGGAAGAGAAGCCCGAGGAGAAGCCAGAAGAGAAACCCGAAGAGAAGCCCGAAGAGAAGCCCGAAGAGAAGCCCGAGGAGAAGCCAGAAGAGAAACCAGAAGAAAAGCCGGAAGAGAAGCCCGAAGAGAAGCCGGAAGAAAAACCAGAAGAAAAGCCCGTGGAGAAACCGGATGAAACGCCCATCGAGAAGCCGGAGGAGAAACCTAATCAGAAACCCGGCGGCAGTAACAATTCTAACCCGGGCGGAAGCAGTTCAGATGACAGTTCGGACAGCAGTTCCAGCGGGGACAATTCCTCTGCAATAAAGCCTCAGCCTCCTCAAGAAACGATACCTGAGCATCCATTTCAAGACGTCAGCAGCGACGCTTGGTACAATCGTGCGGTACAATATGCTTACAGCAACGGGCTGATGGTAGGGGTAGACGATCAAACCTTCCTTCCCGAAGCCAAGACCAGCCGGGCCATGCTGGTAACTATCCTGTACAACATGGAGGACCGGCCTTCCAGTTCTAATGAAGCATTTGCTGACATTCCTGCCAACGAGTGGTACACACAGCCTATCGCCTGGGCCGTAAAGAAAGGAATCATCGCCGGTTACGGCGATGGAACGTTAGGCCCGAACGAGGGCCTAACGCGTGAGCAAACTGCGGTTCTCCTCTATAATTATGCCAAAATAAAGGGATATTCTGTCACTCCAGCAAACAATTTAGATCAATACGCGGATGCTGGACACATCAGTCCTTTTGCTCTGACGGCACTCAAATGGGCCAATGCGGTAGGTCTGATCAACGGCTATGGAAACGGCCTGCTGGATCCTCAGGGCGGCGCTACTCGTGCGCAGATTGCCGCCATTCTCATGCAGTTCTGTGAGAACACGGCAAGTCCTGATTTTCAATAAATATTTCTTGCTATTTCCAGCTTTTTGACTTATAATACCTTCCATACGGTCCATTAGACTTACTCTGGACCAGCGCAAAACAGAGGTATAAATCCGCGTATATGAGCAACCTGAACCGTTCTCTGAACGTGTGCCTTCAGGGAAACCGTTCCAAGCAAGGGGTATGGAAATGGAAAAAGTATTGATCGTTGATGACAGCCCTGTGCAGGCCGCCCAGTTAAAATCCATTCTGGATGATGATTACAACATTACCATTGTCCAGACAGCGGAAGACGGACTGAAAGCCGTAAGTGCCGACAACTTCTCTTTGATTTTGCTGGATGTAGTCATGCCAGGTATGGATGGCTTCACGCTGCTGAAAAAATTACAGGATGAGGTTGTGACCCGGCATATCCCGGTCATTCTGATTACCAGTCTGGCGGATATCGAACACGAGCAGCACGGCTTGACTTTGGGCGCTGTGGATTACATCGTCAAGCCCTTTCATCCGCTGATTGTAAAAGCCCGCGTCAACACACACATCAAGCTCTATCAGTACCGAAAACAGGTTGAGTATCAGTCTATGACCGACCAGCTGACTGGCATTGCCAACCGGCGGCGGCATGACCGGTACAGCCAAATTCGATGGCAGGAGGCCACCCGGCTTCAAGTTCCCTTCTCGGTGTGCATGTTTGACATCGACAAATTTAAAATGTACAACGACACTTTTGGCCACCCTGCGGGGGACAAGGTGATCACCAGCGTTGCCAAAACTGTTTCCAACTATCTGCGGCGCAGTACAGATTTTTTTGCCCGCTACGGTGGAGAGGAATTTGTTGCATTTTTGGTTGGAGACAACTCCGCGCAGTCCTTTGCCTATCTGAAGCGGGTGCGTCAGGCCGTGGAGGATCTTCATATCCCCCACAATCCGGATACTGCCCAGTGGGTCACCATCAGTATTGGCGGCGTTACCGTACTCCCCCACCCGGAGAGCTCCTACGACGCCTATCTGAAAATCGCAGACACCATGTTGTATGACGCCAAGCGGTTTGGCCGGAATCAGGTGGTCTGGGCCGACGAATCTATGCGGCAGCTCCGGGAAAAGTAATCCTGGTTCCACTGTAGCTTTTCACGAATACAAGGCGTTCAGAACCTCAATTCTGAACGCCCTGTATTTTTTATACTTTCTCCAGTTCCGCCGCCCGTTCCAACGCGGCGTCAATATTGGGGGCAAAGCTGTCCTCTCCGACCAGATCATACAGGCCGGATTTTTTGAACACCGACATGGGCTGTTCGTTGACATGAGAAAATACCACCCGAATCCCCTTGTCTTTACACTCTCCGTACAGCCTCCGCAGGCTGTTCAGTGCGGTGATGTCCATCGCAGGAACGGAACGCATCCGCAAAATCAGTACATGCCGGCCAGTGCTGCGCTCAATGTGGGGGATTTTGTCCGCCGCACCAAAGAACATAGGGCCGGTAACCTCGAACACCATTACGTAGGGCGGCACCGGCTTCAGACGGCCTTGGTCATCTCCGGTATCCTCCACATAGTCCCACTCCTTTACCACAGCTACATCGGCCATCCGTTTCATGAACAGCAGACAGGCCAAGGACAGACCCACGGCAATCGCTACCACCAGATCAAAAATCACGGTCAACAGGAAAGTGACCACCAGCACCGCCACATCGCTCTTCGGCGAATGGTTCACCACCTTTACCAGTGTGCGCCATCCGCTCATATTGTAGGCCACCTGGAACAGAATGGCGGCAATACAGGGCATGGGAATCAGTGCGGCGTAGGGCATGAGCAGAACCAGCACCAATAGCAGAACCACCGCATGAATCATACCGGCGACGGGGGAATTGCCGCCGTTTTTGATGTTAGCCGCTGTCCGGGCAATGGCGCCGGTGGCCGGAATCCCGCCAAAGAGGGCGGAAGCGGTGTTGCCCACCCCCTGAGCCACCAACTCCATATTAGAGTTGTGCCGGGAACCGATCATTTCATCGGCAACCACAGCGGACAAAAGGGATTCAATTGCCGCCAGCACGGCAATGGTAAAGGC
>JAAWIE010000051.1 GCA_022796195.1 Lawsonibacter sp. | reverse complement strand
CTCTGCTGTACAGCAGAGCGGGATTTTGTTATTTCTTTTTGCTGAAAATACGCTCCAAAATGTCCCAGTCATCATCGTTGACTGTGGGCTTGGGCGGTTCCGGTTCCGGCATCGGAGCAGGGACCGGAGCCGGGACTTCCACCGGCTCTGCCGCGCTGAACGCGGGAGCCGGGGCCTCTTTCTGTACCTGGTGGGGAAAGGGAACCGACTGATTCTCATCAAAGCCGGTGGCAATGACGGTAACGCGGATCTCGTCCTCCAAGCTCTCGTCGAAGGCGGCGCCGAAGATAATATTTGCGTCGGGGTAGGCGGCCTCCTGCACCAAATTGGCGGCGGTCTCCACCTCTTCCAGTCCAATATCCATAGAGCCGGTGACGTTAATCAGCACGCCCCGCGCACCGTTAATAGAGGTCTCCAGCAAGGGGCTGGAAATGGCCATCTTAGCGGCCTCCTCAGCCTTGTTCTTGCCCGCAGCGCGGCCCACGCCCATATGGGCGCGGCCTGCGTCCTTCATAACAGCGGACACGTCGGCAAAGTCCTGATTGATAAATCCAGTATTTTTAATCAAGTCCGAAATGGACTGCACCGCCTGTTGAAGCACATCGTCCGCAATTTCAAAGGCATTAAGCATGGTAATCTTCTGGTCGGTCGCCAGCTTCAGCCGCTCGTTCGGGATAATCACCAGCGAGTCCACCTTACTGCGCAGCTCTGTAATTCCCGTCTCAGCCTGCCGCATCCGGCGCATTCCTTCAAACCGGAAGGGCTTGGTCACCACGCCTACAGTGAGAATCCCCTGTTCTTTGGCGATGTCAGCCACAATGGGGGCTGCGCCGGTACCGGTGCCGCCGCCCATGCCAGCGGTGATGAACACCATATCGGTGCCTTCCAAAATTTCGGAAATCTGTTTGCGGTTCTCCTCCGCCGATTTGCGGCCAATCTCCGGGTCAGCCCCAGCGCCCTGGCCGTTGGTCAGCTTCTCGCCAATCTGAATCTTACTGGTGGCGCTGGACGCTTCCAACGCCTGCTTGTCCGTATTCACGGCGATGAACTCTACACCCTTGGTCCCTGTGCGCACCATTCGGTTGACAACGTTGTTTCCGCCGCCGCCCACACCGATTACTTTAATGCTAACCACACTTTCAGAGCCCATATCCAATCCAAACGCCATTGTTCTTCCTCCTATGTAAAAGTGGGCGTCCTCAGTCCAGCAATGCGGGGGGCGCACCTCGAGTTTTCACACTATTACGTTTCATTGTATCGCAGTTTCTTTCGCAGGTCAAGAGGAAATCAGTCATCTGACCAAAGTTTCCATAATTTTTAAACAGGGGCCTCATCCGGTTTCGCCGGGGAGTAAACCGCGTAATCCCCGTCTCGGGTCAGGTCGATGGAACCGGCTGAAGTCTCTCCATGTTTTTCGTCCAACTGCTGGCGGATGGTCAGCATCAGCCGCAGATCGTACTGGAAGTCGGCATTCAGCCGCATCTTCACATCGAACCGGTCCAGGTAGCGCAGGACCAGCTGAGTGGACTCCAGACGGATGGCGGTTACGTCCGCCTTCATCTCCGCCTCTTCCAGCGCCCGCAGGAGACTGGTCAAAGCATTCATCTGGGTCCGTTCCCCCTCCGGCACCTGGAGCAAGCTGCCTGCCTGGGGGGCAATTGGAGTCAGCCCGGACACCGGAATCGCCCCGCTGTCTGCCGGGGCCGGCTCCAGCAGTTTGCCCCCCACGCTGATCAGCCAGGGCTCTCCGGCCGTCTTAATTGGCTCTGCATCCGGGTCCTGGGCATTCAGCTCCTCTTGAGCGGCGGCCACTTGCTCTGGGCTGGGCGCAGCCAGCTGGGCCACCGCCTCCCACTCTGTAACCTTAATGACAATGGTGCTGGGCAAAGCCCGGTTGATGGTCAGTTCTCCGATGTAGGGCAGGGTAGTGCGGATATTCCGCCCAATACGTACTTTATTCAAGCTGTACAGGTTGTCGCCCAGCTCAATCCCCGAGGCGGCAATAATCTCTTCCTGGGTATACCGCTGATTTCCGCTGACGCTCACCCGTTCCACCCGGAAAAACACCGTTGCCCCCGCCGTCAGGGCAACCACAACAGCCAGAACGCACAACAGTTTGAACAGAGGGCCAAAACGGCCTCTGCTTCGCCTGCGTGTTCTGCTGCGGTGGCTGTATCTCGGCATGGCGTTCTCCTTCAGGACCTGGATTCACCGCCGGTGAATCCAGGCTCCCAATTCCCCGCCGGCGGGGAATCATGGTATTTCTCTGATTTCTGCCCCCAGCGACCGGAGGTTTCGATCCAAATTCTGATAGCCCCGGCGGATATGCCGCAGTTCAGACACCTGCGTAGTCCCTTCCGCCCCCAGTGCGGCCACCACCAGCGCGGCCCCGCCCCGCAGGTCGGTGGAGCGGACAGCGGCTCCGTGGAGCCGTCCCACTCCGGACACCATCGCCGCCCGCCCGGCCAACTGGATGTCGGCCCCCATGCGGCGCAGCTCATCCACATGGCGGTAGCGGCTGGCAAAGATGTTCTCTTCAAAGAGGGTCGCGCCCTCTCCTCCGGCCAAAGCGGCCATAAGAATGGCCTGTGCGTCGGTCGGAAAGCCGGGGTAGGGGGCAGTACGCACCGCGCTGATGCCCCGCAGGGGCCCTACACAGGTCAAAGCAATGCGGTCTGAACCGGTACGTAACACGCACCCAGCCTCCTTCAGACAGGCCAGCACAGCGGTAAGGGTGTCCGGCGAGACGCCGGTCAGCTCCACTTCTCCCTGTGCGGCGGCGGCGGCACACAGATATGTAGCAGCTGCAATTCGGTCGCCCATCACCCGGTAGCGGGCCGGATGAAGAGGAACGCCGCCCTGGATGGAAACTGTTGGTGTGCCCGCTCCCCGCACCTGTGCCCCCATAGCCTGGAGAAAATTTTGCAAATCCACAATTTCCGGTTCCTGGGCCGCGCCCACAATGGTGGTCAGCCCAGGACAGCCGCAGGCGGCCAGCATAGCGTTCTCTGTGGCTCCCACACTGGGGATAGGCAGGCAGACTTCTCTTCCCTGGAGAGATTTCTTTCGCCCCCGGCAGCACAGCGCCCCTTGCTCCTCCAAAATTTCGGCCCCCAAGGCCCGGAGCGTGGACAGATGCAAATCAATGGGCCGGGGTCCCAGCTCGCACCCCCCAGGATAGGACAGCTCCGCTGTTCCCAGCCGGGCCAGCAGCGCCCCCAGAAAAATGACCGAAGAACGCATCTCCCGCATCAAATACTCAGGAATGTCCCAGCGATTGAGCCCGGAAGCGTCAATGGTAACCGTATCCTCCTCCCGTTCCACCCGGCACCCCAGCAGGCGCAGAATGTCCAGCGTGGCGGACACATCGGACAGGTCAGGACAGTTATGAATCACATTCTGCCCCGAAACCAGCAGGCAGGCGGCCAGAATCGGCAGAACACTGTTCTTGGCCCCGTGAACGGCCAGCGCGCCGGAGAGAGGGCGTCCGCCCTGAATTTCATAGTAGCTCATGGGATTGCCTCCAAATCATTTGGATTTGGAGTATCCTATGCAAAAGGGGAGGGTTTGGTTATCCCGCCCAAAAGGAGACTCTTCCGCTGCGGCGGGGTTACTTCATAATTTCCCGCAAGGTTTCATAAATCTTCTCCGCCGCGTTGGAAACTGACATAGCCTTGAGGGCGGATGTCATTTTCTCCCGGCGGTCCCGCTCCCGAAGCAGGAGGGCCGCCTCATCGTAGAGGGTATTTTCCACACAGTCCGCCTCACGGAGCAGAATACCCGCCCCCTGTCCGGCCAGCACACGGGCGTTTTTCTCCTGGTGGTTGGCGGTGACATTGGGTGAGGGTACCAGCACAGCTGGTTTGGCAATGGCAGTCAGCTCTGAAATCGTGGAAGCTCCCGCCCGGCAAAGTACCAAGTCTGCGGCATCCATGACCAGCGGCATATCGTAAATGTACTCCCGGACCTCAATGCCGTTGTCTCCCAATTTCAGCCCCCGGCGAAGCAGTTCCTCCTGCATCCAGGGAAAATCCCGGCCCGCGCCATGGATATGCCGCCAGGGCGCACCCTCATAACACTCTTTTGCGATAAAATCCACCATTTTCTGGTTCATAACTTCCGCCCCCAGAGATCCCCAGTAGGACAGAAGCAGAGGCCGTTCATCGGTAAAGCCCAGCTTCTTCCGGGCCTCCTCCCGGCTGTAGCGGAAGAAGTCTCCCCGCACCGGGGTGCCGGTCACCACCACCTTGCTTGGGTCATCGTAATGCTCCCGGCTCTCCTCAAAGCCCACCATCACCCGGTCCACCACCTTGGACAGCGCCTTAGTGGTCAGCCCAGGAACCGCGTTGGACTCGTGGACAGCGGTGGGGATTTTCCTCCGCGCCGCCTCGTTAACCACGGGGTAAGAGGCATAGCCCCCGGTGCCCACCACCAGGTCTGGTTTGAACTCATCCAGAATCGCTTGGGCCTGCTTTTTCGACTTTTGCATATTCACCAGTGTTCCTAGGTTGTGGGCAATATCGGCAGGGGCAAAGGAGCGGCGGAAATTGGTGATGGTCACCGTGCGGATCTGGTAGCCCTCCTTGGGCACCAGCTTATTTTCCATGCCGCCGTCCGCCCCTACAAAGAGGACGCGGCATCCGGGATGTTTTTCCTGAAAAATGTGGGCCAGGGCCACCGCCGGGTTGACATGTCCGGCGGTTCCGCCGCAGGTAAACAATACGTTCATTGCTGCACCTCTTACATTAAGAATCGATCATCGTTTGTATAGAAGCGGATATTGTCCGCCCAATCCTAATATATGCCTGTTTCTATGCGGGCACACTAGGTACGCCTCCAAGCTCAATCCTTCCTCGGGGCCGGTATTTGGCGGGATATGCTTAAAACCATCCCCATCTCTGCCAACTGAATCATTAAGGCTGTGCCGCCGTAGCTGAAAAAGGGAAGGGGGATGCCGGTATTGGGCACCAGTCCGGTAACCACACTGATATTCAAAAACACCTGGGCAGACAGCAGGGTGATGATCCCCACCACGGTGAGCATCCCGAATTTGTCTCGGGCGTGGAGGGCGATCCAGTAGCCGCGGAGGATGAGCATGGCGAACAGGAACAGAATCAGGAACGCTCCCACCAGCCCTAGTTCCTCCACCACAATGGAAAAAATCATGTCGTTTTCCGGTTCCGGGACGAATCCATACTTTTGGTTGCTGTTTCCCAGCCCCCGGCCCAGAAGCCCCCCAGAGGAGATGGAATAAATCCCCTGCCAATACTGAAATCCGCCATCCTGAGGGTCCACCAGCTCAGGGTGGAGCCAGATTTCAAACTTCCGTTTGACGTAATCTGTGGTAATATACATGATACCCACTAGGGCCGCACCCAAACCGCCGATACTGATAAACCACCACAGACTGATCCCCGACACCAGCAGAACCGCCGCTGCGCCTACCGCTACCAGCAGAGCGCCGGATACATGAGGCTCAAAGACAATCAATCCCAGCACCACCACCAGCACTATTCCGTAGGGCACCAGCTCCAGAAAACCGATCTTTTCCAAATAATTCAACATACGGCCCGTGTTGGTGCGCTTGGTAAAGCGGAGCTGTTTTTCTGTATCTCGTTTGCACAACCGGGCGGCGAAAAACAACACCACCGCCACCTTTGCAATCTCCGAAGGCTGATAGGTGGGTCCCGCCACCAAGAACACTTTCAACCAACGCCGCACATAGTTGATCGGAGCATTCAATCCGGGAATGTAGCAGATGATCAGCAGGACGATGGCAACCCCCAAGGCCAGCGGGGCCATCCATCGGAAGTGCTGGTAATTGATACGTGAGACGATATACATTCCCACAAGTCCCGCCACCGCGTACGCCGCCTGGTGGACAATATAATAATAAGGGTTGTGGTTTACCGCAGGAGTCGAGTCCCGATAAGCCGTGTAGTAGGATGCCGAAAAGAGCATCACCAGCCCAATGCCCAGCAGCAGAAGAATCAACATTAAAAAGGGTAAATCCAGCGGCCCCCGAGCCAGCTGCTCTTCTACGGTCAAATCACGTTTCGCTTTTCGGACCAATAAACAGCCTCCTTTCGGGTCTGCTTCCCAAATTTGGGCTGCGCTAAAATGCTATTCTCCACCCGCAGGCGGGAACAGGACTTTTCGTGCCCTACATCGGATACCGGTACATGACACCCAGGAAACCCAGACAGCACAGTACCAGCGTAATGCCGGAAAACAGACAAAACAGCTTGGTTTCACTCCAGCCGCCCATCTCCAGATGATGGTGCAGAGGAGCCATACGGAAAAACCGCTTTCCATGGGTCTTTTTGTAGTAAGCCACCTGGATAATATCAGAGAGCACCTCAGCCACGTAAATCAGGCCGATAATGGGAATTACCATTGGAATGTCCAAGGCAAAGGCCAGCCCACACACCATACCTCCCAAAAACAGGGAGCCGGTGTCGCCCATAAAAACCTTAGCTGGGTGAAAGTTATAGAGCAGAAAGGCCGCCAGACCACCGGTCAGCGCGGCAGACAACACCGCCAGATCCTCGCGCCCAAACCATGCGGACACCGCCATGTAAAACAGGGCCACTGGAATGGTGACACCGGTGGCAAGGCCGTCGATTCCGTCGGTGAGATTCACGGCGTTCACCGTTCCAACCATAACGAAGGCGGCAAAGACCATGTACACCACCCAGGGCAGGGGAATGGTCACGTTGAAGAACGGAATAAACAGGTTCGGGGTTAGATAGCCCTCTCTCCGCATAAGCACCGTGAAGGCAATCGCCGCCGCCAGCTGGAGCAGAAACTTTTGCGAGGCGGTCAGGCCCTCGTTAGCGTGGTGGCGCAGTTTTTGGAAGTCATCCACCATTCCAATCATTCCAAACACCAGGGCAAACAGGAACACATACAGGTGTTTGTAGTTTCCTGCCAGCAGATCATCCCATCCGGCTACCACGATGGCTCCGCCGATCGCCAGAATGAACATAACGCCGCCCATAGTGGGGGTACCTTGCTTGGACATATGCCAAGTGGGGCCGTCTTCCCGGATCGACTGCCCGGCCTTGAACCGGCGCAAAAGCGGAATCAATAGCTGACCCACAATTGCCGCCACGCCGAAGGCCACAATAAAGCTGAGGATATATGTCATCTCTGAAACCCTCCCGGTTTTTCTCTTTTGCACAGATGTTCCGCCCTAGGCGGGTTACGTTCTGCCGCCCTGTGCGGCATGTTTTTCCCGCAAGGCAGTGAATTATATCACATCCGCCGAAACTTTTCCAGTCAATTTTTGTCTTCCGTCCGCCTTCTCAAACCAATCTGACACAATCTCCCGCTCGTCCATATGGTACTGGACACCGCCGATCTCCTGGTAAGTTTCGTGGCCCTTGCCCGCTAAAACAATCACATCTCCGGGCTTTCCTTGGGCCAGCGCCCAGGCAATCGCCTCCCGTCGGTCCGGTTCAACATGGACCTGAGCTTCCTGGCCCTCCATGCCGGAAAGGATATCCTGCATGATGGCTGCGGGGTCTTCGGTACGGGGGTTGTCAGAGGTCACTACAGCCACATCCGCCAGTTCTCCGGCAACCGCCCCCATAATGGGCCGCTTGGTTTTGTCCCGGTCACCGCCGCACCCAAAGACGCAGATCAGCCTTCCGGCAGTAAAGTCCCGCGCTGTGGTAAGGATATTCTCCAGTGCATTGGGACTGTGTGCGTAGTCGATGATTACGGTATAGGCCCGCGGCACAGGAACCACCTCCACCCGGCCCTTCACCCCCCGGACACAGGGCATTACTCTTGCCATAGGTTCCAGTTCCAGCCCCAGACACAGCCCGGAAGCCAGCGCAGCCAGAGCGTTGTAAATGGAGAAGCCCCCCGGTATGGGCAGATAAACCCGGGACATCTGCCCCAGCGTCAGAGCCTCAAACTCCACATGGCTGGCGAAGAGACGAACATTTTTCGCGGTAAGGCCGGCCTCGTTTTTGTTCTCCGAGTAGGTAAAAACGGGACAGGCCACCCGCTCCCGATACCACCGCCCCGCCTCGTCATCCAGGTTGAGCACGGCCTGCCGGCACTGTTCAAAGAGCAGACCTTTGGCGGCGCGGTAGTCCTCCATGGTGTGGTGGTAGTCCAAATGGTCCTGGGTTAGGTTGGTAAACACCCCCACATCGAAGGTAAGCCCCGCCGTGCGCCGCTGGACCAGGGAGTGGGAGGAGACCTCCATTACCACATGGGTACAGCCCTCGTCCGCCATCCGGCGGAGCAGTTCTTGCAGTTCCAGACTGTCGGGGGTGGTGCGGTGGGCAGGCAGCTCCCGGTCACCAATCATGTTCCGGTTTGTGCCGATCAGCCCCACGGTCGCCCCGCCGGCCCGCTCCAGCAGTTCTTTGAGCAAACTGGTGGTTGTAGTTTTACCGTTGGTGCCGGTGACCGCCGTCAGGGACATGGAGTCTCCGGGATGGCCGTACCAATTGGCGGCGGCTATGGCCAGCGCCAAGCGGGTATCCGTTGTTATCAGCCAAGGTCCGGGGACATCGGGCGCCTTTTCGCACAGAACGGCGGCGGCTCCTTGGGCAACGGCCGCTTGGATAAACTGGTGGCCGTCCGTCTTTGCTCCGGACAGCGCCACAAAGAGCGCCCCGGGCTGGATGGTACGGGTGTCGTTTGATATGGAAGATATTTCCATATCTTGGTTGAGGTTCCCCCCCATGAGGGGGACGCCGGTCAACAGACCGCGCAGTTTCATGGTGTCACCCCTCATGGGTGCAGTTTCATTCTCTATAAGTTGTGCGTGATTATCCAGGACGATTTGGATTATCGGTTCGTAACGCCGGCCCCTCCGTCCTCCACCATCGTGAAGAAACTTACCGTAATGACCGTTCCGGTCGCGGCAGACTCGCCGCCGGGAATGCTCTGCCGTTCTGCCGTGGTCGTGTTGCCGTAATAAACCGACGCTCCTGAGGCTTTCATAAAGAAGCCCGCCCTTTCCAGCTCCGTCTTGGCTTTCTCATAGGTCATGCCGGTGACATTGGGTACTGTACTGCTGCTCTCCGGAACCGCGTCGCCCAAATAGAGGACCACAGTTGACCCGCCTGGGATTTTGGTTCCAGCGGCAGGAATCTGCCGGGAGACCGTATCGCCCTCTCCGATGGTCCGGAACCGCAGATTTTGTCTGGACAGATCGTCCTCCGCCTTGGGCAGGCTCAGTCCGGTAACCCGGGGCATGGATACATCCGCCGCTGCCGCTTCTTCGGAGGTATAGGTTTTCTCGATCCCCAAATAGTCCAAAATCTGCGCGATCAGAGGACCTGCCTTTTTTGCGGCCATGTTGCTGCCGCTGATGTAGACGCCGGTGGTACAGTAGATACTCCCCGGCTCTTTGGGCTGAGGCCGGTCATAGGCCAGCAGAACAATCACCTGGGGGTCATCAGCGGGGGCATAGCCCATAAAGGAGACCAGATAATGTCCCTTCTCCAGACCCACCTCCGTCGTACCGGTTTTGCCGCCGATGCGGTAGCCCGCCACATAGCCGTTATTGCCGCTGCCTTTGGCTACCACCTGCTCCAGAATGTCAGCGGATCTCTTGCTGGTCTGGGCGCTCACCACCTGCCGGACCACCTCGGTCTGGGTGTTCTGCACCACGGTGCCGTCCTGTGTAGTGATGCTTTGGACCACGTAGGGCTTTACCAGATTGCCCCCGTTGATGACAGCGGCAAAGCCGCAGATCATCTGCAAGGGGGTGACCTCGAAGCGCTGACCGAAGGAGGCCACTGTCAAGTCTACGTTCGTCATCCCTTCCCGGCTCCAGAAAGCACCCTTCAGGCTGGCCTCGCCGGGCAGGTCAATGCCAGTCTTCTCCATCATTCCAAACGCCTCAAAGTAGTCATAAAAGCGGTCTTTGCCCAGCCGGCTGCCAATTTCGATGAATGCCGGGTTGCAGGAGTGGGCCACCGCTTCTGCCAAAGTCTGGCTGCCATGTCCGGAACGTTTGGCGCAGTGGATGGGCTTGTCGTATCCTGGAATCGTAACAGAACCGGAGCAATAGAAGGTATCGTTCTCACTGACCACACCCTCCTCCAGGGCCGCGGCCAGTACGACAGCCTTAAACACCGATCCCGGCTCATACCGGGAGTCGATGGCCCGGTTGCGCCACTGGGTATTCCGGGCATTGGTTTTTGCCTGCGCTTCCGCCTTCTCCAGCAGCTCACTGTCGGCCAAATGCTCGGTATTGTCGGCTTTCAGCTTTTCAAAGATTTCCGTGGTATCCTCTGGGATTTTGCTGTTAAGGATCTCATTGACGATGGTTGAATAATTGTTCGGGTCGAAATCCGGAGAACTGGCAATGCCGTAAATCGCCCCGGTCTTTGGGTTCATGGCAATGGCAAAGGCCCCGTCCCGGATATCAAAGTCCTTAATGCCCTCCTCCAGGGTCTTTTCCAGGTAGGACTGTATGGTTGTGTCGATGGTAAGGGTAATGTTATAGCCGTCCACGGCATTGATATACTGGGCATAGCTGTTGTAACGCTCGGTTCCCGCGCCGGTACGGGTGGTGACAACCCGGCCGGAGGTCCCCTCTAAAATATCGTTATACACCGCCTCAATGCCGTAGGCTCCGCCGTTCGAGTTGACGAATCCCAATGCCTGAGCGGCTAGTCCGGAGTAGGGGTAGTAGCGTTTGGTATCTGGGTTGAGGTACAGGTAGTAGGAGGTCTTGTTCTCGGCAATATAGGCCCGCAGGGCTTCAGCCTCCTCTTCCTCGATATTGGACCGAACCTCCCAATAGGCCGACCTAGTATCGCGGACCGTCCGTTCTGCAAAGTCTCGGTCCAGGTTGGGGCAAAGGCTCATCAGTTCATCTACCATTTGTTCCTGCCGCGCAGCGAGGCGGGCCTGATAGACCTCGTCGCTCACCTTGTTTCCCGCCTCATCCTTATCGGAGACGGTAGACGCCAGTTCTCTGGGGGATAAAATCAGTTTATACACCGTGGCCGACATGGCCATCACGTTGCCGTTTCGGTCGTAAATGTTGCCCCGGCGGGCAGAGATTTCATAGTCCAGATTCTGCTGTTTGGTAATGGTGCCCTGATAGGTCTCGTGGTTGACGATGGCGATGTCCCACAGCTTCCAGCAGATGGGGACAAACATCACCACACCGCATAACACCATCAGGAAGGCGGTCCGTCGCAGGATGGAACGCTTGGAGTGATTTCCCCGGGTCTTTGCGATCGGGATCACCCGGCGTCCCACGCTTCTCTCATACTTGCTTCGCATATCAGACGCTCCTCCTTTTGCGGTGAAAGGGCGCAAGAAAGTATCTTTCTTGCGCCCGCATCTCTCTATATTCCGGGTGAGTTTGTGCGCGCTGACCCAGCCGGCTTTTTAAACATATGGCCAGATCACCGGAAATATTCAACAATTCCGTCAAATATCTTCCGCACGCCATCCATCAGGTCCTGGAGCCCCCTGTCCACCCGCCGCTCCTGGAAAACGGTGACCGTATCCGGTTCCGACAGGTCGATATACACTACCTGGTCGTTGGTAGGACGGACCATGGTATCTCCTACCGCCTCCTGAATGGTTTTCAGGTCAAATACCTTCTCATACTGGGCAGACAACTTCACATGCTCATCCTGAAGGGCGGTCAGTTCCCGGCGAAGGGTTACCATCTCGTCATTTGCCACAGCCAGCTGGGCATAGCTGGCAACCAGCATGACCGCAAAGACAGCCACCGCTAAAAAGCCCACCACCGCGAAGGGGGCGACCACTCCCGCCTGACGCACCTCAATCCGGACACGCTCATGCCGGCGGACTTGTTCCCGCTGCTTAGGCCGGGGGGTTCGCTGGACTTCTTCCTCTCTGCGGGGGGCGCGGGCAGTGTTTCCCTCATAAATAGGCGCATAGGCCACACTGCCGCTGGTTCTGTATGCAGATGTACTACGACGGCGGTAATTGGCCATAACAATGCTCCTTTTCAATATTTTGCCCCTTCACATCAGTTGAACAGGGAATTGGAGGGAGTGATTAAGAACTCCCTCCACAAGCCACGGCAAGCCGTGGCTCTACCGTTTTTCCGCCACTCTCAGCTTGGCGCTGCGGGCGCGGGGGTTCTCTTCCAGCTCTCCCCCGCTGGGGAGAATTGGCTTTTTATTCACCAGCTGGATGTCCGGTGTTCTGCCGCAGACGCACACTGGGAAGTCCGGCGGACAGATACAGCCTCTGGCAAACTCAGCCAGACCGGTTTTTACAATACGGTCTTCCAAGGAGTGAAAGGTAATGACCGCCAGCCGCCCCCCCGGATTCAGCCGGGGTACCGCCCGCTGAAGCATCCGTTCCACACAGGCCAGCTCGTCGTTCACAGCGATTCGGATGGCTTGAAAGGTACGCTTCGCTGGGTGCTGCTTCTCCCGCAGAGCCTTTGGAGGCATGGCGCTTTTGATGGCCTCTACCAGTTCCAGGGTGGTGGAAATAGGCCGGTCCCTCCGGCGGCGGACAATGGCCCCGGCAATCTGGGGGGCATACCGTTCCTCGCCGTACTGGGAAATCACTCGTCTTAATTCCTCCTGCGGCCAGCCGTTGACGATGTCCGCAGCAGTAAGGCCCTCACCCCGGTCCATTCGCATGTCCAGGGGGGCGTCCGCCATGTAGGAGAATCCCCGGCTGCCGTCGTCCAGCTGGGGGGAGGATACCCCTAAGTCAAAAAGCATCCCATCCACACCTGACAGGGACAGCTCGTCCAAAATCTCGTCCACCCGGTCGAAATTGTTGTGAACCAGCGTCACCCGGTCCATCCAGGGCGCCAGCCGCTCCTGGGCTGCATCCAGCGCGGCCTGATCCCGGTCCACACAAATCAGCCGGCCTGTTGCCAGCCGCCGGACAATCTGCTCGCTGTGGCCCGCCCGGCCCAGTGTTCCATCCAGATAGACACCGCCAGGACGGATATTCAGCGCCTCGATGCACTCATGTAAAAGCACAGGGCGGTGGGTAAACAGCTCGCTCATGGTTAAAAGCCCAATTCCGCCATACAGGCGGCCATCTTTTCAGGGGTCATCTCTTCCTCCTGCGCATTCCAGGCATCGGCAGACCAGATTTCCGCCCGGTCGTTGACACCAATAATTACCACGTCCTTCTCCAGTCCAGCATACTTGCGCAGCTTTTGTTGGATAACGATGCGCCCCTGACTATCCAGCTCGCATTTAACGGCGTTGGCAAATAGAAAGCGCATGGCTTTGGACTGGCTCATGGGCAAAGCGGAGAATTTCTCTGTAAAGCGGTCCCAGGTGGACTGAGGGTAAATGGCCAAACAGGCATCTATGCCCATCGCTAGGTAGAACGTTGTACCCAGCTCTTCTCGGAGCTTGGCGGGGATGAACAGCCGGCCCTTGGCATCAATGCCATGTTCGTATGTACCGGTCATGTTCTTCACCTCTTCCCCCACTTCACCTCTATCTTCAGGGATTTCACTCCACTTCGCTCCACCTTGCTTCTCAGTATAAAGCCTGTTGACATAAAAAGCAAGTCTTTTTTTCTTACGTTTTCCATACTAAATATAACATTTTTCCCGAAAAACTTTCTTTTTCCCTCTTTAAAACATACGTTCTACCCCTTTTAAATGCAACTGAATAGTCGTTTTTGTGAGCAATATATTCAATATTTTTTTGTTTTGTACACTATATGTAGTATATCCTTCCGCCCCGCCCTACCGCTTTCCTACCGGCTAACCGGGAGAAAAAGTTTGAAATATCAATTCACAATTTTTTCTCCGCAAAAAGTTCTTTTCTGGAGAGGCAAGATGTGCTATACTGGACATATGGCTGTCGAATTCTGTAACAGGAGGCAAGATTATGCTGATTAACAACTGGGAAGAGCTGGAGCAAACCTGTCTGTCCTGCCGGAAGTGCGCATTGGCGGACACCCGGCATAACGTGGTATTCGGAACTGGTCCCCGGGATGCAGAGGTCCTGTGCATCGGCGAAGGCCCCGGCGAAAATGAGGACCTCCAGGGCCAGCCTTTCGTGGGCCGGGGCGGCAAGCTGCTGGACGACATGCTGGAAATGGTGGACCTGAGCCGGGAGAAAAACGTCTACATCGCCAACATGGTCAAGTGCCGCCCGCCACAGAACCGGGACCCCCTGAACACCGAACAGGACGCCTGCATCGACTACCTGCGCAGTCAGGTTGCTCTGCTCCGCCCCAAAATCATTATCTGCCTGGGCCGTATTTCCGCCTGCCGCATCATCAAACCCGACTTCAAAATCACAAAGGAGCATGGACAGTGGTTTGAGCGCAACGGCGTATGGATGACCGCGCTCTTCCACCCCGCCGCCATTCTCCGAGATCCCCGCCGCCGCCCTGAGACTTTTGAGGACTTGAAAGTCATCCAGGCAAAAATTTTAGAAGTCTGCGACCATACCTATTAACTGTTTGGTGCTGACAAACCCAATTGCAATGCTACACAGCCCATGTCAAAGACATGGGCTGTCAGCTTGTTGGTGGCTCCTGCCCCCAAACCCCTTTTCGCAGAATTTCATTCTGCGGCTACGCACCGTTCCGGCACTTTTCCTCCCGTCTCCGGCGGAGATTTTTTGAAAACGGTGAGATTGGCCTGCCAGTATAATCGCAAACTGCTCCGTAAGTGGAAACGGCATTTTTTCAAAAATCCGTCAGGCTCGCAGAGCCGCAGCCAGCGTGAAACGCTGTTCAAAGGGTTTGGGATGCTTCCCAACAAGCAAAATCACGGTTTCCGGCAACGCTGGAAATCGCAGGTTTAAGCGTTTGTATATACAAACGCCCTGCTTGCTACTACTATCCAGCGCCTAGAAATGCGTATTGAAAGTTGGCAGTATTGGTGGTATACTTTGTTCGTATCAAGTTCGATATAGGAGGCGGTATGTGTGGCTTTCAAGGGACTTCCTTATTATTGGGGAGCGATTGCGGTGACTAAATGGATAAGGGCTATTTTATTTGCCTTTCTGCCTGGGAAAAACAGAGATAAGGTCACTCTGGATACCTGCACTGGATGGGTCAGGCATATGGGAAGATTCTATGAAAACAGGACATACACATTTGTATTCGATGCCCGATTGACAAACGGAGAGGCGGAAGTGCTATTGCTGGACAAGAAAAAGCAGACAGTGCTGAAGCTCAGTAGACAGTTTCCGTCCCAGACAATCGCTTTAGATGCAAGAAAAAGCAGATACTATTTATGTTGGGAATTTCAGAGCGCCTCCGGCACATGTGAGTTGCGTTGGTAAAAAGGAACTCCCCCTTGATAAATGCTCTTTTACAAAATGCCCTGCTTGCCCAGTAGCGCATGACTATTGTTTTCGCCGGCCCTCGACAAAATTTTCCCCAAAGGCATTGACAGGAACACCCGTTTGTGCTACCATGATGAGGAATTGAATACCGCACATATTTTTCGCGCAGATACATAGACCGAACCATAGCGTTTTTGCTGGGGTCGGTCTTGTTGTATCTGCGTTTTTTTGTTTTTGAAGGGAGGCCGGACAATGGAAAAAATCAAGACGAAAGAAACCGGGCGCAAGCGGGGCAGGCCGAAGCTGGACGCCTACATCACCGAGGAATACGCCCCCAGCAGGCGGCAGGCATTGAACAAGATGTATATGTATGAGGGTGTCCACCTGTTATTGGCGGCGGCTACCGAAATTCAAAACAGCGAGGTTTTATGGCAGGAGGACAGAACAGCCGTCACCTTAAAATCTCGTGACAGCATTCTGGAGCAGCTCGGCAGAATGGCGGTGCAGGACAAGTTGGGTCATACCGATTGCGT
>JAAWIE010000050.1 GCA_022796195.1 Lawsonibacter sp. | reverse complement strand
GGAACTGGATTTCAGCATCCTCGTCCAGAGGCGGGTCCTCGTCAAATTCCTCCACATAGATGCGGTTGATGGCCTTGACATAGGTCCGGGCGGCGTCGATGGCGGCCTGCCGGTTCTCCTCCGAAAAACGTGCGAAGAAGTACGCGGCGTAAGCGGTTACGCCATCGGGCGTGGTGACGGCCGCGGTGTCCTGAGCGGCCCAGTCAATAGTCTTTAAATTCTCCAGCATCTCCAGCCCCGGCGGACCGTAGAGGGCCAGGATGGGCCGCAGGCGTTCCAGATTTCCGCCCCGCAGTTCCTGAATCAGGAAGGGCGGCACCGCCTCCATCTCCAGGTCATATTCGTGCTCCTCAAAAATTTCCTTCAGAAGCGGGTCCTGCTGGATCGGTTCTATCCAGCCGTCGGGCAGATATTCCCGGCATTCCTCCAGGGTCATTACGGTTCCCTCCTTGTATTACGATGTATTACGATGTGGCCCATTCACCCAGTACCTTAGAAAAATCCCGTTTCTCTAGGTCCTCGGGGCGGATCAGGATGTTCAGCGCACCAAATCCGCCCAGATACAGGCCCATTTCCGGGAACTCTCCCGCCGGAAAATCGGTAAAGTCGTCGTGGAGCTGGAAGAGCAGGGTGTCCCAGGCGGCCCGGTTCTCGTCGTCCTCCCGGAAGTCGTACTGTTCAAAGTGGGCATAGCCCCCCAGCTTGCATCCTCCTGTTTTCATCCGGTCATAGATATGATGCAGAACCTTCCGCTCCTCGGGGGTCTCGTCCCGCAGGTTGTAAGGCATAAACTCCTCCGGGTCGGTCCCCGGCAGGCGGCGCTCCAGCTCAGCGGCAAAGAGGCCGCCAAAGCGGAAATCGTTGTCTCCTATCACATCCTGGGTCACCGGGCGGAAGGATATTTTCAGCGGATGGGCAGGGATGCGCCATAGTTCGGCATGGCCCTCTCCAATATCCTTCAGGTCGAACTTGTGGGCGGGGCGGGGCATGTTTTTCTTGCTGGCCTCCTCCCAGGGAACCGCCATTTTTGCCGCGCACTCCTCCGTGGTGACTGTGCTGTCCACTTCCTCATAGTAGACCGTCCGCCAGCCGGTCTGCTCCCCGCAATCTCCGGAGTAAAAGCCAAACCCGCCGTCGGCGTCAAAATCCGAGACGAAAAGCTGAAAGATTCCACAATCGGGAAAGCCGTCCATATGGGGCATCTGGGCAAAGTTGATCTGGGCGCACAGCCAGAGCTGACTGCCGTTCTCGTCGGCTGGAATTTCGCCGTCTCGGGGCACATAAGGGACTCCGCCCAAATGGCTGTCCGCCACGCCGAAGGGTTCGGGACTGAACTCCAGATAGCAGGCGGGCTGTTTGCTCTGCTCCTGAATTTGATTCACAATCTCTTGGCTCAGCTGAATCTTTTCCATATTGGTCAACTTACATCCGCTCCTTTCCCAAAAGAAAAATGCCTCTGTCTCTGCAAAGAGACAAAGGCGCAAATCCTCTGCGGTACCACTCTTCTTGCCGGAGCGAAACCTCCGGCCACTCAAAAGCTGCCCGGTAACGGGGGCCGTCCGGAGGGGCCTACTGACGTTCAGCTCCCCTGCTCCAAGGTGATGTTCCCCACTCCCTCCCGTCCGCCTTGCACCAAACAGCGGCTCTCTTTGCGTCTCGGGGGCGGGTACTCGTCCTTTTCTACACATGTTGCATATGTGTCCCATATCTTATCCGGTTTTCGCGGGCTTGTCAAGAGGCGTTTTTGACAATTACCGGTCCATTTTCCGCAAAACCGCCTGAAACCAGTCGGGCAGGGGGCATTCCAGCTCCACCGTCTCCCCGGTAGAGGGGTGGACAAACCGCAGGCGGCGGGCATGGAGGCACTGTCCGGCCAGACCAGGCACAGGCTTTTTTGCCCCATACACCATGTCTCCCAGCAGAGGATGCCCGATGGAAGCCAGATGGACCCGGATCTGATGGGTCCGGCCTGTCTCCAGCCGGCATTCCACATGGGTATGGCCGGGATACCGGGCCAGGACTGTCCAGTGTGTGACCGCCTCCCGGCCATTCCGGCGGTCTACGGCCATCCGCTTCCGGTCCACCGGATGACGGCCGATGGGAGCGTCCACCGTGCCGCGCTCTTCCTTCAGCCCCCCCACCGCCACCGCCTCGTAGGTCCGGGCCAGGGTGTGCCCTTGCAGCTGAGCGGCCAGGGACAGATGTGCTTTATCATTTTTTGCAGCGATGATCAGGCCGGAGGTATCCCGGTCGATCCGGTGGACAATGCCTGGGCGCAGCGCCCCGTTGATTCCAGACAGTGAACTTCCACAATGATATAACAATGCGTTGACCAGAGTGCCCTCCGGGTGACCGGGGGCGGGATGGACCACCATCCCCACCGGCTTGTTGACCACAATCAGGTCGCCGTCCTCATAGACCACATTCAGGGGGATATTCTGTGGGGATACGTCGATGGGCTCCGGGTCGGGGAGGGCTACCTCCAGCACTTGCCCGGGAACCGGCTTATCATTTTTCCGCACCGGCCTGCCCTCCAGCGTCACCACGCCCCGCTCCAGCAGCTTCTGGGCCGCCGAACGGGTCAGGTCTGGGACCAGACGGGCCAGCAGAGCATCCGCCCGCTCTCCAGCCCGGTCAGCCGTCAGTTTCTGCGTTGTCATGTCCGCCCTCCTTGCGGGGCTCCAGCTTGTCCATCAGGAGCAGATAGTACAGTCCAGCGGAAATCCCTCCTACCACTACGCAGATGTCCGCCACATTGAATACCGCGAAATTCATAAACAGCACGTTAAACATATCCACCACAAAGCCGCGGAACGCACGGTCGATGAGGTTGCCCACTGCCCCTGCCAGCAGAAGGGTGAGGGTCAATTTGCCCAGCGGGTGCTTGAACAGTCCCTTCCACAGGGCCAGGGCCAGCGCCACGGACATCACCAGCGACACCAACGCCAGCGCCCAGGTGTGTTCGGAAAAAATAGAGAAGGCCGCCCCGGTGTTGGTCACATAGGTCAGCTCCAGAATGTATGGAAGAAAGGGGACATGCCCCCCAAACGGGATGTTGGTCATCACCAGATATTTTACCAGTTGGTCCGCCGCTATCAGGGCCAAAGCAATGATTGCGTAAATCATGGAAGCATCCTCCGTGTCAAAATCTCTATGGCAGTTACAGCCGGTTCTTCTTCAACAGCCGGATATCATCGCCAAAAAAGTACAGGCTGTGGTATTCCCCGTCCAGGCGGGAGGCGATTTGAGGGGCATACCGCTGAGCGATTTCCTCCATGGACAGGTTGGAAGAAATGACCGTGTGCCGGTCCGAAACCAGACGGGCGTTCATCAGCTCATAGAGGGCGGACTGGGTAAACTGGGTGGTCAGCTCACTGCCCAGGTCATCCAGAATCAACAGATCGCAATTGAGGTAGCGCCGGGTCTCATCCCGGGCCTCCTGGCCATCCCGGCTGTCCCGGAGGAATTTTCTGGCCTCAAACTGGGAGAAAATATTCGCCGCCGTGTCATAGACCACAGAGAAGCCGTTTTCAGACACGGTGCGGGCAATGCAGGCGGACAGAAAGGTTTTACCCAGTCCCGGCGCGCCGGAGAGAAACAGATTTCTGATGGCAAACCGGCTGAATTTGGTGGCGTAATTTAGACATACGTCGTATACCAGCTCCATGTTGCCCCTGGGAGAGGTCCCCCGTCCAGAGTAGAGGGTCTGGCTGTAGTAGTCGATCCGAAAGGTATCGAAGGACTGTTCCCCCAGATCCAGCAGTTTGGACAGCTCGCGAATCTGTTCCTGGGTACACAGCTGCCGGAGACAGCGGCACATCTGAGCCCCCTGCCAGCCGGTGTCCCGGCACAGAGGGCAGGCGGGCTTGTCGTCCAGCGCGTCCTCGGGCAGGCCCATAGCCCCCAGCAAAACCGCCCGCTCCCGCTGTAAACTCTGGTTTTCCTCCCGCACCGACCGGACCGCCTCCACCGGGCTGCTCCCCTGCCGGAGGGCTGCGGCCACCAGCCCGGCCATGGTGCCCTGAATCTGCCGGTCCAGCTGCTCCAGCCGGGGCGCGTTTTCGTAGGCTCGAATCCGTTTCCGCTCTACCTGTTCCCGGCGGCGGCGGCTCTCCTCCTCCAGCCGCTGGGTAGCCCGGCGCAAAATATTCGCATCATATGGCATATCAGCTTTCCTCCTGTTTCATCTGCTCCATCAAGCGGCGCATCCGCTCCATGTCCTCCCGGGCCCGCTGGTCCTGCCCGGCAGAGGGGGGACGTTTGTTCCCCGCTCCCGCCTGAACGGGACGGGGGTCCCGGTCTCCAGTTCGGACGGCAGCGGCGGTATGCAGTCCCTTTTCATGCCAGCGGCGAAGAATTCCGTTCATATAGCCCCAGTCCATGGACTGCTTTTTCAGCACAGTGCGTTCGTAGGCCATACGGATGGACTCGTCGTCGAACCCCATCTCGTCCCAAACGGCGATATAGTCTTTCTCCCGCTGGACCAGGGGCCGGGGCGAGATGTCCAGCAGACGGAGCACCTCCGCTTCCCGGCTATGCAGGCGGGTAAGGCGGGCGATGTGGTCCTCCGCCCGCTCCATGGTGTCCACCCCCCGTCTGGCCCAGGCAAAGCCCTCCTTCCGAATCTGGGACAGGAAGGGCCTGCGCCCAGGGCCGTATTTGCGGGATACCTCTTCAATACACCAGCCCACCAGCATGAGGATCACCTCCGCAGGGAGGGCCAAATGGTCGTAAAGGGTATACAAACTCTTCAAATCAGAGGAAGAAAGCCGCTTGCCCAGCCGGCGTTCCACCTCGCCGGCCAGCGCGGGGAAGGTGGAGCTCTGGTCCTCCAGCGCCTGGGCGATGTCCTGGGTGGAGTAGTCCGGGGGCGGGGCCTCCTCCACCACAGGCTCTGGGGCGGGCAGCTCCGCTGGAGCCATCCCCTGTTTCCGCAGCTGGTCCAGGGCGGCCTGGAGGCGGGTATCCGTCCACTTCAGCCCTTTCGCGGAACCATGGCGCAGCAGGCAGAGATAGACTAGGGCGGCGTCTCCGCTGTCCAGCTTCAAGAGCCGGTCCGCCGCCTGGGCGGACATCGCCAGCACTTCGCCGGGTAAAAATGTTGGAACCATGGCCGCTCCTCCTCTCCCTGGGGCATCCTCCCCAAAATACTGCCCCCTATTCTACAACAAAATCGCCCCCGCGTCCATCCCTTTTCCCTTCAATAAAATTTCAATATTTAATTTCCAAACCTGCCCAAATGTGTTATAATACCTTTATCTATGAAAACTGGGGTAGTGGGCCCAGAAAACAAGCGGGGAGGAAATGAGTCATGAGGAACAAAGTGGACGTTACTATTGGCGGAAAAAAATACACGATGGTCGCGGTGGAAAACGAGGAGTACGTCCTAAAATGCGCCGGACTGGTGGACCGGCAGCTGAGCGAGGTGTCCGCCGGGAGCCGTCTGCCCCAGGTAGACGCGGCGGTGCTGGCCGCCATGAATATCGCCGATCTGTATTTAAAGGAACAGGAGACCTCGGAAAATCTGCGCCGGCAGGTGAAAGAGAATCTGGAGGAGTGCAGTGCGCTGAAGCTGGAGCTTTCCGAGGCCAAGCGTGAGATTTTCAGGCTGGGCACCAAAAAATAACCGGAGATAAACCGCTGGAGGTTTTGCCTATGATGGAACTGCTGGCCCCCGCCGGGTCTATGGAGGCAGTGACCGCCGCCGTTCAGAGCGGAGCGGACGCCGTCTACTTTGGATATGGAGACTTTAACGCCCGCCGGGGTGCGAAAAATTTCACCCGGGATGAGGCTGCGGCGGCGGTCTCTTACTGTCATCTTCGGGGATGCAAGGTCAATCTTACCCTGAATACTCTGCTCACCGATCGGGAGCTGCCCGCCGCCGCTGAGGTTGCCGCCCACGCCAGCGACATCGGAATTGACGCGGTGATCGTCCAGGACCTGGGCGCGGCGCGGATGCTCCGTCAGTCCGTCCCTGAGCTGCCCATCCACGGCTCTACACAGATGTCTGTCCACTCCTTGGATGGGGTAAAGCTGTGCGCCGGTCTGGGTATGACCCGGGTGGTGCTGGGCCGGGAGCTGAGCCAGGATCAGATCGCCTACATCTGCCAAAACTCTCCCATCGAAATTGAGGTCTTCGGCCACGGTGCCCTGTGCATGTGCTGGTCGGGCCAGTGCTTCTTTTCCTCCGTCATCGGCGGGCGCAGCGGCAACCGGGGGATGTGCGCCCAGCCCTGCCGCCTGAATTATGGTTGGAACGGCAAGGCCAACGAGTACCCCCTGTCTTTGAAGGACCTGTCCCTGGCAGGCCATCTGAAGCAATTGCAGGATATGGGGGTGGCCTGTCTGAAGCTGGAAGGCCGGATGAAACGGCCTGAGTATGTAGCGGTGGTCACCGGCATTTACGCCCGGGCCTTAAAGGAGAACCGGGAACCAACCCCGGAGGAAGTGGAGACGCTTCGTCAGGTGTTCTCCCGCCAAGGTTTTACCGACGGGTATTTTACAGGGCAAAAGGGCCCGGATATGTTTGGCACCCGTCAAGAGGAGAAGGAACCCCGGGAGCTGTATGCTCAGGCCCGCTCCGCCTATGAGAGCGGTGAAAACCGGAAGGAACCCATTCGGATGTACGCCCTCATTCAGCCTGGTCAGCCCGCCCAGGCGGCTGCGGAGGACCGGCTGGGCAACGTAGCCCGGGTGGAAGGTCCGGTCCCCGAGGAGGCCCGGAACGTCCCGCTGACCCGAGAGAAGGTAGAGGGCCAGCTCCAGCGCACCGGGGGCACCCCCTACGCCTGTGAGAAAGCCACCGCCAAGGTGGACGGCAGCCTATCCCTCCCCCTGTCAGCCCTGAACGACCTGCGCCGCCGGGTATTGGAGGAGCTGTCCCGCCAGCGCCAGACCCCCCCGCAGCGGAGGCGGGAGCCCTTCCAGCCCGGGGTGCGCTACGAAAATCAGAAGGAACCGCCGGTCTATACCGTTTCCGTGCGCACTGCCGGACAGGTCAGCGGTGATTTGTTGAAGCTCCGCCCCGCTTTACTCTATCTCCCCGTTGGGGAGGGGGCCGCCCACCCGGACACCGTGCGCCGCTGTCAGGACGCGGGCGTGGCGGTTGCGGCACTCCTCCCCCGCATCTGCACCGACCGGGAACTGCCTCAGCTGGAACAGGAGCTGGTGGCCATGCGGGAACTGGGCGTTGCCGAGGCTTTGGCCGGAACCTGGGGGGGCGTCCAGCGGGCGGGACGGCTGGGCTTTCAGGTTCGGGGCGACTACGGCCTGGGAGTGTACAACAGCCAGACCATGAAAGAACTGAAACGGCTGGGGCTTCTCTCCGCCACCATCTCCTTTGAACTGAAATTCCCCCAAATTCGGGACATCTCCAAAACCCTGCCCACCGAGTTCATCGCTTACGGCCGTCTGCCCCTGATGATCACCGAAACCTGCATCATCTACAACCACTGCGGCCGGCACACCTGTGAAAATGTGAATCTGCTCACTGACCGGAAGGGGGAACGCTTCCCGGTTGTGAAAGCCTGGGGATGCCGGAACGAGCTTTTAAATGCCAAAAAGGTCTTCTTAGCCGACAAACGCAAGGACTGGCAGCGGCTGGGCCTGTGGGGAGCACGGCTCATGTTCACCACCGAAAACCCTCTGGAGTGTGTCCGCGTGCTGGAGCGGTATCAGGGGCAGGGCCGGTATCAGCCCAACGACCTCACCCGGGGGCTGTACTACCGGGACGTGGAATAGCGTGCGCCGCCCCCACGCCAGAAAATTTTTTCAGGAGTTTACAATATGGACTTGAAAATCAAAGCGATTTCCCCTAAAATCGGGAATGAAATTCCCCTGCCTTTCTACGCGACTCCCGGCTCAGCGGCGCTGGACCTCCACGCCTGTCTGGACGAAGCGGTGACCATCCCCGCCGGAGGACGGAGGACCATCCCCACGGGCCTGGCCATTGCCCTGCCCTCCCCCGACTACGTGGCCTTGATTTACGCCCGCAGCGGACTGGGGATCAAACACGGCGTCGCCCCCGCAAACTGCGTGGGCGTTATCGACAGTGATTACAGAGGTGAAATCATGGTTGGCCTGCAAAACTCTGGGGAATCAGATTTTACCATCCAGCCCGGGGACCGCATCGCTCAGCTGATGGTCACCCCTGTGGTACAGGCCAAAATCCAGATGGTGGACGAGCTGGACGATACGGCGCGGGGGACCGGTGGCTTCGGATCTACCGGAAGATAACTGCCTGCGCAGGGGCGCAGACCACGCACCCGCGATCCATCTTTCAACATTGCAGGCGGACCTGGTCCGCCAGTACAATAGGAGGAACCCGTTATGTTTGGACTGTTTCAGTCAAAAGGCGAAAAGCCGGAGGAGCCGATTCAGAATACCGAAAACAAGCAGTATAAAGCCCTGGCCGCACAGTTTCAGCCCGAGGAGCTGTCCATTCTGGCCGTCACAGGAGCCAACGGCTTTTCCGGGGGAAAGACCGGGAAAGAGAAGCTGTGGACGGCCCATCTTGGCCTGACCGCCTGGATGGAGGAGGACAGCCCCGACATTCACCGGGGCGAGTTCGTCCTCACCACCATAGCCGACGACCGTCTGCTGGACGTTCTGCGCCAGCGGACGCCCCCGGATTTTATCGTCAAATGCAAGGTACGGGTCTCTCAGGATGGCCAGCGCCTGCTTCTGCTGGACCTGCCTGTGCCGGGGTTTGACCCCGATTTGAAGGCCATTCTGGAGGAGCAGAAGAAGCCGGTCACCTTCCGGGAGGAGGGGCTGGGCACTTTCACCCTCAACCGTCAGGTAGACTGGTTCGAGACCGAGATCAACTGGCTGGGGACGGAAATTTCCCTCACCATTGACATGGAGGAGGCCCGGGAGGAGGCCCTGCAAAATGCCAAAACCCTGCTGGCCTCTGCGGCCGATTGGGATAAGCGGGTTCGGGAATGTGCCGCGGACGAGCTGCTACAGAACGCCAACGACTGGAATCAAGAGATGGAGAAAGATGGGGAGACTCCAACGATCACCCGGGAGCAGTTCATGGAGCGGATGGAGCTGGAGTCCATCGAGGTCATGGCAGACGGCTCCTTCCAGTTCTGGTTTGCCGACGGCGATATGTTCTATGGCCACTCCATTTGGGTCTCCGGTGACCTGGAAAACGGCCCGGACGAGGCCAGCATGGAGGGATAAGCGATGCGGGATAAATGGATGGCCCCGGAATGGCTGGGTCATTCGCCGGACGTAAACCCAAAAATCTCCAGCATCAGCCGGATGCCCAAGGAAAAACCGGAGCGGTAGTAGTGAAGGTTCTGCCAGTCTTCCCGCCGGGTCTCCAATTCCCGAAGGTGGTCTGCAAATTCACAGCCGAAGACCTGTTTGATTTTGTTCCATTCGGCCAGGATTTGCCGGAGAAGCTCCTGTTGCGTTTCGTCCTGTTTGGGAGTAATATCATAGCCGTTAGTGAATAGTTGATAAAGAATATTTTCCATGTTTGTTCCTCCTATCATACTCAACCACTCAAAGTGGTCTATAACGCTAGTATACCACTCAAAGTGGTTTTGTCAAGGAGTGTTTGTGTGTTTTCAAAAGAATTGTTTGGCCAGCGGATTTCCAAAATACGAACCAGTCAAAATGAAACACAAGCGGCCCTTGCTGAAATTCTAGGTGTCAAAAAAAATCAGGTCAGTGAAATTGAGCGTGGAAACAGAACCACCTCCGCTGAGCGAATCGCCCTGATCTGCCAGCACTACGGCGTGTCCGCAGATTATCTGCTGGGTCTTACCGATGACCCAACGCCCAAATATTTTCAGAACAATTGAGGTGCTGAACATGAAAATGATCCTAGCCTCCCAATCGCCCCGGCGGCGGGAACTACTGGAACGGATGGGTATTTCTCAGTTTGAAGTCATCCCCGCCGAGGGGGAGGAAATCATAGAGCCCGCCCTCACTCCTGCGGAACTGGTAGAAACGCTGTCCCGGCGCAAGTGCGCCGAGGTGGCCGCCGCCCACCCTGAGGCCCTAATCATCGCCGCAGACACGGTAGTATCCATTGATGGACGGATTTTGGGCAAACCCCAGAACAAGACGGAAGCCGCGGACATGCTGGCTGCCCTGTCCGGCCGTGAGCATGTGGTCTACTCCGGGCTTACTGTCTTCTGCGGCGGCGAGACCGTCACCGAACATGATGCCTCAGCGGTCCGTTTCCGTCCCCTCACCGGGGCGGAGATTGAACGCTATATTGCCACCGGCGAACCCATGGACAAGGCCGGAGCTTATGGAATTCAGGGCTACGGAAGCGTCCTGGTAGAGGGCATCTCCGGAGATTTTTATAACGTTATGGGTCTGCCGGTGTGCCGGCTGGCCCGTCTGCTGGCAAGGTTCGGGGTGGACACCCTGGCCCTGGCCGCTGAAAAGGAGCAAACAAGGTGAAGGATTTCCTCCGGCAAAACGGAATATTGCTGCTGGTCATCGCCGCGCTGCTCTCCATCCTGATCGGGGTGCTCTCCGTTGTGATGGGCGGCGTGGCGGACCCACTGTCCAACATTGTAACCACAGTTACCACCCCGTTCCGCAGCGGCATTGCCGCCGCCGCAGACTGGGTGGAGGGGGTGTATGGTTATGTCTTCCACTATGGGGAACTGGAACAGGAACTGAAGGACCTGCGGGCTCAGGTGGGCGAACTCGAGGAAAAGGTACGCGAGGGCGAGGAGGCCCGCCGGGAAAATGAACAGCTGCGGGAACTGCTGGGCTTTCAGACCCGGCGGCGTGGGCTGACCACTGAACCGGTGAAGGTCACCGCCCGGTCCAATTCCAACTGGGCCTCCACCCTCACCCTGAGCAAGGGCTCCACCGACGGCATTGAGGCCGGAGACTGCGTCATTACCGAGACCGGGGTTCTGGTGGGCGTAGTGTCCGAGACGGGAATCAACTGGTCTACCGTGTCCACCATCATCAACACCGATACCGAGATCGGCGGCATTGTCACCCGCACCTACTCCGCCGGGGTATTGGAGGGGGACTTTGCCCTGATGAATGAGGGCAAACTGAAGCTGAACTATCTCCCCGAAGAGGCCCAGCTGGTCTCTGGAGATGAGGTGCTCACCTCCGGACGGGGCGAGATTTTTCCCTCCGGACTGGTGGTGGGCCGGGTGGAGGGCGTGTTTACCGACCCCTCCGGTAAAACCCGCTACGCGGTAATTGAGCCAGAGGTCACCCTAGACTCGCTAATCGAGGTATTTGTCATCAAAGAGTTTGAGATTGTGGAATGAAAAGAGGAGTGCCATGACCCGCCGGGATTTGATTCACAAGTGGTTCGTCTACGCCCTGGGCCTGCTGCCGGTCTGGCTGCTGGACGCCTACATTCTGCCCCGCTGGCCCCTATGGGGGGTCGTGCCCATGCTGCTGCCACTGGCAGTGGCGGCGGTGGCGGTGCTGGAGGGGGCCTATGCCGGTACTGGCTTTGGCATGGCGGTGGGCCTGCTGTGGGAGCTGGCTTACCCCGGCGGCTTCGGCGGGCTGGTGTTTTTTCTGGCCCTGGCCGGGATGGCTATGGGGGCTGTATCGCAGTACGCCCTGAGCCAGTCCTTTCCCGGCTGTCTCATCTGTTCTGCCGGAGTGTTGGCTATGATCGTCCTGCTGCGGGTGGCCCGCTGGCTGCTGGTCAACGGCGCGGGCCTGTCTGACCTGCTGCAGGTGGGCGTGCCAGAGTTTCTCTGGTCCTTGGCCTGGACTCCCCTGGTCTGGCTGCTCTTCCGCAGTATCTACAACCGGGTAGGGGGAACCAAGCTGGCGTAGGGCCTGCCGGGCATCTGCTCCGCAAGAAAGGGAAGCAAAGGAATCTTTCCGTCAAACGATAAAGGAGTCCCCATGGAAACCAAACAATTTCACCGCCGGGTATGGGCGCTGTTGCTGCTGCTGTCCATGATGATTACCATCATGGGCGCCACCCTGTATGACCTGCAAATCAACAACGGCGCAGATCTCTATGCCCAGACCCAGTTCAAAATCGCCGAAACTCAGACTATGGAACCGGCTCGAGGAGAAATTCTCGACCGGAACGGACAGGTGCTGGTGTCCAACCGGGTAATCTATCAAGTCACGCTGGACACCAGCCTGATGGGCGAAAACCGCAACAGCATTCTGTTGTCCCTCATCCAAGCCGCCCGGGCCGAGGACGTGGAGTGGGCCGACAGCCTGTCCATCACCAAAACGCCCCCCTTCGCCTTTACCACCGGCACCCCCTACTACTTTACCGACCTGGACAAAGACGGCAATGCTTTTCGGAGCCTGACCCGGCTGGGCAAGCTGTCCGTCCGGCTGGACCTGATTGAACAGGATCCCACCTTAACCCCGGAACCAGAGGGGGACAGCCCCGCGCCCAAAGAGCCCTCTCTGCTGGATCGGATCAAACGCTTCTTCAAAGGCGGCGGGGACCCGCCCGCCCAGCCCGCCAGTGAGCCCGAGGGGCCTGAGCCTCTGCCCTCCGCCACCCGGCTTTTAGGCAGAATGTGTGCGCTTTGGCAGATCCAGGGAGAGGACGCGGTAGACCGGAAAACTGCGGAAGCCGCTGGAGAAACCGTCCCCGACCTGAACATCGGCAGCATGTCCCCCAAGGACGCCCGGGCATTAGCCGGTGTGCTGTATGAGCTGTATCTGCGCACCACCGGAGCTTATGCGGCCAATGAATACGTTTTTGCCACCGATGTGGACATCGATTTCATTTCTCGTGTCAAAGAGTTGGACCTGCCAGGAGTTGTGGTGGAGGCGGTCACCGTCCGGCAGTACCACACCCGATACGCCGCCCACCTGCTGGGACAAGTCACCTCCATCTTTGCCGAGGATCTGGAGTACTACACCAACCTGGATCTAGACGGAGACGGTGTAGGGGACTATGACATGAACGACAAGGTAGGCCGGGGCGGCGCGGAGCAGGCATTTGAACGATACCTCCGAGGCAAACCGGGCACACGTACGGTGGAACGGAACACCAAAGGGAAAATCGTCTCAGAGGACTGGCAGACTGAGCCGGAACCAGGGGGCAACGTGTTCCTGACCCTGGACATCGGCTTGCAGGCTTATGTGGAAAACCTCTTTGCCACAGTAATGCCCCAGCGGCAGGAACTGGGGGCGGAAGGCGCGGCCTGCGTCGTGCTGGATGTGGAGACCGCCGAAGTTTTGGCCGCCGCTACCTACCCCACCTTTGACCTGTCCAACTACGCCAACGAACTGAAGGAGAAGGGCGATGACCCCCTGCGCCCCTTCCTCAACCGGGCCTTTCAGGGGGCCTATCCCCCTGGCTCAACCTTTAAGATGATCACTGCTGTGGCCGGGTTGGAAGAAGAAAACATCATCACCACCAAAACCAAAATTAAAGACGAGGGCCGGTATACCTACTACACCCCTGACGGCCCTATGTGCTGGTACTACCGGCAGTACGGGGGCAAACACGGCCTGATCAACGTAAGCGACGCCATCGAGGTATCCTGCAACTACTTTTTCTTCGAGGTAGGCCGTCAGCTGGGGATTAACCGGCTGGTGGACTACGCCACCCGCTTCGGCCTGGGCCAGAGCACCGGCATTGAGCTGGATGAGAGCCGGGGTGTGATGGCCAGCCCGGAATATACCGAGTCCCACGGACAGACTTGGTACGACGGCAACACCCTCTCGGTGTCCATCGGCCAGGAGAGCACCCAGGTTACCCCCCTTCAGCTGGCCAACTACATCGCCACTCTGGTCAACGGCGGCACCCGCCACGCCGCCCATCTGCTCAAGGAGGTCAAATCCGGTGATTTCTCTCAGGTGATCTACCGCTATGAGCCGGAGGTGCTGGGCACCATTGATATTCAGGAGGAAAACCTAGAGGCCGTCAAGGCCGGTATGCTGGCCCTGACCGTCAAGGGCTCGGTGCGGCAGGCGTTTCAGGGGCTGCCCTTCCAGGTGGGCGCCAAAACGGGCACCGCCCAGACCGGCGGAATCAGCTCCAACGCTCACTCCGTCTTTGTCTGTTTCGCCCCTTACGAAAACCCGGAAATTGCCGTGGCTATGGTGGTGGAACACGGCGAGGGCGGCGGCGATGTGTCCCAGATGTGTGCCGATGTGTTGAGCTACTACTTCTCCTCCAAGGAGACCCGGGAGGAGATCCCCGTGGAAAATACTCTGATTCGCTAATTATTTTAAGGAGATGTATCAATTATGGCTGAAAATTGCACCCACGACTGTTCTAGCTGCTCCGCCGACTGTTCTTCCCGCGACCTGCGGGTCCCAGCTAACGCCATGTCCAGCGTTAAGCGGGTCATTGCGATTGTCAGCGGCAAGGGCGGCGTAGGCAAAAGCACGGTTACCGCCTCGCTGGCGGCGGCCATGGCAAAGAGAGGCAAAAAGGTGGCTGTTCTGGACGCTGATATTACCGGCCCATCGATCCCCACCGCTTTCGGTATCCACCAGCGGGCCACTGGTTCTGACGCAGGCATTGACCCCGCCGTTACCGCTGGAGGCATCAAGCTCATGTCCTTAAATCTGCTCTCCGCCAACGAGACTGACCCCGTTATCTGGCGCGGCCCTGTGATCGCCGGTGTAGTTACCCAGTTTTGGCAGGAAGTCATCTGGGGAGACATCGACTATATGTTTGTGGATATGCCTCCAGGCACCGGCGATGTGCCGTTGACAGTCTTCCAGTCCCTCCCCGTGGACGGCGTGGTTGTGGTCACCTCTCCCCAGGAGCTGGTGTCTATGATTGTCGCCAAGGCAGTCAATATGGCAAAAATGATGGACATTCCTGTGTTGGGCCTGGTGGAGAACTACAGCTATTTCCAGTGTCCCGACTGCGGAAAACAACACACCATCTTTGGCGAAAGCCATATTGAGACCGTGGCCGCAGACCTAGAAGTTCCCGTGCTTGCCAAACTGCCAATCGACGCCACCCTCGCCGCCGCCTTCGACGCTGGCAAAATCGAAGACTTCCCCTCCAATTATATGGCCTCACTGGCCGAAGCTCTGGACACATAATCAAAATCATCCCGCTGTATTTTATTTTGTCCTGACTGTGGAAACCAGCGATGGAGATACCCGGAACAGTCGAAATAGACTGATCCGGGTATTTTCTTCTCTACCGTCGGCTGTCCCGAAAGGTCTCCTTTGGGGCTACGGCAAAACAAATATTCCTCTACCAGCAGAGCAAACTAAACCCGCAGGACTGTTCCCAGTCCTGCGGGCGTTTTGTTTGGAGAGAGTTTTGAACGATTTAGAAAATGCCCTGAGCCATCATGGCATCGGCGACCTTCTGGAAGCCCACGATGTTTGCGCCAGCGACCAGGTCATAGCCCAGGCCGTAACGCTCAGCAACCTCGACAGAGGAGGTGTAGATGTTCTTCATGATGCCCTTCAGCTTCTCGTCAACCTCTTCGGCGGACCAGTACAGGCGCTCAGCGTTCTGAGCCATCTCCAGTTCGGAGACGGACACGCCGCCGGCATTGACCGCCTTGGAGGGGGCAACGACCATGTGAGCCTGCTTCTTCAGGAACTCCAGAGCGTCGTTGGTGGTGGGCATATTGGCGACCTCAATGTAGTACTTCACACCGGAAGCGGCGATCTTCTCAGCCCACTCCATGTTAACGTCGTTCTGGGTTGCAGCGGGCATGTAGATGTCCACGTCCTTGACGCCCCAGCATTTTTCGCCGGCGACGAACTCACAGCCGAACTTCTCAGCATAGGAAGCGCAATGCATGGGATCCTTGGCGCGCATCTCCAGGATGTAGTTCAGCTTCTCCTCGGTGTCCACGCCGTCGGGATCGTGGATGTAGCCGTCGGGGCCGGCGA
>JAAWIE010000049.1 GCA_022796195.1 Lawsonibacter sp. | reverse complement strand
GCCACGAAGGTGTAGGCGGGGTCCACGCCCAGGAACTGCAAACAAATTTTCAGGGCTTCGAAGACCAGCACGCCCACCAGGATGCCGCCGACCCGGCCCACGCCGCCGTTGGCGGATACGCCGCCGATGGTACACGCGGCGATGGCCTCCAGCTCATAGCCGAAGCCGGTGGCGGTGGAGGCGCCGCCCGCCTTCGCGCCTACCAGGAAACCGGCCAGGCCATACATCATGCCGGCCAGCAGATAGATGCGGATTAACGTGGCGGTGACGTTGACGCCGGCCACCTGAGCGGCGGATTCGTTGCCGCCGATGGCGTACATATACTTGCCGTGGCGGGTCTTATTGTAGAGGAACCAGAAGTAGAGGCCCACAATCACGGCGAAGATGGCCAAGTAGGGGATATCTTTCACAAAGGGAACGCTGCTGAAGGGGGTAATTCCAAAGATCTTCCAGGTCCCTAGAGAGCCCAGCGCCACGTTGGAATAACTGGACTTGAAGCCGCCCATGGGCTGGTTGTTGGTGATGATCTGGCAGGCGCCATAGACGATAGTCTGCATACCCAGGGTGGCGATAAAGGGGGGGACCTTCAGGAACGCGATGACGCAGCCGTTAATGCCGCCGATGATACCCATGATAATCATGACGAAGATCAGGGCCAGCCACCAGGGGATGTCAGGGAACCAGGGGAGCATCCGGGCGGTGTAGTCGATATCCTGGAGCATCATGGCGGCCAGACAGGCGGAAAGGCCCACCTGACGGCCGGCGGACAGGTCGGTGCCCTTGGTAATCAGACAGCCAGACACGCCGCAGGCGATGATAAACCGGGGAGACATGTTGATGACCAGGTTGCTGAAGTTGCGCACGGTGAAGAAGTTTTTGCTGGTCAGGCCGGTGACGATGGCCAAGATCAGCACCAGCAGGACGATGGCGTTGTCAGACATAAATTTTACCGGGTTAAAGCTGCTCACCTTATCCATTTTTTTATCCATGGTTTTCTCTCCTCCTTACTCGAATTGGGTTGCCAGGGCCATGATGTTCTCCTGATTGGCGTCTTTGCCGTCGATGAAGCCGGTGACGCGGCCGTCGCACATCACCATGATGCGGTCGGCCATACCGATCAGTTCGCTCATTTCAGAGGAGATCATGATGATGCTCTTGCCCTGTTTGGCCAGTTCGGCGATGATGCAGTATATTTCATACTTCGCGCCCACGTCGATGCCGCGGGTAGGTTCGTCCATGATAAAGACGTCGGGGTTATTGGCCAGCCAGCGGCTGATCAGCACTTTCTGCTGGTTGCCGCCAGACAGCGACTGGATCTGGGTTTTGGAGGAGGGTGTTTTGATGGACAACTTAGCTACATTGTCCTGCACCAGCTTTTCAATCTTGCCATCGTCCAGCATGATACCGCCGATGAGATACTGGCTTAGGGAGGCGATGGACACATTGTCCGCGATGGACAGCACCCCTAGGATGCCGGTGGCCCGGCGGTCCTCGGTGAGCAGAGCGATGCCGTTTTTAATGGCGTCCTTGGGCTGGTTGATGTTCAGTTCCCGGCCCTTGTAGACGATGCGGCCCGCACTGTGGCACCGCAGGCCGAACAGCCCCTCCATCAGCTCGGTGCGCTGAGCGCCCACCAATCCGGCTACGCCCAGAATCTCGCCTTTCCGGACCGAGAAGGTGGCGTGGCGGAAGCTCTTGGGATTGATGGAAGTAAAGTCCTCCACCTCGAAGACTGCCTCGCCAGGGACATTTTCCCGCCTGGGGTAGAGATTGGACAGTGCACGGCCCACCATCTTGGTGATGATGAAGTCGGTAGTCAGGCCCTTGGCATCCCAGGTGCCCACATACTGGCCGTCCCGCATGATGGTAACCTCGTCGCTGATGCGCAGGATCTCGTCCATCTTGTGGCTGATGTAGACAATGGAGACCCCCTTGGACCGCAGTTCGTTGACGATGGTGAACAGGGCCTCTACCTCAGCGGCGGTGAGGGAGGAGGTGGGTTCGTCCAGAATCAGTACCTTACAGTCGGCGGACACCGCCTTAGCAATCTCCACCAGCTGCATCTGGGATACGCTGAGGGTGCCCAGTTTGGCCCGGGGATCGTAGTTAAGGTGGACTTCCTTTAGTACCCGGGCGGCGTCCTCATACATTTTGTTGTGGTCAATGGTGACGATGGGGCCGAAACGCTTAACCGGGTAGCGGCCCACATAGATGTTTTCTCCGATGCTGCGTTCGGGGATGGGCTGAAGTTCCTGGTGAACCATGGCAATGCCCCGGTTCAGCGCGTCCAGCGGTCCGTTAATGGACACCTTTTCCCCCTCGTAGATCACTTCGCCCTCGTCCATATGATAGATGCCAAACATACACTTCATCAGCGTGGACTTGCCAGCGCCGTTTTCCCCCATCAGGGCGTGGACGGTGCCGGGGCGGAGCTTGAGCTGGGCGTGATTCAAAGCCTTGACGCCGGGAAAGGTTTTGACAACATCCCGCATTTCCAAACGATATTCTGACAATTCACATCTCCCCCTCTTTCTCCTGTTGCGGTGCGCAGAGCGCGGCGACCCGGGCGCGCCAGAGGTCCGGATTCTCCCGGGCGGCGTGTCCAGTCGTCACGCCCTGCGAGTACGTTTCCCAAAGAATTAGGTGCGTGCGCACCTGCGCACGCACCCAATTTTAAATCCCATCTGGAATCATTACTTCACAAAATCCTTAGCGTTATCGGGAGTGACCTTTACATAGGGCACGTACACGCTCTGCTCGCCGGCAGCGAAGGTAGCGCCGCCCAGCAGGTTTTCCATCTGGTTGACTGCCTCGGTGGCCTGACCCACGGCGTCGTTGAGCACAGTGCCGGTCATGTTGCCGTTCATAACCTCGTTGAGGGCGGCGTCCAGAGCGTCCACGCCCACCAGGTAGATGTCCTCGTTGACCTTGCGGCCGGCGGACTGAATGGACTGAAGAGCGCCGATGGCCATGTCGTCGTTGTTGCAGAAGACAACTTCAATCTGATCGCCGAACTGAGCCAGGTCGTTGGCGCAGATAGTCTGGCCCTTCTCACGGTCCCAGTCGCCGCGCTGCAGGTCCAGCTGCTCTACTTCCATACCGGCGTCCTGGAGGGCCTTGACAGAGTACTCGGTGCGCAGCTGGGCATCAATGTTCTCGGGGTCGCCCTGGATCATGATATAGGAGACCTTGCCGTCGCCGTTGATGTCGCCCTTGTTGGGAGTGTCCAGAATCAGTTCACCCTGGAAGGTGCCGGACTGAGCGGCGTCGCAGCCCACGTAGACCAGCTTGTCATAGGCGGACATCTGCTCGGCGGTGGGCTCACGGTTGATGAGCACGGTGGGCACGCCGGCGGCCTTGACGGTGGCGATGATGGAGTCAGCGGCAGAGGTCATGCAGGGGTTGATGATCAGCGCGTCTACGCCCTGGGTGATGAAGGTGTTGATCTGCTCGTTCTGCTTGGACTGGTCGTTGTTGCCGTCCACAACGGTGACCTTGTAGCCCTTGCCTTCCAGAATCTCCTGGAGGGCGTTCCGGTAGGTGGTCATGAAGGCGTCGTCAAACTTGTAGATGCACACGCCCACGGTGCCGCCGCCTGTGGGGGCGTCGGGGATGCTGGCGGCTGCGCTGCCGGGTTGAGAGGTGCTGGCATTGGTGGGGGGAGTGCTGTTGGCGGGGGGAGTGCTATTGTTGCCGCAGCCGGCCATCAGGCCGAGGCTCATGACAACAGCAAGGGCAAGAGCAAGTGTCTTCTTCATTCTTTGTTCCTCCTGTGGTTTTAAATTTGCGTGTTCCATTTGTATCAACGCACCTTATATTTTAGAGGCTGAGCCAGAAAAAAACGATAGAAAATTCTTGGATGAATCATGAAAAAACTATCATGTTTTCGGGACGCATCCCCACTGCCCCCTTGCCCCGGCTTGGCCGGCGTGGTATAATTAAAATTGTCTGAAAAATAAGAAATGAGGTGACCTCTTTTGAGTTCCGCTTTGCTTTCCTCCCTGCGTGCAGGGGACCACGACGGGGCCCTGGCCGCCCTGTACGCTCTGGACGGAGCCCAGTCCAGCCTGGACCGGGCCCGGGATCGGGCCTGCCGGACTGCCGGGAACCTGATGAAGACCTTTGCCCCCAGCGGAGCAGCCGTGCTGTTCAGCGGTCCAGGCCGTACCGAAATCGGCGGCAATCACACCGACCACCAGCACGGCCGCGTGCTGTGCGGCAGTGTAGACATGGACATGCTGGCTTGCGCCGCCCCCAATGGCAAGAATGTGATCCGTATTCAGTCTGAGGGCTATCCCGCTCTGGAGGTGGAGCTGGAGGAGCTGGCGGTCCGGCCTGGGGAGGCCAATACCTCCGCCGCGCTGGTGCGGGGGGTGGCCGCCCGGGTACGGGAATTGGGCTATTCCCTGACCGGCTTTGACGCCTGCGTGACCTCTACGGTCCTGTCCGGTTCCGGCCTGTCTTCCTCCGCCGCCTATGAGGTTCTGGTGGGCAATATCCTCAATCGCTTTTCCTGCGGCGGGGCGCTGGACGCCGTTACCATTGCGAAAATCGGCCAGTACGCCGAAAATGTTTACTTCGGCAAGCCCTGCGGCCTGATGGACCAGATGGGCTCCTCGGTGGGCGGGGCGGTTGCCATCGACTTTGCCAACCCCGCCGACCCGGTGGTAGAGAAAGTGGATTACGATTTCAGCCAGTCGGGCCACGCCCTCTGTATCGTGGATACCGTCTCCAGTCATGGCGACCTCACCGGCGACTATGCCGCCGTCACCCAGGAGATGGGGGCGGTGGCCGCCCACTTTGGCAGGAGCGTTCTGCGGGAAGTACCAGAGGACAACTTCCGTGCGGAACTCCCTGCCCTGCGGAAGGCATGCGGCGACCGGGCTGTGCTGCGCGCCCTCCACTTCTACGATGACGACCGCCGGGCGGTTCAGGAGGCCCAGGCCCTGAAGGACGGGGATTTTGGCCGTTTCCTGACCCTGGTCAATGCATCAGGGCGGTCTTCCTCACTCCATCTGCAAAACACCTGGTCCACCGCAGACCCCAGACAGCAGGCAATCCCGGTGGTGCTGGCCTTGGGGGCGGAGCTGCTGGAGGGGCAGGGAGCCATCCGGGTCCACGGCGGCGGCTTTGCCGGTACGGTCCAGGCATTTGTCCCCAACAACATGCTGGAGGGATTCCGGTCCGGCATGGAGGGGCTGCTGGGAGCCGGAACATGTCATGTGCTCTACATCCGCCCCCAGGGCGGCTGTGTGGTGGCGGAGTAAGGAGGAAACGATTATGATTGATATTGCGGTTGCCAAGCTGGCTACCTACGCCTTTCGCTCCGGGCTGATTGCTGAGTGCGATTACACATGGGCGGTCAACACAATACTGAACGTATTAAAATTGGATAGTTATACAGAACCGGAGCACACCTGGGACCAGGAGCCCATCCAGCTGGCCCCCATCCTGGAGGAGCTGCTGGACGACGCCCATGCCCGGGGTGTGCTGGCGGAAAATTCCGTTGTTTACCGCGACCTGTTCGACACCGAGCTGATGGGCCGCCTCACGCCCCGCCCCTCCTATGTCATTGAGAAGTTTCAGGCCATGTACCACGACGCCCCCAAGGCGGCCACCGACTGGTACTACGCCTTCAGCCAGGACACCAACTACATCCGCCGGGACCGTATCGCCAAAGATATGCAGTGGAAGGCCCCTACCGAGTATGGGGAACTGGACATTACCATCAATCTCTCCAAACCAGAGAAGGACCCCAAAGCCATCGCCGCAGCCCGGAATCTCCCTGCTTCCGCCTACCCCCGGTGCCAGTTGTGCGCCGAGAACGAGGGGTACGCAGGCCGGGTCAACCACCCTGCCCGGCAGAATCATCGCATTGTCCCCATCACCATTAACGGCGCCCCCTGGTTTTTGCAGTACTCCCCCTATGTCTACTACAACGAGCACTGCATTTGCCTGAACAGCAAGCATGTGCCCATGAAGATTGACCGGGCCTGTTTCGCCAAGCTGCTGGACTTTGTGGGGCAGTTCCCCCACTACTTCGTAGGTTCCAACGCCGACCTGCCTATCGTGGGCGGCTCCATCCTGGCCCACGACCACTTCCAGGGCGGGCGTTACACCTTTGCCATGGAGAAGGCCCCGGTGGAGACGCCGTTCACCTTCCCCGGGTTTGAGGATGTGGAGGCCGGGATTGTAAAGTGGCCCATGTCAGTGGTGCGGATTACCGCCAAGGATCCCGGCCGCCTTATTGAGCTGGCGGACAAAATCCTTACCGCTTGGCGGGGGTATACGGACGAGGCCGCTTTCATCTTTGCCGAGACAGAGGGAGAACCCCATAACACCATCACCCCCATTGCCCGGAGACGGGGGGAACGGTTTGAGCTGGATTTGGTTCTGCGCAACAACATCACCACACAGGAACATCCTCTGGGAGTCTACCACCCCCACGCCCAGCTTCACCACATCAAGAAAGAGAACATCGGCCTCATTGAAGTGATGGGACTGGCGGTTCTTCCCGCCCGGCTCAAAGAGGAACTGGCCGCTGTGGCCGCTGCCCTCGCCTCCGGTTCTGATCTGCGGGGCAGTGAACAGACGGCGAAACACGCTGGTTGGGCGGAGGAATTTGCCAAAAACTACACCATAACCCAGGAAAACGCCCTGGATATTGTGCAGAAGGAGACGGGACTGGTCTTTGCGCAGGTGCTGGAACATGCGGGAGTGTACAAGCGTACGCCCCAAGGGCGGGAAGCCTTCCTGCGGTTCCTAAACCGTGTATCGGGATAAATAGTAAAAAACATCCGGCCCAAATTGGGCCGGATGTTTGATAGCGTACCATAAAGAAAATTGGGAAGCATAGCCGCTGGCCCCGGAATGGGGGAAGACTGGGCTATGCGTTGGACACAACGGTCTGTGCCTGAGACTCCACCGGTTTCGTCTGCGTCTGAGATTTTGGCTGTTCCGCAGGATGGAGAGCCAGATACTCTTCCAGAGTCAGCCCCTGTTCCGTGCAGGCCGCGGCAATCTCCTTGCCCACATAGCGGTAGTGCCAGGGCTCAAAGCGGTAGCCGGTGAGGCTCTCTTTCCCCTTGGGGTAGCGGAGGATGAAGCCGTATTGGGCGCAATGCTCGGTCAGCCAGGCGTAGGCGGGGGTTTTTTCGAAATGAGCTCCAATGCTGGCGGTGTTAATATCCAGGGCCAGACCGGTTTGGTGTTCTGAGGAGCCGGGGCGGGCGGAGTAGGTATCCACCGAGGACTGCTGGTCCTGGCTCAGATAGCGGTTATAGATGGTAGTCTGCCGCTGGAAGGAGCGGTAGGCGGACACACTGCGCAGAGAGATGCCGTCTGTCCGGGCGGCGTCCGCCATAGCCCGGAAGGCCGCTGCGGCCTCTGGCCGCAGGGAGCCGGAGCCGTAAGCGGAGCCCAGGACCTCCAGCTTAGGGATGTACTGGGCGGACAGGGTGTAGTGCTTGTTGACCAGCACAGACAGGCTGTCCGGGACGGCGGCAGGCGTGGGGGACTGGTAAAAGTTCCGGTCCTGGTCCAGATTGACCTGGAGCACTACGTCTTCGGGGCTGGCCTCTGGGTGGGAGGCAGACCATGCGGAGTACCGGTCCAGCCGGTCCAGCCGTCCGTTCGGCAGGGTGAGATACTCCAAATCGGCTTCGGTGAGCTCCCCCTTTTCCACCAGAGCCAGCAGGGCGCTGTGGTCCGGTTGGGCGGCGGTTTCCTCCGGGGCGGCGGGCTGGAGCTGCTCTGTCTTCGGGGGCTCCGCCTGCATCGCCGCGCCGGCCTCCGGTTCAGCCGTCTGGTCCGGGGGAACGGTCTCGTCCGAAGACGGGAGCGCCGGTTTGGCGGGGGCAAGGGGCGTTACAGGAGAGGGGGCTGTGGGTGAGCCGGGAGGGGCGCCGGGAATGGGAGCTTGAGGAGCGGGCGCCGCGGGGCTCTCTCCCGGCGGAGTGTCCTGCACCACGGCAGGCCGGGTCTGAGAGACAGGGGTGCCATTCTCAATGGGGCAGACCGAGGGCCGGATGGTCTGGACGGTCCCCTCCACAGGGCGGTAGGGATGCTCCGGCGGGGCGTAGGCCCCAGTGGGGAGCAGATTTAACAGACAGATCCCCGCAGCCAGAACAGGGGTGAGGCGGCGGGCAGAAAATTTGTGCATTGCATAGGTCCTTTCTTCCAACAGGTATCAATCGGTGAATATGGGTTATGCCTGACAGGCAGCGATGAGCCAGGCGAAGATGGGGGCGCCGTCTGCGGTGTCTGGGCGGAGGAAGGAACAGGTCATACGCTCCGGGTGGAACTGGACCCCCAGCAGGGGATAGCCGGGCAGCTCCAGGGCTTCGGGTACGCCGCTCTCAGACCAGGCGGTGATGCGCAGACCCTGACCAAGCTGGTCCACCGCCTGATGGTGGTGGCTGTTGACGTGGAACAGGGGGCCGTACATCTGGTCCAAAAGGGAGCCCGCCAGCACCCGGGCGGGGTGGACCCGGTCCCCATCAGGGCCGGAGTGGAAGATCTGCTGTGAAGCAGGCATGTCCTGAATCATGGTGCCTCCCAGCATAATGTTGATCATCTGCATGCCCCGGCAAATACCCAGAATGGGTTTGCCCGCCTCGAAAAAGGCGCGGAACAGGGTGGTTTCCGCCTGGTCCCGGTCCCGGTCAGGGGGCTGGGAGCCCCGATCCTCCTGGCCGTAGAGGGTACACTCAATATCTCCGCCGCCGCACAACAGCAGGCCGTCGCAGGTCAGGTCGGGCTGGGGACAGTAGGCGGCCAGGGGCTCGCCCCCGGCGGCAGTGACGGCGGCGGCGTAATTTTCAATCAGCCGCTGTCCGCCGGAAACTTGAATCCTCGGTTTGTTCATGACTCACTGCACCTCCAAAGCAGAGCGGGCCTTCACCAGAGTGACGATCAGCTCCACTGCTCCCTCAATGCCGGTGACGGCAGAGTTCAAGGTCAGGTCGTAGCGGCGCATGTCTCCCCAGGTGTGCCCAGTATAGTAGTTGTAGTAGTTTGAACGGCCCCGGTCCATCTGGACGACCCGGCGGGCCATATCCTCAGCGGGGATGTGGTATTCCTCCACACACCGTTCCACCCGGCTGTCCAGTCCGGCGTGAATGAAGACCTTGAGGCACTCCGGCCGTTCCCCTAAAATGTAGTCGGAACAGCGGCCCACAATAACGCAGGGCCCCTCGTCGGCCAGCTCCCGGATAACGTCGGCCTGGGCGAAAAACGCCTGGTGGCTTACCGGTACGCCCTGGTGGGCCAGAGCGGGGGTCCCAATGCCGACAGGAGCAATGGACAGATGGAACCGGCTCCGGGCCCGCTCCTCCGCCCGTGCGATGAAGTCGGGGGACAGCCCGCTCTTCTCCGAGGTCTTTTGAATGATGGTCCGGTCGTAACAGGGAATGCCCAGCGCAGTGGCCAGCCGCTTGCCAATCAGACGGCCTCCGCTGCCAAACTCCCGGCTGATGGAGATTGCATAGTTGCCCATAAATCACACCTCCCTATGAGTTGGGCCGGATATCCCGAACGGAATCCTAATCTACATTATAATACATCCGGGACGAAATGACAACGGAAATTTAGGCGGGCAGAGGGAAAAAACAGCCGGCGTTCCGTCGAAGTTAGACATATCCGCTAAAAACGGCGGACTGTTTTTTGGCAATCCTCTGATTTCGGCAAGGAGAGGGGAGATTTCTCTTGCATCTTCCTGCGTGTGTTGCTATCATATTCAGAACGTTACCAGGAACATGTCCAACGTCAATCCGGCATCGGTGCGCTCCCCAGGCGCGGAATGTTTCTCCCTATATTTGGCTGCCGCCCTAAGGGTGCCGGCCAGAAGGGAAAAGGGGGAAGCTATGATCATGATGGGGACCGGAGGCGGTTCCAGACCGTCTTCGGAGCGGCCGCAAATTTTTAGATAGGAAAAGGTGAACTATGTGAGAAAAGCAGGAATTTTAATGCCGGTTTCCTCCCTGCCCTCCCCATACGGGATCGGAACGCTGGGGGCGGAAGCCCGGAAATTTGCCGATTTTCTGGCGGCGGGAGGCCAGAGCTGCTGGCAGCTGCTCCCAGTAGGCCCCACCAGCTACGGCGACTCACCCTACCAGTCCTTCTCCTCCTTCGCCGGGAACCCCTACTTCATCGACCTGGATATTCTGGCCGAGTGGGGGCTTTTAAAGCCGGAGGAATATCAGTCTCTGGACTGGGGGAGCGACCCTGCGCAGGTGGATTACGCAGTCCTCTATCAAAACCGCTTTCAGGTGCTTCGTCTGGCGGTCTCCCGGCTGTCGCGGGGGGATAAATTCGAGATGCGGGGCACCCTCTGGGGGGCGGACTGGTTGGAGGACTATGCCCTGTTTATGGCGCTGAAAGACAAATTCGGCGGAGCCGCGTGGCTGGAGTGGCCGAAGGAGCTGCGTCTGCGGGAGCCCGCCGCTCTGGAACAGGTGAAACAGGAACTGGCGGCTGAGATCGACTTTTGGAAGTGGGTGCAGCATCTCTTTTTCAGCCAGTGGTGGAGCCTGAAGGAATATGTCAACAAAAAAGGTATCTCCATCATCGGCGATCTGCCCATCTATGTGGCCCTGGACAGCGCGGACGTGTGGGCCAACCCGGACCAGTTTCAGCTGGACGAGAACGGACAGCCCACCGAAGTGGCGGGCTGTCCCCCCGACGGCTTCTCTGAGGACGGCCAGCTGTGGGGCAACCCCCTGTTCAACTGGGAAAAGATGATGGAGGACAACTACAGCTGGTGGCTGAAGCGGATCGCCTGGCAGTTCCAGATCTGCGACACCCTGCGCATCGACCACTTCCGGGGGTTCGACGCCTACTACGCCATCCCCTATGGGGAGACCACCGCCCGCAACGGCGTGTGGAAGCCCGGACCGGGCATCGCCTTCTTCAAGACGGTGAATAAAACCTTGGGTAAAAAGGACATCATTGCTGAGGATTTGGGCTTTTTGACCCCCTCCGTGAAAAAGCTCCTGAAGGATTCCGGATACCCCGGCATGAAAGTTCTGGAGTTCGCCTTCGGAAACCGGGACGAGGGGAGCGACTACCTCCCCCATGTCTACCCCAGCCGCTGCGTGGTCTACACCGGTACCCACGACAACGACACCATTCAGGGCTGGATGGCCTCCGCCTCCCGGAAGGAAGTGTCCTTTGCCCGGGAGTACCTCCGCCTGTCCAAGCGGGAGGGCTATCATTGGGGTATGATGCGCAGTGCTTGGGCCTCTCCCGCCAGTCTGGCGGTGATGCAGTTTCAGGACCTGCTGGGTCTGGGCAGCGAGGCCCGCATGAATACCCCCTCTACCCTGGGAACCAATTGGAAGTGGAGGGCTCTGCCTGATACCTATGACGAAAAACTGTCCAAGCGGCTGTATCGAGAGATGCGGGTATACCAGCGTCTGCCGAAAAAAAGCAAGCAGCCTTTCCCGGCAGGGGACAAGAGAACACCCCCCAAACCCGAACAATAAGGAGATGTATCGCTATGCAACTGAAAGAACAGCTTTTCCAGACCACTCAGAGCCGTTTCGGCTGCTCCCCCGACCAGTGCGATGACCATCAGCTTTATGAGGCGCTGCTGATCCTCACCCGGAACATGGCACAAAACCGGCCCGCCCCACAGGGGGACCGGAAGCTCTACTACTTCTCCGCCGAGTTTTTGATGGGCAAGCTGTTGTCCAACAATCTGCTGGCCCTGGGGCTCTACCGTGAGGTGAAAGAGCTGCTGGCCGACCTGGGCCGGGACCTGGGGGTCATCGAGTCCATGGAACCGGAGCCTTCCCTGGGCAACGGCGGGCTGGGCCGGCTGGCCGCCTGCTTCCTGGACTCCATAGCGGCCCTGGGCCTGCCCGGCGACGGTGTGGGTCTGAACTACCACTACGGCCTGTTCCGCCAGCAGTTTGACAACAACCGCCAAGTTGAGGCCCCCGACCCCTGGATGGAGCCGGATAACTGGCTGATCCCCACCGGAGTGTCTTTCGACGTCCCCTTCGGCGGCTTTGACCTGAAAGCGGTGCTCTATGATATTGCCATCCCTGGGGCCAACAACGGGTGCTCCAACCGGCTCCACCTTTTCGATGTGGCCCAGCCTGCCGGCAAGCCTTGGGTGGGCATCGGCTTTGATAAGGGGGATATTGCCCACCGGCTGACCTCCTTCCTCTACCCCGACGACAGCGACGAGGCGGGGCGTCTGCTTCGGGTGTACCAGCAATATTTTATGGTGTCCGCCGGAGCGCAGCTGATCCTGTCTGAGCTGGAGGGCCGGGGATATGGGATGGATGCTCTGGCTGACCATGTAGTGGTTCAGATCAACGACACCCACCCCTCCATGGTGATCCCCGAGCTGATCCGCCTGCTTACAGGCCGGGGAATGTCTTTCGACGACGCCCTCGACCAGGTGCGCCGGACCTGCGCTTACACCAACCATACCATTCTGGCCGAGGCGCTGGAGAAATGGCCCCTGGCCTTCATCGAAAAGGTGGCCCCCCAGCTGGTGCCCGTCATCCAGGAGCTGGACCGCCGGATGAAGCTGGACCACCCCGACCCTAAGCTGGCCATTCTGGACGGCGAAGGCCGGGTGCATATGGCTCACATGGATATCCACTGCGGCTTTTCGGTCAACGGGGTTGCCGCCCTCCACACCGAGATTTTGAAAAACTCCGAACTGAAGCCCTTCTGCGATATTTACCCGGAGAAGTTCAACAACAAGACCAACGGCGTTACCTTCCGCCGGTGGCTGGAGGCATGCAATCCGGAACTGGCCGGTCTGATTGACAGCTGTATCGGTCCCGACTGGCGCAAGGACGCCCAAAAACTGGAGGGCCTGCTGGACCATCAGGAGGATGGCGCACTGCTGGACCGGCTTTTGACGGTGAAGCAGAGCAAAAAGGACCACCTGTGCCGGGTGCTGTGGGCCGCCCAGCATATTGAGCTGGACCCACAGTCAGTCTTTGATATTCAGGTGAAGCGGCTTCATGAGTACAAGCGCCAGCAGATGAACGCCCTGTATATCATCCAAAAGTACCTGGAGATTAAGGCCGGAACGCTGCCCGAGCGGCCGGTAACCGTGCTCTTTGGGGCCAAGGCTGCCCCCGCTTACGTGATGGCCAAACGGATTATTCACCTGATTCTCTGCCTTCAGCAGCTTATTGATCAGGATCCCCAGGTCCGCCCCTGGCTGCGGGTGGCGATGGTAGAAAATTACAACGTCACTTGGGCCGAGCGGCTGATCCCCGCCTGCGACATCTCGGAACAGATTTCCTTGGCCTCTAAGGAGGCCAGCGGCACCGGCAATATGAAATTTATGGCCAACGGCGCGATTACCTTGGGCACGATGGACGGGGCCAACGTGGAGATTGCCCAGCTGGTGGGAGCGGAAAATATCTATACCTTCGGCCAGCCCAGCGACACGGTAATCGGCCTGTATCAGGGCGGGGAGCCCGATGGGCGGAGCTACCGCCCCTTGGACTACTACCACCGCCCCGAGGTGGAGCGGCTGGTGGACTTCCTCGTCTCGCCGGAACTGCTGGCAATCGGCGACCCGGCGGAACTGTCCGCTCTCTGGAAGGATATGAAGACTAAAGACTGGTTTATGGCTCTGCTGGATGTAGAAGACTACATTGCCGCCAAGGACCGCTGCCTCAAAGATTACGGCGACCGCCGCGCCTGGGCGAAAAAGATGCTGGTCAACATTGCAAAGTCCGGGTACTTCTCCTCTGACCGTACCATTGGACAATATAATCAGGATATTTGGCGTCTGAAATAAGAAACGGCAGGGAAAGAAGAGCTTTCCCCTGCGGAGGACAGAAGTTTTTTGACACGCTGAGACCCGCCCGGCGCAGATACCTGCGCCGGGCGGGTCTTCCTGTCTTTTGGGAGGGAAATGCCCAGCAGGACGTGGAGGTTGTTCCATTACCGGCACGGGGCGCGGGGCAGAAAGTCCGAAGAGAGCGACAACTGTCCATGGGGGGAAGGAGCCTTAAAAAATTTTATGAAAACCGGTAATTTTGCTTTACATCAGGGGATAATTGTGATATATTAACCGGGTACGCATCGTGTATCATCCATCGCCTGGTTTCGGGACAAGGCCCGCACAGGTGCGCGGGGATTCACCCGCCCGTTACCCAGCCCTTGGAGAGAACATTTTGAAAGGTGGAATTTCCCATGATTCGCAAGGACGAAAAGACCGCTGTAATTGAGGCCAACCGCACACATGAGACCGATACCGGTTCTCCTGAGGTTCAGATTGCCATTCTGACCGCCCGCATCAACGAGCTCACCGAGCATTTGAAGGTGCATATCCACGACAACCACAGCCGCCGCGGCCTGTACAAGATGATCGGTAAGCGCCGTAAGCTGCTGGATTATCTGATGGCCAAGGATATTGAGCGTTACCGCGCCATTATCGCCAAGCTGGGCATCCGTAAGTAAGCCCTGAAGGGTCTGAGCTGTTGCGAACAGGCGAGGCGTAACAAAGTTTTGCCTCATAGGGCGGGCGTTTTTGCGCTTCGCCCTATGTTCACATATACCACGGCGGTTTTTCCGCTTTTTTAGCAGTTGAATATGGCAGCGAAGCGTCTGCGCCGTTGCGGACAGGCCAGACGTGGGCATCGCTCCCGTATTCAAGTGCTAAAGGGCTGTCAAAACGCCGGAGGACATCAACCGAAAAAGGAGTATTGACATGTCAACAATCATTAAGCACAAGCAGTTCCCCAAGTTCAAGAGCTGGACCATGGACCTGTGCGGCCGTCCGCTGACCATTGAGGTGGGCAAGGTGGCTGAACTGGCCTCCGCCTCCGCCCTGGTGAAGTACGGCGAGACCACCGTGATGGTGGCGGCCACCGTCTCCCCCCGGCCTCGTGACGGCATCGATTTCTTCCCCTTGTCGGTGGAGTTTGAAGAGAAACTCTACGCTGTGGGCCGTATCCCCGGCTCTTTCATGCGCCGGGAGGGCCGTCCCTCTCTGCCCGCTGTTTTGGCCAGCCGCCTCATCGACCGGCCCATGCGCCCCCTGTTCCCCTACGATTTCCGCAATGATGTGTGCATCCAGTGTACCGTTATGAGCGTAGACTACGACTGCTCCCCCGAGGTAGCCGCCATGATCGGCGCTTCCGCCTGCGTGAGCTACTCCGAGATTCCCTTTGCCGGACCCATCGGCTGTCTGGAGGTGGGCTTCTGCGACGGACAGATTGTCCTCAATCCTACCCAGAAGCAGCGTCAAAACTCCCGCATGGATGTGACGGTGGCTGCGACCCGGGAGAAGGTGGTCATGATCGAGGCTGGGGCGGACGAGATCCCGGATGAGATCATGTATGCCGGAATTGTGAAGGCCCACGAGGAGATCCGCAAGCAGATTGACTTTATCGACCAGATTGTTGCCGAGATCGGCAAGCCCAAGATGGAGTATGAACACGCTCAGTTCAATCAGGAGCTGTTTGACGACATTGTGACCAACTTCATGGACGAGGCCAAAGCCGCCATGGACACCGACGACAAGACCGTCCGGGAGAAGCGGTGGAACGAGATGATCGAACACTGGCACGAGAAGTATCTGGAGGAGTATCCGGATATGGACCAGTATCTGGAGGAGTTTACCTACAAGTTCCAGAAGAAGATTGTCAAAGCCTGGCTGCTGGAGGGCCACCGGGTAGACGGCCGGGCGCAGAATGAGATCCGTCCGCTGGCCGCTGAAGTGGGTATCCTGCCTCGGGTCCACGGTTCCGGCCTGTTTACCCGCGGACAGACCCAGGTGCTGTCGGTATGTACGCTGAACACGCTGGCCGCCTCCCAGAAGCTGGACACCATCTGGGAGGAGAGCGAAAAGCGGTATATGCACCACTACAACTTCCCCCCCTACTCCGTGGGCGAGGCCCGGGCTCCCCGGTCCACCAACCGCCGGGAGTACGGCCACGGCTTCCTG
>JAAWIE010000048.1 GCA_022796195.1 Lawsonibacter sp. | reverse complement strand
CAAGGGCAATTGCCCTTGGAGCCGGCTGGTTCTATGTTCCGCGCTGTTCATACAGCATTAACGAACTTTATCATATTAAATAATCAAATAGCTGGCTGAATGACGAAACATCTAACTGCCCTTGACGGAATAGCACCTTTTGGCAAATTGCGCAAGCAAAACCAAAGGCGCTATTTTTTTCGCGCCAAAAAGGTGAGGGCAAACCACACCGCCAGATACAGCGTGATCGCCGCACCGGCAGAGCCGCCGGCGTAATAGGAGGTCATCAGGCCGGAAACCCCCGCCAGTACCGCCCCCAGCAGAGAAAACATATGGTACTGTGCCATATTCCGCGCCACATTTCGGGCCGCCGCCGCCGGCAGAACCAGCAGAGAGTTAATCACCAGCAGCCCCACCCAGGTCATGGACAAAGTGACCACCACCGCAATTGCCACCGAAAATACCGTCTCCTGCCAGAAGACCCGCACGCCCCGGCTGTCGGCCAGCGCGGGGTGGACAGCGGAGAGCATCAGCTGGTTGAAGGACGCGGCCCACAGAAGAACTACCGCCAGCAAGATCAGAGCCAGCACCCCCACCTTAGCGGGCTCTACCGAGAGGATGTCCCCTACGAGAAGGGCGTTGAACCGGGTGAAGGAGCGTCCGTCCAGGGTGGATAAAAAGATACCCAAAGCCACGGCGGTGGAGGAAAACACCCCAATCACCGTATCGCTGGCCAGGGCGGACCGCCGTTTGACCAGATTGAAGAGCAGCGCAAAAAGAATGGCAAAGAGCACCGCCGCCCAGGATGGCTCATGAAAGCCGCAGATGGCCCCGATTGCCATGCCCGTAAAGGCCGAGTGCCCCAATGCGTCCGAAAAAAAGGACATCCGGCTGTGGACTACCATGGTGGATAGAATCCCGAACAAAGGCGTAATTACCAGAACCGCCAGCAGGGCGTGTTTCATGAAGAACATCGACCCTGGCTGAGCCCACTCGAAGGGGAGCAGGTCCACCAGTGCGTACCAGAGGCTCATTCAGGCTCCCCCCTTTCCCATCCGGAGATGGAAGGTTTCAAAAAACTCCGAAGAGGTCAGTACGTCTGCCGGTGTACCGGATTTGAGCACCCGGCGGTTGAGCAGAATTACCTTGTCGGCGAACTGGCTTAGGGTGGCGAAGTCGTGGGTGGAGAGGAAGATGGACAGGTCGTACTGGGTGCGCAGTTCGTCCAGCATCTCCAGAAGCTGGTGCTCCCCCTCGATGTCTACCCCCGACAGCGGTTCGTCCAGAATCAGAATGTGGGGTACCGGCTCCAGCGCCAGTGCCAGCAGAACCCGCTGAAGCTGGCCCCCCGACAGCCCGCCCATAGGCCGGTCCAAAAGATCCTCTCCATGGACCCGGGCCAGACAGGCGGCGGCGCGGGTCCGGTATTTGGCCGGAATGGGCAGACAGACCGGCCACTTGGCGGTGGCGGCGGTGAAGAAGTCCAGTACGGACACCGGGTCCCCCCGGTCAAAGCTGGGGGCCTGGGGCACATACCCCACCAGAGGCCGGGTACCTCCGGTCAGTTCGCCATCCGCCAGACGGATGGCCGGACCTCCGGCGGGGGAGAAGGTAATTTTTCCTTTGTAATCAGTCTGACCCAGAATGCTGCGGAACAGGGTGGATTTGCCTGCCCCGTTGGGCCCGATCAGCGCCGCAATCTCCCCGCAGTGCAGATGGAAGGAGACGTCCTCCAAAATACTGTCTCCCTCCAAGCGGACCGACAACCTCTCCAGCTTCAGACAGCAGCTGTCTGCGCACCCGGAGGACAATTTTCCATGTTTGATTTTTCTCATCCCTGCTGTACCAACTCTTTTCCCGCATAGCCGTTCACAACGGCAATTACGTTATCCATCAGACCGTCCAGATAACTTCCGTCCTCCGGACCGTCCATCATCATGTTCAGCACCGCCACCCGGCACCCTGTTTCCCGGGCAATGGCATCGGCAGTGGCACTGGAACCGTTGACCTCGGTGAAAATCACCGGAATATCATACTCCCGCACAAGTTCCGTGATTTCCACAATCTCATGGGCGGACGCCTCGCTGCCCGCCTCCTCCTCAATGGAGGCCAGAAGGGTCAGACCGTAGGCTTCGGCAAAATACTGGAACCCGTCGTGGAAGGTAATCAGCTGCCGTTCCGCCGGCCCAAAGCCCTGGAAGGTTTCCCGGGCCAGATCGTCCCAGGCCAGGAGAAGAGTGCTTAATGTCAGGCTGTTCTGCGTGTAGACCGGCCCGTTGTCCGGGTCAGCGGCGGACAGCCCGGTCTCCAGATTTTTCATCATCCGGGACGCCCGCGCCGGGTCCATCCAATAGTGGGGGTCCCAGTGGCCGTGGTCATGGCCGTCATGGTCCGTCCCGCCCTCCTCGTGGCGGTGGGATAGATTCTCCAGCAGTTCGATCCCCTGGGAACAGTCGATCACCTGTGCGTCGGAGGTCTTCAGGGCGTCCTCCAGAAATTCTTCCAGACCCGCGCCGTTGACCGCGATCACATCCGCCCGCTCCAGCTTCTTCATGTCCCCCATGGACAGGGTGTAGTCGTGGAGACAGCTGGTGCTCCCCGTATCCAGCCGCTCCACCGTTACCCCCTCTGCCCCGCCGGTCAGCGAGCGCGCAAACAGGTAGATGGGATAGGTGGTACAGACCACCGTCAGTCGGGCCGGGGCGGGCGCCTGCCCGCAGGACGTCAGTGCCAGACTCAGCGCCAGCACCGCCGCCAGTATCGTTTTTTTCATGGTCGTTTCTCCCCTGGGGACGCGGTCCGTCCCCGTTATTGCTGCCGCCGGAACTCCCTGATTCCGCCCAGAACCAGCAGCAGAAAGGACACCGCCAGCAGAGCGGTCAGAATGAGGCAGTCCAGTGCCCAGGGGTTTCCGGTCCCGGGAATCAGACGCCGGCACAGAGCCTGGAATACGGGGGATGCCGCGGCGGTAATCAGGGTAAATCCCCCGGCCTTCAGCCAGGGATTTGGCAGATACCGCAGGCAGATGAAGTATGCCCACAAAAAGGCCGACCCCACCGCCGCCAGCGGAAAAGCTGCACGGAACAGCCAGTCCCCGCCGGTAAAGAGGTGAATCACCGCCAGGAGCGGGAACACCCACACCGAAGTCAGCGTGACGCACAGCGGCAGGACGTGCTCCCCGTAAAACCGCCAGATTGCCCACCAGCCCCAGGGCAGTGCCAGACTCACCGCCGTGATGGCCAGCCCGCCCAGCAGCCACCAGCCTCCCGCGTAACGCCAGCAGGCCAGCAGAAGCAGGAGCAGACACGCCGTCCCCGCCCCGAGGCAGACCGCCAGCCGGTTCCGCTTCAGCAGCCAGGGCAGGCTGGTGACACAAAAGGACAGCGCCAGCGCAGGCAGAACAATCCAGAACCAGCTCAGGGTATGGTTCAGGGCCAGGTCGCAGATGGGACACACCACAAGCGCAACCCCGTAGCCCGTCAGGCAGAACCACCGGAACCCCAGCTTGACCCTTCGCCAGACAGCGGCCTGCCGCTCCTGGGCATGGGCCTGGTCGTCATCGCAGGCGGTGAAAAACTCGTGTTCGGAAATTCCCAGCTCCCGGCAGATGGACGTGACCAGCGAAACATCTGGATAGGACAGGTTCCGCTCCCACTTGCTTACGCTGGACTCGGTGACAAACAGCTTCCCAGCCAGCTCCTTCTGGGTCAGCCCCGCCTCCAGCCGCTTTTTCCGGATGTAGGCTCCAAAGGGTCTTTTTTCTTCCATTCAAATAGCCTCCCTACGGTTGAAATCGGACGCCCACTGTGGGGGACGTCTTGTCTCCAATCTAACCGCAGAGGCAGTTTTTGTCAAGAAAACCCGCCCAATTCCCCACTCGACCAGCAGTCGAGTGAGGTTTTCCGGCTATTTTTTCGTCTGTTCCAGCAGATTCAGGAGGAGCCGCTCGTTTTCCCGGGCGGACTCGGCCAGCTGCGCCGACTTCTCCCGCAGCCGGGCCAGCACATTGCTGTAGTCCGCCATCAGTGCGTCCGCCCGCCGGATAGCCTCCGCCCCGTCGAAGTGCTCCACGTCTCCGGCGGCAGGCAGGTCTAGTTCCTCCAGATAGCTGGCTACCTTGGGGTCGTACACCAGTCCCATGGCCGGTACCGCCATCCGCGCGGCAAAAATCAGGGTGTGCAGCCGCATCGCCAGACACAGATGCGCCTGACCCAGCACCCCCATCAACTCCCGGGGCGTACAGGGTGCGTCCAGCACAAAAGAGGGTTCTTCCATCTGTCCCCGGACCCGGGCGGTGGCCTCCCGGTCCCGTTCCGGCTGCATCAGTAAAAAGAGGATCTCCAGCCCGTGTTTCCGTCGGAGATGACCGCACAGCCCAGCCAGCTGGGAATAGAAGTTGCCCACATCCCGCCAATCCCGAACCGACACCACCGCAAAGGGCTTGTCCCCAGACAGTCCGGCGGCGGACAGCAGTTCCAGTGACCGGGCCTGCCCCGCAGGTTCCAGATGGAAGACCGGGTCAGCGGTCACCTGCACCGGGCGGGTGACCCCCATCTGCTCCAACTCCCGGGCGGATGCGTGGTCACGGAGGGTGACCAGCGCGGCCTGTTCTACCACCTTTTTTACCCGGCGGCGGTTGGCCGGTTTGCGCACCGGACCGATGCCGTTGGCGTAGAGCATAACCGGCCTGCCCAGCAGACGGGCACAGCGGATGACAGACAGGTAGTACAGCAGCGACCGGGTGGAGGTGGTGTCCTGGAGGAGGCTTCCGCCTCCGGACAACAGCACATCTCCCCGCCGCAGAGCTTGGAATACCCGCAGGACCCGGAACCGTGGAATGGCGTCCAGGCCGTACTGCCGCCGGGTCAGTTCCGGGTCGTTGGACAGCACTGTTACCGATACCTCATCGCTGGCCGTGCGGATGGCCTGCTGGATGGACTCCAGGATTGCGTCGTCCCCCGCGTTGCCAAAGCCGTAGTAGCCGCTCATGACCACGCGGTACTTCTTCCGGCGCACCTGTCCATAGACTGACAGGCAGTCTGCCGCCATGCGGCGCACAGAATAGCAGTCGAAAATGACCTGACGGCCATAGGCCCCCAATTCTTCCCGCTTGCGCTGGGGAAGCTGGAAGGCGGTGGATATGTTCTCCAGCAGACGCTCCGGGGTGGACTGGGGCAGGCCCCGGCAGCAGAAGTTTCCCGCCTGGGCCTCCTCCAGCTTGTTTGGACCAAACAGGCCCTGAAAGCCTTCATTGCCCGCCACGATCACCGGCTTTCCAGCCGCCATGGCCTCCAGGGCCGCCCGGGATACCCCGACAAAGACGTCGCCCGCAGCCACAATCTCGTTGATGTCGGTGCGGGGACCGGTCATCGTGATGCACTGCCGGCCCATTCGGGCGTTAACTTGTCCCGCCCGCTCCTTCAGCTGGGTGTAGACATTGCCTCCGCCGGCAATTAAAAGCTGAATCCCTGGAACGGCCTGGTCTAATTCCGGGGCAAGATCGATAAGCTGGCTGGCTACCAGTGCCCTGTCCTCATCCATACGGCTGACGTAGGACAGGATGGGCCCCGCCTGATTCAGGTCAAATTCAGTAATGATCCCCGCACCATCCAGTTTTGGAGAAAATTTTTCTGTGTCAATGCCGTTGATGGTAACGGTGATGTGTCCGGCGGGCAGATTGTACTCCCGGATAAGGTAGTCACGGATATCTTCCGACACTGCCACGGTCCGTTCTCCCCAGTTGGTCAGGTAGCGCAAGACGCCGCTGGCATCAAAAACCCAGTGGGCGGTGGTGACAAAGGGAATTTTCATCCGCTTGCACAGCGAACCGCACAAAAACGCGGGGATACGGGCGTGGGCATGAACCACGTCGGGCCGCTCTTTGGCGATGACCGCCCGGAGCAGCTTCCGGCCCTGAACCATGGACGACATGCTGCGCCGGTTCAGCGGAGCAGCGTAGTGGCGGATGCCCGCCGCCTCTACCTCGGGCACATAGACGCCGCCGTTAGAGACGATGGCGATATCGTGTCCCTCGCTTTTCAGCTCTTTGGCCAGTTCCACAATATGAGTCTCCGCCCCGCCGATGTCCAGGCCCATGGTAGCCATTAGAATTTTCATAGAAGGCCCTCCTCGGTCATAGGCTCCCTCCTGAAGGGAGAATATCCGCCACCGTTCCAATGAACTGGGCCTGTTTGGTGTAATAGGTCCGGGAGGAGTTCACCCCCAGTGCATACACCCGGTTGAGGGTGTACCGTTTGCCGTCCACCAGGCCCCAGCCCTCCAGGGTGATGAGTAAATCGACGGTCTCATCGGCGTCAACCAGACCGGCGGTGCCGTCGTGGATTTCGTTGGCAAGCTTTTGACCCGGGTCCCGTTCAATCTGGATATCGGTAATTACTCCAATCGACTTGCCGCCGCTGGCGTAGTCCTTGTCATAGACCCCGTCCCCAACTTGGATGGCGTCCGCTACGTAATCGTACACCCCGCGGGCCCGAATCTGGAAGGTGATTTTCTGTTCCACCACCGCGTTTCCGGTGTGGGTCTGGTTGTTTTTGAAATACAGCGCGGCGGCCAGCACAATTACCACCGCCACCACTACCAGGTCAATGACGCTGATTTTGCCAAACAGCCGTCCATTCCGGTCAATGAGTTTCATTGCTGCACCCCCTGTTCCAGCGCCACAATGGGGCCGCTGCCCAGATAGCCCTCCCCTTTCAGGTAGGCCATAGCTCCCACCCGGACTTGGTAGCCGCCGCCCACGGTGATGCTCTCGTCGCTGGTAACGCAGGGGGACTGGATGGTGACCAGCACGTCTTCAAAGTTCTCGGCCTCGGCCCAGACATAGCGGTGGTTTTCGTGGTCCAGCACCTGCATCCGGGCAGGCGCGGTCTCCACCGCCACCACATGTCCAATTTCATAGTTCTTGATGTTGTCGGCGATCTGGTCGCCCTCCGCGATCAAGCTGCTGGTTCCCGGCGCCCACCGCTGAAAGCGGACGGTATACCTTACCGTATCTTGGGTGGTGGGGACGGCGGGAATGGGCGCGGCGGGCTTTAGCCTGTTCCAAATCAGAAAGGCTCCTACCGCAAGGGCGGCAATCAGTACAATGCCGTCGAACAAGTTCAGCCGAAGGCGGAAGCCCGATGTGTTGTGTTCCATTTATTTGGCTCCTTTCAGGGTGTCCAGGTAGACATTCTCAATGTTTTTGGCGAAAATTTCGCCGGTAAACCGCTGCTTAAAAATTTCCAATGCCCGCTTCCCCATACGGGCCAGCTCCGTCCGGCTGTCCATCAGCCGGGCTGCGGCACGGGCCAGCGCGGCGGCGTCCCGGGTGGGGAAGATCAGGCCGTCCTCTCCGTCGTCGATGAGCCAGGGGTTGCCGCCGTAGTCGCTGACCACCGCCGGCAGGCCCATGCTCATGCCCTCCAAAATGGACAGGCTGGAGGTCTCCGTGCCATAGGAGGCGTTGAGCTGTAGGTCCAACACAGACAGCAGTGGGGCCACATCGGTCACAAAGCCCAAAAACAGGACCTCCTCTTCCAGCCCAAGCCGTCCGGTCTCCCGGCGCAGTTCTTCCTCAAAAGGACCGGTTCCGGCGATGAGCAGCTTGACCCGCCGGCCCTCTCCCTTCAGGAGGTGGAGCGCGTGGAGGATATCCATGTGGCCCTTATAGTCCTCCAGCCGCGCCAGAATCCCCAGCGTAAAATCTTCCGGCTTGATTCCCCACTGTTTTCGCAGCTGCTCTCTTTCCTCCTCGGAACACCGGGCTGCGGGGGCTACACCGTTCATCATGACGGTAATTTTCTTGGGAGAAATGCCCCCATCGGTTAGGTTCTTCGCCGCAGCTGGGCTGACCGCGATAATCCGGTCGGCGTAGTGCTCGTTGACCAGCTTGTTGACCCACCGGCCCGGCGGATAACGCAGTTTCGCCGGAACCGGAAAGGCCGAATGGCGGCTGTAAATGACCGGAACTCCCTCCCGACGGGCGGCAATCCGCCCGGAAAAGCATCCGTGGGTGTGGACTAGGTCGGGCTTCTCTTGGCGGATCAGCTTCCGCAGAACCGCGATGTCCCCCCTGTCGAAGGAGCGGTCGGCGATGCCGTCTACCTCCAGCACCCGGCCCCCCGCTTCCTCCAAAGGAGGCTTCAGCAGGCTCCCCCTGGGCAGGGCTACCAGGGTCTCAAACCGGTTGCGGTCGGTATAACGCAGGTAATTGAGCAGGACCCGGCCTGCGCCGCCGATGTTGGTATCGCTGATGATGTTCAACACCCGGATCATGCCGCTTCCCTCCCCTCAGGCAGTTTGCTCCTCCGGGCGCACAGCGCCCCCAGGGCCAGATAGGCCCAGAATACGAAGAGGACCAGGTAATTATAAAAGGAGTAGTCCGTCATGGCCTGGACCATAAAGCCGAACACCCCGGCGGTGCAGGCAATCTGGAGCAGACGGCTGGTCCAGTCCCGCTCCCGGTGCAGAGCGGCGCACATCATCCGGAAATAGACAAACAGCACAATTACAAAAACCCCCAGAGCCGCTACCCCTGCGTCGCTGACAATCTGCAAAAACAGGTTGTGGGAGTGAGGAGCGATAATGCCGTTAAAGCTGTAGGCAGGGTAGACCATATTGAAAGCGTCCGTCCCCGGGCCGATGCCGCACAGCCAATAGTCCTTGAGCATGGCCAAGGTTCCCATCCAGATGTAGACCCGGTAGGAGGTGGAGGCGTCGGACAGGTTGCCGATGCTGGTAAACCGCTCGATGACCGAGGGGGGCAGGGCAAAGTACAGCCCAACCAGAGCCGCGGGGAAGAGCAGCATCAGCCGGGGATTGAGCAGGACGAAAAAGGCTGCCCCGGCGAAGAGCAGTCCCAGCCACGCCCCCCGGGAGAAGGTAAGCAGCATGCACAGGCAGAGAACGCCGCAGCAGCCAAACCAGAATACCCGGTTTTTCCAGTCTTTGGCAGTGAGGAGTTTGGCGCCCCCCAGGGGAACCATTAAAATCAAATACTGCCCCAGCATATTGGGGTTTTTCAGGGTGGAAGACACCCGGAACTGAATGGTGGAAAACATATCGCTGTCCACCCATGCCTCCGACTGGTAGCCCCAGCGGAATATATATTGCAAAATGCCGAGACAGGACACCGCCGCTGCGGCCAGCACCACCGCGGTCAGCAGCAGGTCCAGCTGGCCTCGGGTGGACACTGCGTTGTAGAGAACTACAGCGAACAGGATAAACGCCACCGAGAGCAGTCCGGAATTCAGGCTGGCTTTCAGACTGATGGAGAACAGGGTCCCCGCCAAATAGACTGCGGCGTAGAGGATGATGTAGCGGTTGATGGGGGACCACGCCAGCCGCCGTTCCCGGTCCCGCACCAGATTCAGGGCCAGGGAGGCAAAGGCGACGGCCGCAAGGCCCAGCACTGCCATGGTGGGCAGAAGCGGCGCCAAAACCGCAGGCAGCAGACACCAGAACCAGGTCCAGGTGAAGATACTCCCCGCAAACAGCGCGTCCAGGTGGAGTTTTTCATAGACCCAGCACAGGGCGTTGCGGACCAAAGTCCACAGCTTGAAAAACAGGCTGCTCTCCGATGCTCCGCGCCCCCACCCCCTGGGGTGGAGAAACCATTGGACTACGCCGCTGCTTTCCCACTGCGCCCCAAACCACAGGCACAGGACCATGAGTCCGCGCCACAGAAGGCTGGCATGTAAAATGTTTCTCGCTCGTTCCATGGATTGACCTCGTTTCTTGCCAAATCGATTCCTCCCGCCCGCCTTGCGGGGGACGGGTGTTTACTTGTTTCTCCGCACCAGTGAGAGGGCCAGCTTCGCTTCATCCAGGCCCAACAGAAGGGCAAAGGTGAAGTACAGCGCCACCCCCAGCAGAGCGCATAGGCCCAGTGCCAGCAGTTCCCCCAGCTTGCCCGCAGGGAAGAGGGGGGAGGCTGCCCCCAGGGCAAACCGAACGCACAGGCCCATAATCAGGGCGGAGAGGGCCATTTTCCCCAAATCCATCAGACTGCGTCTGTCCAGCAGGCCGTCCCTGCACTGGAGGGGCAGGAGTAGGAGCAGGGCGTAGAGTGTAGAGGAAATGGCGGAAGCCAGAGCCAGCCCAGCCACCGAGAACCGTTCCGTCAGGGCCAGACACAAAGCGGCGTTGGCGGCGATGGAGACAGCCCCCGCCACCAGCGGGCCCCGGCCCTGCTGCCGGGCGAAAAAAACACGGCTGAGGATGTTTTGCAGGGCGTAGCCCACCATACCCAGGGACATCCAGCCCAGGGCGGTGGAAGTAATCTCTACAGAGAAGGCGTCAAACTGTCCGCCGCCGTAGATGAGGGAGATGAGGGGGCGGGCTACCGCAGTGAGCCCCGCCGACATGGGCAGGACAAAAAACAGGCTGGTGTGGACGGTCTGGCGGATGGTGTTTTGAAAGGCCCCCTCCTGCCCTCCGGCGGTGAGCCGGGACAGTTTGGGAAATATAACATTGGTGACCGACAGGACAAACACCCCGGCGATGACCAGATACAAGTTTGAGGAATACTCCAGGGCGGACACCCCCGCTCCATGGTAGAGCCGGGAACCGAACCGGGCGTTGATGGCCAGTGTGATGGGCTGGACCCAGGTGGACACCATTACCGGCCCCATCAGGGCAAACACCTTGACCATTCCCTCCGAGCGGAAGTTTAATCCGGGGCGCAGGGGACTGCGGAGGGTGTGCAGAGGAGGAAGGAGAATGACACCCTGCAAAAACCAGCCCAGTAGATAGGCTCCGGCCAGACCATAGATGCCGAATTTGGTATCCAGTGTGAAGAAATAGCCGATAATTACCAGATTCGACACGGTGGACATAAGAGCGGGGGCGGTAAAGTGGTCCTGTGCTTGAAGCACTCCTACCAGAGAGAAGGCGATGCCGGAAAAAAGCACGGTAGGGAACATCACCCGGGTGAGCGAGACGGCCAGCGCGGCGGTGGCCGGATCAGAGTAGTCGGCGAAGAGGGACACCAAGGGCTGGGGGAAGGCCATCCCTGCCAGAGTCAGCCCGCCTGTGAGCAAAGCGACGATGGTAAGGAAGTTCCCTGCAAAGCGCAGGGCTTCGTTCCGGCCCTTTTTCTCAAGGTACTCGCTGAATACCGGGATGAAGCACCCGGCAATGGCCGAGGCAAACACCGCGTCAAAAAACACCCGGGGGATCCGGCTGGCGGTAAAAAAGGCGTTGGCCGCAGGGCCGGTGCTGTAGTGGACGGCCAGCAGACGGTCCCGGTACAGTCCCAGCACCTTGCCGATGAGGGTGAGGGCCATCATGACGCTGATGGTTTTTGCCGCGCTGTTCTCCTTTTCCAGTGTGTCCACCTCCTGACCGCCGGTTTTTTCCATAACTAATGCATTTTACATCATTCTCCACTTTTTTTCAACTGTTCATTCCTGAATCTTTTGTGAATATCTGCGTGCCTCCGTTTTGAAAGGGGCTTCGATGTTCCAGGCGGATGCTGTTTGCATTGAATGCGATGGTTTTCCTTCCATTTTTCCCCATTGAAACCTGCGGCCCGGTCTGATATAATGAACAGGTACGCTTGGGGTTTCTTGGAACTATGTCAAAACGCCCAGGCGGCACGTCTTTAGTGCCGCGGTGCATGTTCCATGTTTCAAACAGCGCAGAGTCTGTATTGAAACAGCCTCTAGAATCATTCACGCAAAGGAGTATCCCCATGAGACATAAGACAACCATTCCCCGCAGAGCGGCGGCGTTTCTCTTAGCCCTGCTGCTGGTTCTGCCCACAGCTTACGCCGCAGCCGGGGAGCGCAAGCTCCAAACCAGTATTCCCGTGGTGGACGGCCTAACCTACCGCAATACCGTTACCGTCAACAACGACCGGCGCATCGAGAGTTTTTCCTTTGAACTTTCCCCTAACAGCTCCGCTCAGCCCATCCTGCTTCAAGGATCGGAGACCATCTATACCGGCGTCAGCATCAACCGGGCGATCTCCAACGCCCAGGCCGCCGGGTACCATGTGCTGGGCGGCGTCAATACCGATTTTTTCTCTATGGCCACCGGCGTCCCGCTGGGACTGGTCATTGAGGACGGGGTGTACAAGTGTAACAACGAGGGCGAAAACGCCATGGCCATCATTGACAATCAGGTGGTGATTGTGGAGCGGCCTACCGTCTCTTTGTCCCTGTACGACCACACCTCCAACATCACCGTGGTTCCCAACAACTTCAATAAGGCCCGCCAGAAGGCCGGGGGCGTCTATCTGCTGAACAACGACTTTTCCACCATCTCCACCCATAGTACCGGCGACGGCTGGTATGTGCGTATGAAAGCCCTCCCCGACCCGTCTACCGGGCGGGCCCCTGGCCTGACCGTCAACTCCAGCCTCACCCTGGAGGTCACCGAGCTTCTGCTCAGCGATCAGTCCATAGTAATCGGGCCGGACGAGTACATCCTCACCGCCTCGGACGAGAGCGGCCGCCGGGATGCCTATATGGCCTTTCAGGTGGGGGACCGGGTTACCCTGACCACCTCCTGCGACTATCCCTCTATCTCCGCCGCCCAGTGGGCCGGAGGAGTGGGGGATATCATGGTGAAGGACGGGGCGATTACCGACACCTCCAATTGGGTCTATGCCAAAGATGGCCGCCAGCCCCGTACCGCCATGGGGATCAAGCCCGACGGCACCCTTGTCCTCTATGCCGTGGACGGCCGGCAGACCGGCTACTCCTCCGGGCTGTCCCAGATGGATCTAGCTCAGGAACTGCTCAGCCAGGGCTGTACCACGGCGGTCAATCTGGACGGCGGCGGTTCTACCTCTCTTTCCCTTTGGGTCCCCGGAAAAAGCGGCCCTGCCCTGCAAAATAAGCCCTCGGGCGGCAGTCCCCGGGGCTGTGCCACCTATCTGCTGCTGGTGACAGACCAGCGGGGAGACGGCTCCGCCCAGCGGCTGGCCCCCGCCGAAGCCGGACAGGTGGCTCTGGCCGGTTCCTCCCTTACCCTTCCCCAGGCTACCGCCATTGATGCGGGCCTGAACCCTGTCTCCTCCAGCATCTCCACCCTGTCCTATACCTCCTTGGGGGGGCTGGGCAGTATCTATGGTTCTACCTACACGGCCGGAACCGTTTCAGGCACCGACACCATCCGCCTCACCTCCGGCGGACTGGAGGGGACCACCCAGGTTCATGTGGTCAACAGCCTGACTGACTTCAACGTCTCCCGGTCCGGAAGCAGCTCCGCCCTCAGCGCCCTGAAGGTGAAGCCTGGGGAACAAATACAGCTGGCTGTCTCAGGCACCTATTGGGGCCGGACCGCCCTGCGGGATTTTGGTCCAGTGTCAGTCTCCATTCAGGGCGGCGTAGGCACAGTGGACGCCAATGGCCTGTTCACCGCCTCCCAGAGCACCAACAGCGGCTCTATCACTCTCTCAGCGGGCGGGCTCAGCAAGACCATTCAGGTCTCCTCCGCCAACGTCCACAATGACGTAGCCCCAGGCCACTGGTCCTATGACGCGGTGGAGTACTGTTATGGAAAGGGCATTGTCAGCGGGGTCAGCTCCACAGAGTTTGGCCGGGACTACCCCATCATCCGGGGAGACTTCATCCTCATGCTCTACAACGCCATGGGCAAGCCCGCAGTGACTTCCCCCTGTACCTTCACTGACGTGGCGGCTTCGGATCATTTCTACAATGCATTGGCCTGGGGCCAGCAGACTGGTTTAGCCTCCGGCGTGGGAGGCGGCAAATTTGCCCCCCGGGAGAATATCACACGGGAACAGGCATTCTCTCTGTTCTACCGCTTCCTGCCCATCGCGGGTAAGAGCTGTCCTGATGGCGCACTGTCCATCCTGGATCAGTTTAAGGACAAGGACAAGATTGCCGGGTTTGCCCAGACCGCTTCTGCGACTCTGGTGACTCAGGGGCTGGCCTCGGGCAGTGACGGAAAACTCGACCCAAAGGGCACCCTGACGCGTGCCCAAATGGCGTCTTTGCTCTATCGGGTGCTGGAGCACACACCGGTCAATCCCAGTGTGCCCAATGTACCTCCGTCGGAGCCGGTCCCGCCAGTCGAGCCCTCTAACCCCGGCGGGACTGCCGCACAGCCCGGGAACTACATCCTGGCCCTGGACCAGAGCCAGGTGGAGCTGGCCTCCGGCGGCAGTGTGACTCTGAACCCGGTCATTCTCCCCTCTGTGCAGGAGGCCGCAGTCACCTGGACCAGCAGTGATCCCAGCGCCGCCGCCGTCTCTTCCACCGGTATGGTCACCAATCTGTTCCCCGGACTGGGTGAAAAGACGGTCACCATTACCGCCAGCTGGAACGGCCTGACTGCCAGCTGTGCCGTCACCTGCCAGCAGGCGCAGCACGTCGGCTCGGTCACCGGTGCAGAAAACGGGCTGAATGTCCGCTCTGGCCCTGGTACTACCTACGTCGCGATCGGCGGACTGCGCAATGGCGCGCAAGTGGTGGTTCTGGGCTACCAAGACGGCTGGTATCAAATTCTCTTCCGCAACACCGCCGGTCAGGCCGCAATCGGTTACGTGACCAAGGAGTACTTTACGTTAGATCGATAAAATACAACTGCGCCCCCGCCTGGACAGACGGGGGCGCAGTTGTTATAGGATAATGCAGATTAGGCCGCCGGAACCCTCGTTGATGATACGTTGGAGGGTTTCCCGCAGTTTGGTGCGGGCGTCCTCGGGCATGCGGTTAATTTTGGAATTCAGGTCCTCGTTCACCAGTTCATGGAGGGATTTTCCAAAAATATTGGCCTCCCAGATGCGGCTGGAGTCGCCTTCATACTCCTGAAGCAGATAATGGATCATATCCTCGCTCTGCTTTTCGCCGCCCACAATGGGGGAGACTTCGGTTTCGATGTCGGCCCGGATCATATGGATCGACGGTGCGCTGGCTTTGAGCCGGACGCCGTACCGTCCTCCCTGTTTCATGATCTCGGGTTCCTCCAGAACCAGGGAGTCGATGGGGGGCACTACGATGCCATAGCCCGTCTCTTCCACTTGCTGGAGGGCGTCGGCCACCTTATCATAGGCCCGTTTCACCCCAGCCAGCTCAGTCAGCAGTGCCATCAGGTCGCCGTCATCGCCAATCTCAAAGCCGGACTGCTGGGACAGGGTGTTGTAAAACAGTCCTCGGGGCAGTTCCAGGCAGGCGGCGGACACTCCAGTACCCAAGTCGATGTTGGAAATTCGGGCGTCGCTGACCACCTCGCAGTCTCGGAAGGAGTTTACCGCGCTGTCTACATCCCGCACCCGATGGAGCTGGACGGTGCCCTCGCGGATTGCGCCATAGAGCGCGGCCTTGATGGGATGTTCCTGGGGAAGCGCATCCACCCAGGGGGGAAGGAACAGGTCCAGCTCCTTCACTGGGAACTCGTAGAGGACGCTCTTTAAAATAGCGTTGATTTCCTCCTGATCCAGCTCCAGACAGTTGGCGGCCACACAGGTCACATCGTACCGCTGGGCGATATCCGACCGGATGGCCCTGGCCCGCTCCGAAGCCGGATTGGCGGAGTTGAGCAGAACGACAAAGGGTTTTCCCAGCTCCTTCAGTTCTGAGATGACCCGTTCTTCCGCCTCCAGATACTCCTCCCGGGGGATATCGGTGATGGTACCGTCCGTAGTTACCACAACCCCAATGGTGGAATGCTCTGAAATCACCTTTCGCGTCCCAATTTCTGCCGCCTCCGCCATGGGAATCTCATGCTCAAACCAGGGGGTGGTTACCATGCGTTCTGTCTCACCCTCCAGCTGGCCCACCGCGCCGTCGATCATATAGCCCACACAGTCGATCATCCGCATTTGAAAGGCCGCGCCCCCGTCCACTGTGACGGCCACCGCCTCTTCGGGGACAAACTTGGGTTCCGCCGTCATGATGGTCCGGCCAGAGCCGCTCTGAGGCAGTTCATCCCGGGCCCGCTCCCGACGGTAGACATTCTCAATATTGGGGATTACTAACGTCTCCATAAACCGCTTGATAAAGGTGGATTTTCCTGTCCGGACCGGCCCCACGACGCCGATGTAGATATCGCCCTCGGTACGGAGCGCAATATCCTCATAGATTTTGCGA
>JAAWIE010000187.1 GCA_022796195.1 Lawsonibacter sp. | reverse complement strand
GGTGGCACTAGGCTACCGCTAACGGAATAGCGGGTTTAATCAATATTTCGTTGTTAAACAATTATCTATGCGACTTCAAGTCGCACCCACGGGCAGTCGCAGTGGTGCATGGCAACAAGGTGTGTCTGCACGTTTACCCCGGTCCCGCATTTGTCGGTGGAACCAATCAGCACTTTCTTTGTGCCGGCCCGCATTTCCCGGAACAGGGCGTCCCTCTGTGCATCAGTTTTGCAGTCGTGTATAAATGCGATTTCCTCCGCAGGGATGCCCTGCCTTACCAGTTCCGTCTTGATATAGTTGTAAACATCAAAAGTGCCGGTTTCATGCCACGGTCTGCTTAACATATCCCGGCTCCATGAGCGTTTCGGTGTCCCGATGTCGGAAAAGATAAGCTGCGTGCCAACCTTCCCCACTTTTTCCGCCTTATGGTACTCATACAGAACATTTTCCACCACTTTATTCAGCTTGCCGTCCACGCTCTCCGGTGCATCCGGGGTTAAAAGCCTGGCATCCGTACCCAGCAGCCTTGCCTCATGGGTGATTTTAAGGAAGTTGTCCTCTTTCGGATTGACCTTCCCGTTACGGATTGCCTCCGCCCTCTGCACGAAAGTCTCCATTACCTGTTTCACATACCAGTCCGGCTCGCTCTCCACAATGATATATTTCCCGTCCCTGAGCTCCGGGGTGTCAAGGTCAAGCATGTCCCTTGTCTGAATGTCCGCTGTTTCCCGGAAGATGTTCATCAGCTCCGGCAGGTTGGTAAACTTATTAAACCTTGTCTTGAACCGGAACCCGCTGCCTTCCACAGTCAGCTCCAGCGCTGTTGTCTGCTCCCCGAAGTTTGCAGCCCATGAATCAAAATGGAAAATCCCCAGCTGCTCCAAAGTATCTTTCTGTAAAAACTGCTGCATGACATACATTTCCACCATCGTGTTGCTGATGGGGGTTCCCGTGGCGAACACAACGCCCCGTCCGCCGTTTATTTCATTGATGTACTGGCATTTGAGGTACATATCCATTGCCCTCTGGCTGCCGCTGCCGGTTATGCCCGCCACGTTCATCTTTGAAAATACGGCAAGGTTCTTAAAGGCGTGTGCCTCGTCCACCAGGATGGAGTCAATGCCCAGCTCCTCAAAGGTGATATTGTCATCTTTCCGTATCTCATCCGCCATTTTCTGTAGCTGTTCCTCCATCCGTGCTTTCTGCGCCTCCATCTGCTTGATGGTCCACTGCTCCTGGTTGCGCTCCTTCATTTCCGCTATGGCAAAGCTGATGTCGTCAATCTGGCGGTTTAGCAGCATCTCCCTCCTCTCCTTTGATACCGGGATTTTCTCAAACTGCGAGTGTGACATGATAATACAGTCATAATCCCCGGTGGCAATGCGAGAAATGAACTGTTTCCTGCGTTTTTTCTCAAAATCCCGTTCCGTTGCCACTAAGATATTTGCGGATGGGTACAAACGTAAAAATTCACTGGCGGTCTGGCTGATTAAAGGCTTTGGCACAATCATTGCCGTCTTATTTGCAAGCCCAAGCCGTTTCTGCTCCATGCACGCCGCCATCATCTCAAAGCTCTTGCCCGCCCCCACGCAGTGGGCAAGCAGGGTGTTACCGCCCATCAGTATCCTTGCCACCGCATTTTTCTGGTGCGGTTTCAACCGGATGTCCGGGTTCATGCCGGGGAACTGTAAATGGCTGCCGTCATACTCCCGCAGCCGCACATTGTTAAAGGTCTCATTATAATACCTGACATATTTATTCCTCCTCTCCGGCTCTGCAAATATCCATTCACGGAACGCCTCCTTTAACTGATTCTGTTTCTCCCGTGCCAGCATGGTCTCTTTCTGGTTTGTTTCATAATGATATTTCCCGCCGCCGTCCTCAATCCGGTCCCTAACCGTGACAGTACGCAGATTCAGGGTATTCTCAAAAATCGTATAGGCATCCATCCTTGAAGTGCCGTAGGTTTTGGTTGCCGCTACCGAAGTCTTATCCAAAGATTTATTTTCCACAAACCACTCCATCTGGAATTTATTCAACTGCACCCGTATTCCGGAAGTGGCATAGGCATACCGCCCTGCCTGCGCCCTCTCCGGCGTATGGAGGGTTTCATACAGGAATTTCTCATAGTCCTCCGGTTCAATCCATGTCGTGCCGATCCGCACGTCAATCTCCCCGGCATCCAAATCCTGCGGCTGCACCTGCTCCAGCGCCGCCACGTTGTCCCCAAACAGTTCCGGGTGTTCCCCTGCGGCTGCCTTTGCCAGCCGCAGCTTGTCCCTGACATTGCCGGACAGGTATTCATCTGCCGTCTCCCACCCCCGGTTCCCGTCATGCTCTAAATATTTCTGCGGGTTTAAGAAAATAATGCCTTTCAGTTCCTCAATCAGCTTTTCCCGCTTTAATTTCTCCCCGGCATCTTCGGAAAAGGCAACTTCTGTCCGGCCATCCTCCTGCCTTTCCCTGATTTTTCCCGCATATCCGCTGATGTCCGGCTCATAAATCTGTAGCATATAGGGAATGTTGACGCCGTTATATTCACATACGGAAAGGTTCAGTGCCTCCACCGCCGTCTCCACCCGTTCCGTCTTATTTACTGCCCGGATGGTCTGCTTTGTGAACATATCCGCTTTCGTGACAAGCCCCTCCTCGTCCACATTTTCCAGTGAACATAAAAGAGGGTAATCCTCGTCGTCCCGGAAGGCCCTTGAATTGCCCTGTGAAGTGATATACCCGTATTTTTCTGTATATTTATCATATACGGCATTTAATTCTATCTGTGCCGCCTTTAACTCCCCCTCACTGCAGCCGTTTAACTGGATGTCTATCAGGTGCCTTGTGCATTTCCGGATTCCATCCATTCCCTTTATCCTTTCAAGCACGGTATTCCCCACCTCCTGCCGGTGCATTCTGGAATCCTTCCGGTAATACAAAACCCCGTCCACAAACGTGTAGGTGTAATTCTTCACGTCCGGATCGGCAGGCAGGCTCTCTTCCGGTTTCCCCTCCTGTAAAATTTCATAATCCGGTATCTGCACGGAAAGGCGGCCTAACGCCTGCTGCAATGCCCCCTGCAGTTCAAAATCCTTATCATCATTGACACACACCGTATAACCGGAATCGCTGCCATACCTACCGGTATCATATTCCATATGCCCCAGCATCATTTCCGGGTGTTCTACGAAGTAGGAATTGACGGCAACCCCGTCCTCCGTCATGCCGAGATGAACCCAGTCCGGCTCCGCTGCTATTTTACGCTCCCTTTTCTGGAAGAATAAAATATCACTGGTGACCTCCGTCCCCGCTTCTGCCTTAAAGGCGCTGTTTGGCAGCCTGACCGCCCCGACAAGCTCTGCCCGTTCCGCCAGATATTTCCGGACGCTGCTGTTTTTCTTATCCATTGTCCCTTTGGTGGTAATCACGGCAACAATGCCGCCCGGCCTTACCTTGTCGATGGACTTTGCCACAAAGTAATCGTGGATTTTGAAATTCTCCGCATTGTACTTCCTGTCATAAACCTTAAAGTCACCAAAGGGCACGTTGCCCACCACCACGTCAAAAAAGTTGTCTGGGAAATCCGTTTCCTCAAATCCCTTTACCTGTATCTCTGCCTGCGGGTACAAAAGCTTTGCAATCCTGCCGCTGATACTGTCCTTTTCCACGCCGAAAAGCCTGCTGCCCCGCAGCTGCTCCGGCATGGTCCCAAAGAAATGCCCCGTCCCCATAGACGGCTCCAGCACGTTCCCGCCCTGAAACCCAAACTGCACCAGCGCCTCCCCCACGGCAGCAGCAACCGCAGGCGGCGTATAAAATGCCGTCGTGACCGTTGCCCTCGCCTCCCGGTATTCCTCCGGGGTAAGGAGTGTTTTCAGTTCCGCATACTCTTTCTGCCAGCTTTCGCTTTTTTCATCAAATGCCTGTGACGTGCCGCCCCACCCGGCATACCTCGCAAGGACTTCCTGCTCCTGCGGTGTGGCAGCCCTGCCCTCTGATTCCAACTGTTTTAAGGTTTTTATTGCATCCACGTTCCATTTGTAGCGTGTTTTTTCCCTGCCTGTCTCCTGATTGTGAATGTCAATCACATAGTTTTGGGGCTGTACTGATGTTTGATTTTCCGTATCTGCTGCCGGAACCTGTTCTTTCTTTCCGGTATCGGCAAACTCTAAAAACAAATTTTCTCCTGTTGGAGTGTTCCCTGTGACGTCCTCTGTGTTTACTCCGTCTGTTTTATTGGTGATAACTGACGATTTTTTCTCCTGCCCCTTTTCCCGCTGCTCCTGTTCAAACCGCACGGCATCCGGTATTCCCATCTGGTCTGCCTCGTCCGGAATGGCATAGCCGTCAAGCTGTTTCTGTGCATCCTGCACTTCCGGTCTGGCTGTTTCTTCCCGTTCATCATCAATCCCTGTTTCTTTATAATCAAAAAGAGAAGCCTGTCTGTAAACGGCTTCCCTCTCTGTACCGAATGAATTTAAGTCATCCAGCTCTTTATTAAATGCAGCAATTTCACTTGCTTGCAAGGGTGAAATTGCAAATGCTGATGATGAAAGGCTTGCCCTTTCATCATATAATTCTTCCTGCGTTTCTAATGAAACTGGTTGATGAGGTCGTGGCGGATGATTTCCTCCGCCTCCATCATCCCCTGCTTTCTGATGTGGAACATCTCCATTGTGGACTGCGGGTTCTCCGGCCTGTGGCTTTCCAGATACTTCTCCATGAGGCTGTCTAACATCCGGTTTGCCTCCTCCTCCACTTCCTTCAGTTTCGTGTAGAGGTTCCCGAACCTTACCAGGCTTTGGTATCTCTGCGGGTAGTTTTCCTCCAGATACTCCCGCGCCATGATTCCGAACTTCCCTAACGTCCCTGTTTCCGTCTGTTCCGCTGCTTTGATGTCCGGGTACAGCATCCCGTCCTCTCCCTCGTGGTAACTGATCTCCAGTGCCATTCCTGCCTCCTTTTCCGGAAGGGTTCTGCTGCAAATTGGAGTGTTTGCTCCCCAATTTGTCAGGCGAATGTCCCATCCGCCTTGCCTTCCTCTCTTTTTCAATGCTCATAATCTCACGGTTCATATTCCGAAGAACGGTACAGGATACGTCACTTACCAGAGTACCAAGTACGCTAATGCAGCCCTCGTCTTTCACATTAACTATTGCACCTAAGTCCAGTTCTCCGCTGCTTAAGTCAAATCCGCATCTTGTCCCCACCGCATAAAATATACTGTTAAAAACCAGCCTTTGTGCGGCAGGCTCTGGCGTTTCATTCTCTCCGCCGGTTATCTCACGTCCTGCAAGCATGGCGGCCTCGGCAAACTGTTTCCCGAAGTCCTCTTTTAGAATACCGCGCACTTCCTGCTTTGTAAAGGCTTTTAGCTGCTCCATCTGGCTTTTTCTGTCTGTTTTCGGTGCCTCCGGTACCTCTCCCCGTTTCCAGAGTGCTGACAGCAAATCCGGCAGATTCTCCCCCTCCAAATCCCATGTCAGCTTTACATTTTTTCCCCCGGTGTCGCTGATGTCAAACACATACCGCAGCCCCGGCTTTAATGCCCTTGATGGGAAGATGGCAATCCCCCTGCTGCCCCGTTTAACATACCGGTGTACCTTTTTCCATGTGTCATAATCGGCAACCAGCGTGGCAGACGGATTCTGTGCATACACCATCAGCACGTTGTCAAACTCATACCGGTATATCTGCCCTGCCAGACGGCAGACCGCCTTCCAGTCTGCCTCCGTCCGTGTTACCCTTGTAATCACATCCTGATAAATCTGGCGGGCCATATATTCTACGCCCATACGCTGCTCCCCCTATCTGCTTTCTGCCTTTGCCGGGAGATAGGAAACATCCTTAAAATCCTCCGCATCCAGGACAACCTCTGATTTTTTATACAACTCCATTGCCTTGTCAATGGCATCCCCCAAAGTTTCCGCCTCAATGTTTTCCACCCTTGACAGCACCTCACGGATTTCAATGGGAAAACTGATTCCTTTCTGCTGATATGGCTCACAATACTGCGCCCGGAGTGCCGCAAAGTCAATGTCAGACAATTTTCCCGAAAGATAATGCCCATGCCCCCATTCAATGCCGGTTTCCGCATTGTCCTTTGTATATTTCCCGGCATAAGGATAACGCTCATAATATGCCACACCCACTGCCACCAGAAAAGTCCCCGCTGCCATGTTCATCATCAGGAGGTTGTTTCTGCTGTAACACTCCATCACTTTATAATCCGTCCCGTTAAAGTTGTGCAAGACTTCCCCTGGCTGAAACGCATGATCCCTCTGCTCATAGTGGAACATGCTGCCCTTTGCCCCACCATTCACATCCAGGTTGTATTCCTCCAGCGCCCACATACATTCCCTGCTGCTTTCCTCCCGGTCAAAAAGAAACTCCTTATCGTCATTGTAACTCCCGTGGAGAAAACACTGCAGCTCATCACTGCCGCTGCAAAATTTGGCATAGTAACTTTTGTTTGCCGTAATGTAGCGTTCCGCCCATCCCTCCCCGGCCTCTGAAAACTTTGTGTCAAACAGCTCTTTCAATGCCTGTGCTGATTCCTCCCTTGATAAAGACGATACAAAGAGATACGCCTCCTTGTATTCTTCCAATATCATCAACATGTTTGTTTCTTTCCCTTTGATGTTCTGTATCACAAGAACCATATCCTGTATTTTCATAGTCCTCTCCTTTCAAAAAATGCCGAAGCAGCTAACACAGCCCCGGCAAATCTTCTATATATATATTCCCTGACTTACCGCCCCCTGCCATTCAATGCCGGATGCCTTGTCTCCCGCTGTGTTTCCCCACTGCCATCAATCCGGCATTTATATATTTCTATTGCCCGGTCAATCGTTTCCCCAAGATATCCTGCCGGTATATCCCCGGCTTTTGAAACTGCCTCCTGTATCTCCCTGTCCGTTTCCTGTCTGGCAGGCTCCGGCCTCATTTTACTGTACTGTTCCTTTAATGCCATAAAATCAATCTGCGACGGAACCGGGTTCAGGTAAACGGCTTTTTCCCATTTTATCCCTGTCTCCCTGTTTCCCTCTGAAGCTTTTCCGGCATAAGGATAGCGGTCATAGCACTTTACACCTACAGCGACTAAGAGGCTGCCGGTTTCCTGGTTGAACAGCAGGAGGTTATCCTGATTGTAATATTCCATAATCCGGTACTCCGTACCGTCAAAATCCCGTAAAAGCCCGCCCCGCCCAAAAGGGCGCTCCCGTTCCTCATACCAGTAGGTGTCCCCTATGGAAACCCCGTTACGGTCAAAATTATATTCCTCCAATGCCCTGAGACACTCATCACTGCACCTGCCGGTATCAAGATACCATTCCGGCCAGCTATTGAAATGCCCGTGGAGAAAATCCTTCAAATCCTGCTCGCCAAGACAGAAACGCACATCATAGCCATAGTCCTTCCCGTGGTTGATTGTTGCCCACGCCTCCTTATCCTGCCGCCCCGTCAGGATTTCCTCTATATGCCTCGCTGCCCCTTCCATTGTCTGGCACCAGTAGTACAGGACCCTTTCCCTGTACTCCCCAAATGTCATAAGCATGTTGGTTTCTGCCTCCTGGCGGTGGGCTATGACAAAAAGCATATCATTTAACTTCATGCCCTCACTTCCTTTCCAAAAATGCCGGACCGCCTAATACAGCCTGGCATAAAATACAACACTGTTTGTCCGCAGCGGATCAAGCACCACGCCCCTTGACGGGTTTGCCGCATGGACCATCTTCCCATCCCCCACATAGATTGCCACATGGGAAATATTGCGGAACTCCCCGTTTTTTTCATAGGAATAAAATATCAGGTCGCCCGGTTTCAAATCCTTTTTATTGATAATCATGGCATTTTTATAACAGTATTCCCCCTGCGTGGCCGCTGTCGCCGGGAGGGTAATGCCTGCCTCCTTATACAGTCTCTGCACAAGGGAACTGCAGTCGTAATACCCCTCCTGATACCGCTTGTCCTGGCTGTACCGGCAGCCAATCTTTGTCATGGCAAGGTCGGCAACTGCCTGTCCTCCCGTACCTGCTGCTAAGCTCTCCTGCATTTCATCACTCATCATGGATTCCAGCCAGTCCTTTTGTTCCTCTGTCAGTTTATCCAGTGCAAGGTAATCCTTGTACGTCAGGTTGTGTACCAGCGTCCCGGACACCGTGACCTCCACGGTATTCTCATCGCCCTCTGCCAGAAACGCCTCCACTTTCCGCTTACCCCATGCCTGCGCTGCTGCATGGCTATCAAAATAAATATCAAAGTCCGTGCCGTATCTGGCAAAATTCCCCGTATCTTCCACCTTATACGTTTTCCCATTCATCACAATCTTTGTCCCCATCGGCACCTTCGGGCTGTGGGCATCCACCGCCAGCGTATGGTCTCCCTTTGGAACAGTGCCGGAGGCCGTATGGCCGCCCGCCCATTTCCCGCAGCAAAGGGAACAGTTACAGTAACCCGTGGTAACCACTTTCCCCAACGACGCCCCTGCCGGAATCTGCGTCTTACTGCTTGAACTGTCATAATAATTCATCTCGTCAAAGACTTCCTTCAGGTTTTTCTTCCCCTCGTCATCCATAACATAGGCCGCCTGCCCGGTGCCATACTTTACCATATACACCATAAGGGTGTCATTAAAGTTGGATATGGGGACACCATCCTCACTGTTCTGGTAAGTGATTACATACCCCTTTTCTTCCAATGAAGTAATCTGGCTGTTAAAATCCCGGTAATACTCGCTTAACACCGTCCGGGGATTGTCATACCCGGTGTCCGGCAACGGAAAAAAGATAGCAAGCGGGGAATTATAAATAACCGCCAGTATGGCAACCACAATAATCCCCGCAATGGCAATTACAAAAAATACGACAAGCAGTAAAGGGGCAAGCACCACCGCTGCCTGTTTTGCAAGCAGCAGGGCAGCCGCCTTTGCCGCTGACTTCGTGGAAGTAATCAAATCTTTCTGCTCCTGGCGCTCTGTACGGAATGCCTCAAGGAACGTGTCAATCATATGCCCCTTAACGGCACCATTGACGGAACCTTTCCCACGCTTTTTACCGGAACTGTCCTTTTTTCTGTTTCTTTTCTTCCCATTCCGGCCTTTTTGCTTATTACCGGCATCTTTCCCGGAACGGTCAGAAGTTTCAGCCCGCCCGGTATCTTTCTGCCCCTGTTTTTTCTTAATTCCTGCTTTTCTTTCCTTCTCCTTATTTTCTGCCTTTTTCCTGCGGTACAGCTTTCCCGCCCCAGACGTGACGCCCACTGCCGGGGCTGCCGCTGTCGCTGCCAGATCAAAGCTCTCCTTTATTTCTTCGCCGCCTTCCACTTGTCCTGCCCCAGCCCTTATCCCTGCTGCCGCCATCGTTTTCAGGCTCTGTTTACGGACCTTGACCGACCTGCCGGACTCTGTAAGCCTTTCCCTGATACCTGAATGTGGCTTTCTTCTTTTTACGGTTACAGATGTATTCCCCGCCTTTTTCTTTGCCACCGGCTTTTTCCCCGTATGCAGGTGCAGCTTGGGCTTTTTCTTTGTATGGATTACCATCGGTCTGTCATCTTCTTTTTTGATTTTCAATTTTCCTCACGCCCTTCCAAAAGAAAACCGGGGATTTCTTCCCCGGCATAACCTAACCATATATCATCCAGTCATTTCCTGCTGTTTCTGCCGCCTGCTCCGGCTCCGGGAAAGCAGAACCGCTTTCTTTTTTATGACGCTTTGGCTCATATATTTTTGTAGGCGCTGTGTCCTCTGAAAACAACGCCATGCTGTCCGCCTGGCTGCTGCTTTCCGGGGAAATACTTTCTGCCATGTCCCATCCCGGTGCTTCCAGCTCCGGCATAAAATCCCCCGCCGGTTCTGCCTGCGGCACCGCCACTTCCGGCATAGCCCACTCCGGTAAAAAATCATCTGCCGGCTCTGTTCCCTGTACTGCTGTCTGCGGTATAAAAGCGTCTGCCATTCCTGCCCCACTTTCAAAAACGCTGTCCGGTTTCCCCTGCAATGCCCCCTCCGCTATCTTCTCATGGAGGTTCGTGTTATACAGACGGTACAAATCCGTATCTTTGCTTATCCTGTTGTCAAAGGGAATGACAACGCTCCCGCATTTTAGCAGCCCGGTTCCACTGGAAGAATTGCTGACAAAGCGTAACTGTGCATCCGACACGCCGATGGTCTCCGCCAGCTTTGCACTGTCCACGTTTGACTGCTTTAACAGCACCACAAACTCACTGTTGGATAACAGTGTCGTTGCGATATAATTCTGTAATAAATCCGACACGTTCTGGCTGATTCCGGTGCAGAGCCCGCCCTGCTTTCTGACTTTTTTCCATAACTGCTGCAAATACTTTGCGCTGTATTCACTGCCAAGCAGCACATGGCATTCGTCGATATACAGCCACGTCGCCCTGCCACGTTTTGCATTGTCAAGAATCCTCTGCTGAATTGCCTCCATCATCACAAGCATTGCCACCGGTGCAAGCTGGCTCCCCAAATCCTGTATGCCGTACACCGTGAAACGGTTATCCACGTCCACGTTTGTATGGTGGTTGAAAATATTGAGCGAACCCTCCACAAACAGTTCAAGGGAGAGGGCTAATTCCTGTGCCTCCATCTCCTTCTGCATTTTGAGTATGCGGTAAAAATCCGACATGACCGGAACCCGATGCTGTTTCCATGCCGCCATGTAGAGCCCCCGGACACAGCGGTCTATGATGGAGTGGTGTTTCTGGTTCAGGGCATTGCCTAACAACTGGTCGCAGAGGGAAAGCATAAATTCCGACTTGTCAGCGATTACCTCCCGCAACCCTTTCTCATTGATGTGTGCCATATCCGCCTCCAGCGGGTTGACAAAATTCCTTGTATAAGCGGATAAATTCACCACTGCGCCGCCATAGGTTTTTGCAATGTCAAAATATTCGCCCATTGGGTCTATCACGATTACGTCGTCCGTGGTATTCAAAAACACGCTGCCCATTTCCTGCTTGGCAAAGAACGACTTGCCGGAACCCGGTACGCCGAAAATGAACCCGTTGCCGTTTATCAGTTTCTTGCGGTTCCCCACGTTGATATTCCTGCTGATCTGGTTAATGCCGTAATAGTTGCCCCCGGCATCATTCAATTCCTGCACGTTAAAGGGCAGCAACGCCGCAAGGGACTGTGTAAGCATGGTACGCATGGTCTCCACCTGCCTTACCCCGATGGGGAGTGCGGTGTTTAGTGCCTCCCTCTGTTTCAGGTAGTGGGTGTCGATGGTGACGGAATGGCTCTTGCCAATGCTCTCCACCGTCTCCGTCACGCTCTCCAGCTCCTCCTTACTCTCCGCCACAAGGATTATGCTGACTGCCGTATAAAATAGGCACTGGTCGTTCTCCCGCACGTCGTCCATGATTTCCTCAATGTCCTTTTTCTCCATGCGTTTTGCATAGGAAATTTCCGAGGAAAAATCATTGTTCTTATTCCTTACCCGCTGCTGCTTGATAATGTCGCTCTCAATGCCGAGGTATTTCTTCTGCAGCTCCTTTGTCGTCATGTCCTTTGGCACCGGCACCACGTCAATGCTCACAATGGAGTGGACGGGTAAGGAAGTGATGATATTTAAGAACCGGTCGGAAAGGCTGCTCGGATATTTTTTGATGAACAGCGCCCTCACATACTTGCCCTCGTCCTCGATATGCTCCGGGAAATATTTCAGCATCCCGTTACATAAATCATTGCGGAAGTCAGCGCCTACCCTCTTTGCGTGCCGGATGTCAAAATCAAAGCCGTCCTCCCTGCCGAGATGGTAAAAGTCATGCAGCACCTTTAACCTCTCATTGCCGGAAAGCGGCTCTATTTCCGTGCCAAGCTCCCCAAATCCTTTGTGCAGCACAGCCTCCAGCGTGGCAAACTGCGCCTTTGCCTCCTCAAAGTTCTTTCTCTCCACCGTCAGCGTGAGATACCGTTCCTGCTCAATTCCCTGCCTGCCCTCACGGATTTTGTCCTCTATGATGTCATTGTAGATTTTGCGGAACCGGTCAAACCCGTCCTGCCTGTAGGAAAGCAGCACCATCTCCCGCAAATCCGCCATGTCCTTATTCTTGTTGTTGACCGTGATTTTGAACTGGCAGTCCAGCGAATTAAGGAACTTGCAGTACCTCTCAAAAATGCTTTCCTGTTCTTCCTCATTTGCCGTTGTATAGTTAATGTCTGTAAACCGGTAGCATTTGGAATATTTATTCATGGACGCATTCCTGCCCCTGCACACCTCAAATATCCCGTTTTCTGCCACCGATACTATTTCTATTGTCTCCTGTATGGATTTTGGGGTTCTGTAAAGGGGCACATCCGCCTTTTTCAGTTCCTTAAACCCATCTGAAAATAATCCCATGTTTAACCTCTTTTCTGCATACCCCTGTATGCCTTTGATTACAGATAAATAGGATAAAAATTCCCCATTTAAGATAATGGGAGCCGCTGAAAAATCCCTGCCGGCTCCCTGTTATACACTGTTTTCTTTTTACTGGTTCCTCTCCGGACAGAGTGATGCACACCTGCCTGTCTCAATATCCGCAATACATTTCAGTACCGGATAAGCCTGCTGCGGCACCACCGCATTCCCAAGCGAAAACATACGGCTGCCCCACAGCGGGTGCGGTTCCGTAATGCGGCTTACCCCTTTTGGCTCTTTTTCCCATAACCTGTGTCCGTCCATCCGATGGGGAAGCCCATCAGCCATTCCACCCACTCCGGGTTGATCTTGTGCTGTTTCATCGTCAGGTCTGTAACCTCCGTAAAAAGTTCCCTCTGCTCCTCCGTCTCCGGTTCGTGAAACAGGTGTCCGGCAATGAATACCCGTTTCCTCTCATGCCACGCGCCGACGGCGAGAGCAGGTAATACGAAGGCCCGGACTTCATAGCCTGCTCCTTCCAAATCAGAAACCGTTTTTTCGAGGCCCATGTTGAGGAACCCAGCAACATTTTCTCCAAGCACCCAAGCGGGGGAGAGCTCTCTGATGACTCTAAGCATTTCCGGCCAGAGGTAACGGTCATCTTCAAAGCCCCTTCGCTTCCCGGCAAAGGAAAACGGCTGGCAGGGGAATCCCCCTGAGATGAGTGTGACATTTCGTTCGTTTGTTCTCGCATAAAACTCCTCCTTGTTCAAATCCCGGATGTCCTTAAACCTCGGCACATCCTTCCAGTGTTTCTCTAATATCTCATTCTGAAAATCAGCCCATTCACACTGTGCAATGGTACGGAACCCCGCCGCCTCTGCCGCAAGGTCAAGCCCGCCAATGCCCGTAAACAGGCTGATGTGTGTTAAATCCTGCATATTTCCTCCCATTTACCGCAAACAAAAAAGGCATCCCCAAAAGCGGAAAATGCCCTGACTGCTGCTTATTCTTTTTCCTTTATCTGTACTTGTACCAGACCGCAAATGCAGCAAATATAATGATAAATAAAACGGTTATGGCAAGCATACGGAACATCTTATTTCTGGCTTTAATAAAGTCTGCTTTATCAAAGCCATTGCCTGTCTCATTCTTTTCCCTGCTCCTGCCGCTGCCGTCCTTATTTTTCTTTTTCTGCTGCCCCTGCATTTCCTCCTGCCGTAACTTCTGTAATGCCTGCTCCCCCTCCGTGGAAACATAGGTGTAGGTGCGGTTGGCAAAGGCAAAGTGCATCTTTAATTTCATCATTTCCACAAAGGTCATGCCATGATAGGAATAGAAACCCGTCATGGCGATGGGTGCAACCACCGGGATTGCAATATAGGTGCTGACCGTCAACCCCACATGCCGGTACAAAAGCAGCACAATACCGCCGCCTGCCACAACGGATAAGACAGAATACACAAGCTGCCTTGCCGACAGCCCCAGCACCACAGACTCCTTATAGTTGTCAATGTTTTTGTTGATTTCGATTACCACCGTTATCCTCTCCTTTCCCACATATCCCTGTTATCTTGATATGCCCGACTCCCGCCGTTCTGTTTCCTGTTCCATTTCCACAAGCTCCTGCCTGTCCCCGGATGTGACATTGACATACTCCCCGATGATGCAGAGCGCCTCCTCATAACTGTGCGAGGAACAGACACGGCTTTTCATTTCCTCTGCCTGTTCTTTCATGCCATGCTCCCGGAGTGTTCCGGCGGCAATCCCCGCCAGATTAAAGATGTTGCCATTTTCCCCAATCAGAGCACAGTCCGGTTTTTCCACGGATTCTTTGATAAAACCGCCCAGACGGTTCGGCACATAATCCGACAGCCATGCGCTGCCAAAAGTTTCATGCGTCTGCAGCCGCCACACGGCAAGTTTCCCCATGCCAATCTTTACATTCTCAAAGGGATATAAAATGCAGGACAGCCCGTCATGTTCAAAGACGGACACCTCTGTAAACTCTGTACCCTCCAGTAAAATCCCTTCTTCCGTAAACATCTGGTTGATTCCGGCCACCCACTCTTTCGGATCGCCCCCGCAGCCCTGCAGGATAAGCCCCTCCTTATCCCCCATGCGGCATAAATCCTCCTCTGCTATTTTATTGATTTTCAAATAAAATTCCCCTTTCTATCTTCCATTCTGACTATCGCTTTTTACCTTGCCTTTTCCGGCTGTTTCTGCTGCCTGCTTATTCCCTGCGCCCTTTCCGGTGTTATTCCCATTACCGTCCGTTCAAACAGTTCCATATCCTCCGGGGCTGCCTCACGCAGCTTTTCCGGGTTAAACAGATACAACGGATAAGAACAGAAACCGCTGCCGCCCATCAGCCCGGTAAATTCCCCAAGCCCGTGTTTCTCAATGAACCTCTCCAGTTCCGGGCAGTTGTTGGTGTCAACATATCCGCAGTAATCCGGGCATGGCGCACTGATATTTACCGTCAAATCCGCAAAGGGTTCCGGGTATTCCCCGCCCACTTCCACCAGGCCGATATACAATCTGTTATTATCCATATACGAATTGATTTCCAGTTCCAGCGTTACCTTCCCCGAAAAACGGCTTTCCATTTCCAACTGTTTTTTCATCCAATTCCCCATTTCTATAATCCTAACGCCTTACTGGTAAGGCTCTGGGCTCCCTTGACACTTCCCACGGTCAGTGCAATCGTAAAGGTCATCTCACACAGATAAATCAATGTTTTTGCCCAATCCGAATAATCCCCTGTAAAGGACGGAAGCCCCGCATTGATAAAGGCATTGCAGACGATAATCGCCAGCGCCATCGTGACCGCCTCAAATGCCACCGACAGGAAATATTTGCTGTAAGTGACGGCTGTGTGCGCCACCATCCGGTTGCCACTCATGGTAGAGTAGGCAATCGAACCGATTGGCACGATAATTAGCAGTTTCAGAAAGCGGAAATATACCGTGTAAAGCAGGAAGAAACCACAGATTATCACGATCAGCGACAATAACGCCGCCAATATCAGCATAATCAGGCTCTCCCCAAACCCTAAATCTTTAATAATATCCGCCTGCTCCTTTGCAATTTTCAGTTCCGTCCGGTTCCCGGCACTGAGCAGCCCTACCAGATTTCCGATGGAAGTAAAAAATGCTTTCATAATCGTTACATTGTTTGCTACCATATACTCCGCCAGACCAAGCCGAATCAAGATGCGCAGGATTACCTCAAACCGCATTTCCTCCCGGATGTCAATGCTCTCCGAGCAGAACCCAATCACAAAAAACAGCACCACAATGGAAGAACCGACAGCCACAAAAATCGGTTCAATGCCCTCTATGACTTTCCACGGTCCGCCTCCCTTAAATGCGTCGGGGGACTGCCCAAGCAGGTCGAAGATAAGGGAAATCTGGTTATTCCAGAACCCGAACACCACTTCCAGAAGGGCAAGGATTTTATCCCCCAGCTTAAAAATATCCATTTCAAGTCACCCCATTTCCACTGTTAAAATCCTAAGAACGTCAGCACGGAGGAAATCCCCGCCATCATCGCGCCTGCCACAATTCCTTTCAGTGCGGAGTTCATGGTAGAGGAATCCTGCTGCTGGTATGCCTGTGCAAACTCCATGACATTCTTTGCAAGGATAATGACGCCCACCGCCCCGATTACCGCAATCACTAACGTCTTTAAGTTATCAAGCGGTTTCGTTACCGCACTGGTGTCGCCGCCTGCCGCAAAAGCCGTCACTGTCATCTGCGACATGGCATACACCGCCCCGGTAAAGGACGGAACCAGAACCCTTTTGCAGAAACCGGCGATTTTGTTTTGTTTCTTCTTACCTGTGTTGTTTCTCATCATTGCTTACCTCTTTTCTGCGCTGCTCTTTGCTGCAAAAGTTAGTGCCGCAGCGCAGGCACAAACTTGCATTGCGAACGTAGGTCGCATTTTTCCTTTTCCTTAAAAATAACGGAGACAAAAAATGCGGACAGACTTCTTCCATCCACGGCTTTTATCTCCGTCCGATGAAACAAGTCCATCCACATCTGCTTTTCTTTATCTTTTCGGGACTGCTCCCGCTGCTACATGAAACCGGGCTTTCCCCGGTGCGTTATGCTTTAACCGCCCCCTTTCCTGTTTTGACACAAAAAAAGACACCAACCTGAATCAATAGCTGATGTCATATTTACAGTTCATTATTTTATTTGTGCCGGATAACCGGGTTCTGTCTGCCATTTGCATTTTTCTCCAATGCAAAGACCATATCGGAATCCCTCTCAAAAAAGCCGGAACCTTTCTTCCAGCTTATCCCACATTTACAGTGCTGCAAACCGATAAACTGCTGTTTCATTTTTCTTCCGCAGTTTGGGCACACCTTATTACTTTTTCCCATAAGCAGACCGCCCCCTTTTGTAAAGCATTATTTAACAAAATTCCAGAACGGAAAAATATCACTCTGAATAGATATTCTTTCCAAATTCATACGCCTCCTGCAAGTGGGCTGTCCTGTCTATCTGCGGTTTACCGTTCGTGTCCCCGCATCCTCCCGCAAGCACCATCCCCCTGTCCTGAAATCCAATATAGTTTACCATTGTAAACTGATAATAGGAAACCGCCTGCTCAAACGTCCAAAAGAAATCATCTGCCGAAGTCATAAGCAGCGCACAGTCCTTAACCGGATACCTTTCATATCTGCCCAATGGCGGGTTGGAATCTTCCTCTGCGATACAATAAAACCTTTCAATAAAGGCTTTTATCCGGGAGGATACCGTCCAGAAATACAACGGTGAGGCAAAAACGATACAGTCCGCATCTTTTATTTTGGGAACAATATCGTTAAATGCGTCTTTCTGCACACATGGTTTCCCATACCTGCAGGCATTACAGCCAAGACACCCTTTAACTTCATTCTTTACTAGCGAAATGACCTCAACCGAATGCCCGCTTTCTTCCGCCCCTTTTACAAAATGGCTGACAAGCTGTGCCGTATTCCCTTTTGGCCTACCGCCTCCCTGTACCACTAGAACTTTCTTCATTACTGCCTCCTCTAATTTTTATTTTGCAAACAAAATCAGGTATTTCGTTCCATATCGGGAGCCTGCCCGTCATGCGCTTTCCACATACATTCCGTAACCCGCATATCGGTAAAGACTGCTTTGAATGTTGATTGCTCCGGACTGCAGGCATAAATCCCAAATTTTATTTTTTCTGCCCCCTCCCACATATGGCAGACACGCATTTGCGTAAAGGACAGTCCATCTGTTGAACATTCGATACAGTAATCATCTTCCCTCCGGCTGAACCTGTACCACATCGTTTTGATGTCAGCGGGTATCGCTGTTGTTGCCCAGTCAGAATAGCGATTTGTTACGACACTTCCAAGATGCTGAAATTCATCATTTTCATATTCCACGGAACCTTTCAGCCAGTTTTCACTGTCAAGATACATAACAATGCCACACTGGTCAAAGCGATGATGGCTCTCTGAAAAGTCTGTTTTTACAATAAAGGAAAAATACTTTTCTTCTGTTTCCAACTGCAATACAGGTGCATTATCATTTCTAAAATGATAATATGTCCTTTGCCAAAGGTCTGTTTGAGGCATTGTTACTATTTCTATTTTATCTTTATCAATTTTATACTGCTCAGGTTCTCTTGTCCATTCAAGAACATTTGCATCAAACTCCATGTCTGTTTCTCCTTCCATACTGCAATATCAATTCAGTTGCTTTCCGGTAGCATTGAATATATTGTAACATGCACATGCGCCAATACACAACTGCCAGTCAAATTTATTCATATCTCCTGCGTATTTCCATCATCCGCACAACGGAAGTTTCCGGGTAAAAATACGACAGTATCACTTCCTTTGGCACACGGACAGCCATTGCCCGCTTTACTTCCTCTTTCTGCTCCACGGTAAATTTCCAGTGGAACATACGGTAAGAAATGGAATCTGCTGCCTTATCATTTCCACCTGCCACCTGTTTTCCATTATCCGGCACTACCTCCGGTTTCCCGGTTCCCACTGTAATAGATGTTTCCGGCTTTTTATCATTTCCCATCATAAGCGGTTTTGTCGTTCCGGCCTCCCCTATTACAAAGGATTCCGACATTCCGGCATTTTCCCCTGACGAATCCGCCGTCTCATCTTCCATGTCAAAAGCATATTCCAATTCCAGCCCCGGCTCCATACCTTCATTCAGCCGTTCCCGCTGTTCCTGCTCATCCAAATCCGTAAACCGTTTCTCTATATCCACCTGCCCAAGCAGCATGAAGTCCTCATAAGGGATTGTGTCGATATAAACCGGCTCCCCCTTTTCTTTCAGTCCCTCATAGTAAGCAAGGGATTTTTTGTTCAGAATTGTAAAGCCCGGTTCCGCACTCTCCCCCTCTGCTGCCGGCTCATGCTCATAAGGCGTTCCCTCTCCATCTGCGGTCTGGGCAAATACCGGGTGTTTGAACGGATTATATTTATTGTCCAGTATCGGATCAAACCCACGGATAAAAATAAGGCATTTTTTATTGTCCATCTTCCTGACTTCATCAGGTGTCATTATCTCCCTGCCGAGGACGTCATAATTCCTTGAGGAACTTCCCTGCCGCCCCCTTGTCTCGCCGCTTGATTTTTTATCAATGGTCGCCTTGCCAAGCAGTTCCGAAATGTACTTATGCGTGGAGGCCTCATTGCCGCCGAGATAAACCAAAGTGTCCGAATTTCCGGGGATTGTTTCCCATGTGTCCTTAAACAGCGCCTTTATCTGTGCAAGGTTCTGGATAATGATAACCGAAGAAATCTCCCTGCTGCGCATGGTGGATAACAGCGAACAGTAATCATCCGGCAAAGCAACATTTGCAAATTCATCCAGCATAAAGGTGACATGCACCGGCAGCCTGCCGCCGCAGTTGAAATCCGCCTGATAGTACAGTTCCTGAAATATCTGCGTGTAGAGCATTCCGATAATATAGTTGTAGGACTTATCGGAATCCGGTATCACACAGAACAGTGCCGTTTTTGTCTTTCCGTCCCCATTGACGCCAATCCCAAGCTCCGCAAGGTTCAACTCATCCCTTGAAAGCATACGGAGGACCTGCTTATTCTCCAGAGTTGCCAGACGGGAGTTGGCACTGATGATAATGGAACGCACCGTGTCGCCGGCGCCGCGCATACATTTATTATACTGTTTGACCGCCGGGTGGCTGTCTTTCAACGGGCTTGTCGCCTCCAAAAACTTCATTCTGGTGTCCAGCATGGAAGGCTTGCCCTTTTCCGTAACCTCTGCCTCCTCCATGAGTTTCAGCACCGAGGCAAAATTCCGTTTTGCCGGCTTTTCTTCCAGCCACACATAATAGAAAAGCGCCTGCAGGAACAGCCCTTCCGCTTTCTCCCAGAACGGATCCGAGGGATTCGAGCCTTTGGGCGTGGTATTGCTCATGATATTCGTTATCAGTTTTACCACGTCCGTTTCCTCCCGGATATAGGCAAAGGGATTGTAACAGTCCGATTTTGCCATTTCCAGAAGGTTGATGACTTTCACGTTGTAACCATTATTCTTTAACATTTCCCCCTCGCTGCGCAGCAGCTCCCCCTTCGGATCAGTCAAAATAAAGGAAGTGTTTAACTGCATGAGATTGGGCTTTACCTCATAGAACGTCTTTCCTGCACCAGAACCGCCAATAACCAGCACATTGTTATTAAGTTTGGTATGCCTTGTGTCAAGGCTCATGCGGACATTCTGGCTCAAAATGCGGTTCCTGCCCTCGTCCTTATCCGCCAAAAAGCGGTTGACCTGCTTTATATCCGCCAGTTTAGAAGTGCCGTACTCTTTCCCCGGCATGAGGTTCCTCTGGCTTGTATAATACATAACAATTACCACCGCATATACCAGCAGTGCATAGCCGATCATGCGGAAAGTAAATTCATTATAATAGTCGTGCAGGGGATAGGAACAGACGACTGTAAAACGGCCCAGAAACTCGTTAAACTCTATCCCCTCCCGCCATGCCCCTGCTATCAGATACCCCAAAAAGGCAGAGGCAAGGGCACCAACCACAATCAGTATGATGTTTGGTTTCTTTTTTGTAGTATTCATTTCTTCTCCTTTCTTACAGCAGAAAAACCTTATAACGCTGCCTTACCGCCGCCTCCACCCGGTCATAATGCCCGCTGTAAAGTCCCTCCCCTTTGATGGTGCGGAGTACCCGGTTGTCTGCGGAGTATATCTTATATTCCTTATTTTTATCCAGATAGGTGAGCAGCGTCTTTCCGTTATGGATTTCCATAATGTCCGCCTTGTCTATCCAGATATATCCCTCATTCTGCCCGTACATCCCCGGCACCCTTGTCTTTACCGCATGTTCATTCTCCTGTGCAATCAACTGTTTCGTGATGGTAATATCCAAAAGGGAAGTATTCTTAGAGGCTGCTATCTGCCTCATGCGGCTGCTGAGTTCCTGATACCGGCTGATCCTCCGGTCAAATGCCTCCCGTTCCATGATGACACGGTAATTGCCCGACTCATCTGCCCGGTCAAGGACACCGATTTTCGCAAGCTGCCCGATAACCTTTTCTGCCTCGTCTGCCCCCACCTGCAGGTCTTCCTTTACCGCCGCCACGCTGACTGACTTCTTCCCCACAGCATAATGCCCGACTTTCTGTATCAGCCCGTCAATGGCTCCCTCTGCCCGGACGGTCTCATCCGCATGGAGTTTCCGTGGGGACTTCCCGTTTTTTTCATTCTCCAGATACCGTAACAGCTGGTTCAGTTTTTCCTCATTGCCGTTTTTTAAGTATTCATCCATGCCCCATACCCTGCCGTCCTGTAACTTCTGTGACATCATCCGTATCCTCGGCGCCGCCTCGGAATGGAACATTACTTCCGTGAGCCCGTCATTCCTGTCCGCATCCGGCATTTCCGAATACAGAATCCCATATTTCTTTGCCAGTTTCCGGAATTTCTTCAAATCCTCGTCTGCAAAGGAAAGCACCTGTATGTCGCCGCCCTTTGCCAGCAGCCCCTTCAGGTTTGTCTTTCCCATCTCCTTCTCATGCTCCAGCAGCCCCACAATCAAATCCAGCGCTTTCTGCATGGAATGGATGGAGGCGCTGCCCATCTTCATGGCTATCTCTATCCCGTCATAAGTGACACGGATAATCTGTACTGCGTCTGCTATCTCTGACATTTTTTACCTCCTGTCGTATCAAAAAATTTGTGTTACTGGTATGCCTTTTCCGCAACCACGATTTCCACCGCCTGTGCCATTTCCTCCGCACTGAAACCGCTGTCAATCAGGTCGTTCACTTCCTTTTCCGTAAGCCCTGCCTGTACCGCCATCCTGACCTGTTCCATCTGTGCAGGGTTTAAGCCTTTCCCGGTAAGCTGCTTTATCAGCCCGGAATCCTGTCTGCCCCTGCCAAATAATTTTTCCGCAAAGACTTTCAGCCCGTCCGGCTTTCTCCGCACACTTCTCTCCACTGGAACAAGGTGCCTTTCCCCGTTCCTGCCCCTGATAGCGGCAAAATAATCACTCCCGGCAGGCTCTGCCATCTGCCGTCCTGCTGTTATTTCCGATCCGCCGGCAACCGTCTGTTCCCCTGCCGTCTGCTGCCCGCTTCTGGCCTGTCCTGCTGCCTGTGTTTCCACTGTCCCCGTCAAAACCTTACTTTCCATCTCTTTTAACCTCTGCCCCATCTCATCTTTTTCTTTCTGGACTTCCTCAATGTCGGCAATCAACTGTTCCTTTTCTCTCATAAGCACCTGGCTCTGCTGATAGAAACGGTCCCGTTCCTCCAGAATGGAACGCTTTTCACTGTCATAGCCTGCTTTCTCCTGTTCCAGTTCCCTTACCTGTTTTTCCAGGTCCTCCGCTTTTATGCGGAGTCCGGCACTCTCTGACGCCTGTTTATTATTGATTTCCTGCTGCTCCTCCAGCTCCTTTTCCCGCTGCCTGAGTTCCTCCGTCAAAGACACAATTTTCTCCTGCCAGTCTTTACTCTCCGGGCTTTCCCCTGCTTTTTCCGTTTCCGTCTCCCGGTTTGCCTGATATATCCGTTTTAATGCCTGCTCCATGTCGTAAGCGGTCAGGTTCTTTGCACCCACATCCCGCAGCTGCGCCACAGGCACGCCTTTCCCATAATAATTTGCCAGTAGCTGCATCTGGTAGGGATTGAACCCGCCATCCGCCAGCATCTGCAGCAGCTCCCTGTCACTGTCCGCCCGCATAATGGAAGAAAATTTCTTACATCGGTCCACCTGCCATCCTGATTCCGCATAAAGGGCAGCCAGCTCTTTTGGATAGCCAAGCCCCAAATCTTCTTTTGCAATCCGCAGCACGTCATCCCTGCATCCCTTTTGGGTAAAATCCCTTACAGCAGCCGCAACCTGCGCATTTTCCGGTTTCCTTGTCTCCATATCCTGCCTCACTTTCCTGTTTTTTCTTATTTACTGCAATTCATTGGGTGATTCTTCTATGGAATCTTCCCTGCCGTTCTCTCGGCATTCCAGCAAAAGCCGTCATCTCCTCATTCCTCTGGTGCGTTCCATGCCGCGCTCTTCCTTTCTATCCCCCTCCAGCTTTTCCAAATAGGGTTTCATATCCTCCACTGCCTGTTTTACCAGAGGGTGGTCCCTGTATGCAGGAATTAAGTCAATCATCTCCTGTGCAATCCCCCTGCCCTGATATAACGGCCATTTGGTGCCGGAATAATCCGGGATACTTTCATCCTGCAACACAAAACCGATTCCCGGTCCATATGGCCTGCCCCTCCTGCAAATCCACATATACACGTCCACTGCCTCTGACAGCGCCAGGTTTTCATGCAGTTCCCCCATCTGTTCCGGAAACTCCATACACTCCGCCGCATAAAAAGTTATTTCTGCCATCTGCCATGCCCTCCATTCATATATTCTCTGCCCATAAAAATAACAGCCCGCAACAAGTCATTCCTGACTCCGGCTGTTCCTGCTCATTTCCTGTTCTGTTTTTTCTTCCTGCCTGTCCCTTGCCCGTTCCAGGCTTTCCGTAAATTCAGTTATCATTTCTCCGGCCATTTTCAGCCTTTTCCTGATTTCCCGCTGTCTCTCATAAATGCCGCTGCCTTTATCCTTATATTTTTTACGGAGCATTTCTGTTTCTTCCAGTGAATACCCCTCGCTCCGTAACTGCCCCTCCAATGCCCGGTACCGCAGGTGTTCCTTTTCAAAAAATTCATCCCCTGCCTGATAACTTTTTTCTGCCGGGGCTAATTCCATCATTTTATCCGCCACGGAAAACAGCGGTGCCATCTGCCTTTTCTCCCGGTACAGTTCCCGCCTTTCCTTTCCGCACTCTGCTGCTTTTTCCTTCAGGTTATCCCTGGCTGCTGCCAGTTCCGTAAGGGAGTGAATCCCATTCTTTACAAGGAACAGGTATTTCTCATGGACTTCCTGCATTTTCCGGATTTCCTCCCGGTATTCCCATGCCTTGCTGTAGGGCAGCCGTTCCAGATGGCGAAGGCGACAGATTTTCGCATAATAGGTTTTCTGTATGCCGGTCAGCTTTGTCCTGCGTAAGAACTCATCCCCCGGCGGTTCTATGGTGTGGGGATTTTGTTCACGGTTCCTTTTGGCATAGGTTTCCAGACTTTCCATCCGGATTCTCTCCCGTATCCTTTCCTCCGTATAATCCTCCCCCAGAGATTTGCAACGGCAGAACCGCTGCATCCCTTTAGGCTTTACCGCCAGATATTTATTTTGCTTGATGTCATATTCCTTTTCCACCATAAGGTCCAGGAACTCCTCAAAGGATTCCGCCTGCATGATGCAGGCATCCACATCCCTCTGTATCATGTCCCGCCAGATGAATTTCCCGTCCCGGAACTCGTTCCAATCTTTATATCCCTCATTACGTTTCCTGCCGTGTTCCTCTATCTCTATGGTAGAAAGTCCGTATTCTCTACAAAGACGGTTTGTAATAGGCTGTATCTTTTTTGCCCAGTCCCCCTTTTCATAACGGTATTTCCTGCCGTTTTGGTAATTTACACTGTTAAATATGATATGCCCGTGGACGTGGGCAGTATTGTCATGGACGGCAAGGACAGCCTCATACTCCTGCCCCAGATATTCCTCAACAAATTTCCGTATAATTTCAAAAGCAGTGTCCGGTCTTACCTCCCCCGCCTCAAAGGAAATGATAAGGTGGTAGCCCTGCCTCTTATCCGTCTTTCCATACTTCCGTTTCGTTGCCGCCATCTGTTCGTAGGCTTTCCCCGGCTGGCAGTTAATCCCCGTTACCAGCCTGCCACCCTGCGTTTTCTCCCGGTCAAGGATATAGGAGACCGCCTGCTCCAGATGTTTCCCCGAAAACTTCACGCCGCTGTCATTTATGGTCAGAATCTTAGTGATAGCCAAGAGCCGCCACCACCCTTTCCATTCCTTCATTCAGTTTCCGCATATAGGCAACCAGACGGATTTTGTCCGATTCCCGGTACAGCCCCGAATTATTGTTATGGACGATTTCGTTGATATTGACGCCGATCCGGTTCACTTCATTGATAAGGGCTTTTAACCCCTGCCTCACTTCCGGGTAGTCGTTCGGCTCCTGCGTTATCAGCAGCCGGAAATAATCAGATTCTTTCATTCCTGCCTCTCTCGCCTTTACCGAAAAAATGCCGGCATCATGGGCGGTCAGACGGAAATGCTTTACAACCTCCTTTGCCATCTACCTCCCCCTTTCCTGTCTGCTTTCCTCCTGCTGTTTTTCCGCCTGTACTTCCGGGCTTTCCTGCTGCCCGCCTAGCTGTCTGCTTACTTTTTTCCCTTCGGTCCTTTCTGTCCTGCCCTGTCTGCATGCCTCTATCTTTTTCCACATTTCTTCCGATATATCTCCGAACGCAAGAGTAATTACCTCCACTGCACACTCCTGTGCCATCTGCTCATACTTTGTCTGTTGATACAGCCCATCCAGCACTGTCTCCTGTTTCTTCAGAATATCAAGTGCGTCACTGAACTGATTATATTCCTTCTGGTCTGCCGGATTTTTCATACCGTCCTCCATATCCTGAATCAGTTCCAGGTTCCACTCACAAACATCGTGTATGGCATCATCTATGGAATATGACTTATACTCCGGGGATTCCTCCCCGGCATCCAGCACCGCCAGTTCCTGATTGCGGACTGCTAACGTCATGCCATGCTCTGCCATATAATCCAAAATGATTTCTGCCTCGTCCTGCTCCATACTGACTTTCGACTGTACCAGATGGAGCCACAACACCAGCTCCCCCGGCGTATTTACTTCCAACACATCCATTCCCATGCTCCCTGCACCTCCTGTTCCTTTCCATATAAAAATAAAAGGCACCAGACGATAATCAGCCTGATGCCATAACAACTTTATTTTCTATTCCCTGTAATATTCCCGCGCCCATGCCCTGTACTTCTCAAATCTCTGCCGCAGGTGTACCGGTATCTCAAGCCCATCAAAACTCCTATGATGTTCCTCATAATAATTTGCCAGGCTCTCCGTAATAATTTGCCCGTCGCCATCCTGTTCCAGAAGGTCTGTAATGGTCCTGTTTACCGTAGTGCATACCAGCCCGTTACATTCTGCCGATTCAATATCCACTAACGACGACACCACATACTGCTCTGTCCCCTCAATATCCTGTTTCTCCCTGACAAATATCTGTACCATTTCCCTGTAGCCACCATTCGTCAGCCCCAGATAATCCGCTGCCGTGTCATATGCCAGTACACATTCCACGCCCGCCAGCAAAGCCCTCAGTTCATCATTGTATGCCTTGACAGCCATCCTTATCGCCTCCCCTCCGTTTTTTTCCTGCATCAATCATAACATACAGCCGCCATTATGACAGCCCCTGTTACAAAAAGCACCTTTCCTTACCTGTCTTTCCTGCCTGCCGCAAATCCTCTCCTGCCCCGAAACCTTTGCCTCCTTTCCACTCCCAAAGGTTTCGCCAGATACGCATTTTGTGTCACAAAATGCAAGCCGTCCAAAGGTCCGGCTTTCTGGTCAGGGGAGTAACCCCTGAAACCCCCACTAAAATAGGATATATGCCTTATTATAGGGAAAACTATATCTTTTCTATATCAAATCCAGCGTTCCCTATATCATTCCTATATCCTTCTTTCGGTTTCTATATCTTTTCTATATCTCTGAAAATCCCCCCTTGAGCGATGGCTATATCTTTCCTATATCATTTTCCCAAATCCTATATCTTTCCTATATCATTTTCCCAAATCCTATATCTTTCCTATATCTGAAAAAACTGGGACTATATCATTCCTATATCACTCTGGCATTTTCACGGATTTCTTTCTGCTCTTTTGCTTTTCTCATTTCCACATTCCACTGGTTGAAGTCCTTATACGGTTCCGGCGGCAGGAACACATCTGTCCGGTAGCCCTTCTCCGTATATTTCTGCTGCAGGCTTGCCGCTGCTTTCCTGCCCGGTCCGTCATTATCCAGACAGAATTGTATTTCCTCCATCTCCGGGTGTTCCGCAAGGAAGGTTTCCAGAGGGGCATCCGCCAGCATCCCAAGTGCCACCATGCTCGCCCTGTCTTTCGGAAACATGGTAATATAGCTCATCAGGTCGATTGCCGCCTCGAACACTATTACTTTCCTGCTTTTCCCATAATACAGATGGAAACCGTACCTCTTGTCATTGCCAGCCACGTCGCACTTAAAGCCCTTTCCATTCCTGTCAAAGACACCCCGCATACTGGCAAACTTCGGCACGCCGTCCCGGTCCGTCCCGACAAAGACAATGTTGTGGTAATTTTTTGCCTCATATAAAATCCCTTTTCCCACAAAGAAGTCAATGACCGGGCGGGCAATCCCCCGCTCATACTCCAGATAACGGTACAGGTAAGCATTGCTCCCGGCAAACTCCGGCAGTACAAACGGTTTCTTCTTTTCTTCTTTTTTCCCCGTCGGGGCAAGATTCTGAAGAACGTCTCTCCGTGAAGAATGCCGCCCTGCGGCAAGTCCGCCTGCGGACGGTTCTTCAGCATGAATGGCTTTGTCATTCATGCTTTCCTCCCTGCGGTACCCCACAAAATCCAGCAGCCAGAACACCGCCTCTTTCACATCCATGCCCGCAAACACCCGCAGGAAGTCAATCTGGCTGCCGCCATTCTCCCCTTTGTCATACCGCCTTGAGAACCGGCACCAGTGGCTCCGTTCATAAATCCGTATGGAATCCATTTCTTTCAGCGTATGGTAATGCCCAATCCTTTTTACGGTATAGCCCATGCGTTCCGCCACGGCACAGAGGTCCGCCTGTTTTGCAATGCCCAGCTCCTCCGCTGTAAACCTCATCTACTTCTCCCCCTCTCTGCCACCTCCGCCGGGCTGTCCCATTCCAGTTTCCGGTAATCGGTCTGGTATTCCCTGTGCGGATTTTTTACCAGCCCCTTTTCATGGAAACTAAAGTACCGGCTGTTATCCCCGCCTACAATCACATGGTCCAGCAGGGGAATCCCTACCAGCCCGCATACCTGCTGCATCTGATCTGTCAGTTTCACATCCATCTCTGACGGAATGAGGTCTCCGGAAACGTGATTGTGTGCAAGAATAATCTTTCCCGCATTGGATAAGATGCCGGCTTTTAATAGTTCCCTCGGATGTGCCATTGAATAATCCAAAGCTCCGACACTGGCAAAATGGCAGTTAATGGGCGTATTGTCCGCTTTCAGGTTGATGACGCATACTACCTCCCGGTCCATGTCACAAAGCTGTTCCCCCACCAGATGGATCACATCCGTGGAATTTCTAATTTTACTTTCCGAATAAATAGGGGCATCCCGGACCAGACGGACGGACACGACCTCCAGTGCAAAATCATTCCCCTTCCCCATCCTTTCCCTCCTCCCCGAAAATTACCTTTATGACCATGTTATCCGGCATGGTTTCCAACAGCCTTACAAGTTCTTTTTCTGAAATATCCCTTGTCTGAGTTTCTTCCATATACAGCCCCTATCTTGTCTTTTTTTCTTCCTGAATCAGTGGCAGCTCTGCCTGTTTTCCATCCAGCCTTTTTTCCGGTGATTCTGCCGCCAGCGTCACTTTCCTTGCATTCCTGTCATAGTGGTAAACACTGTTTGAAAGGCGTTCCTCCAGCCTCACGCTGCTCATATTCGCTTCCTGTACCATTTCTATCAGGTTTGTCATATTCTTCCCCGTCATTTCCACCGGGACAGCAATCACCTCATGAATGGACGAGGGCAGGATAAAAAAGTTTTCTCCCAGCTTTTCCGCCAACTGGTGTAAGTTTTCCTCATATAACATGGAAACGGCGCCGTAAATTCCTGAACTGTTGCTGATAATCCACATATTGTCCGAAGTACGTTTTATCAGCTCCAGTTCTTCCCTGACTTCCGGCGGTAGGATGGTCCCCTCCGGTATACTGCCAAACATACTACCCATACAGGTTACCGATACCGGGTTAATACGCCTTGTATTTTCCACTGCACACTGGAACAGTTCTTCCTCTGTCATCCCGGCTATTTTCGCCATTTCATTGGAAACAATGCTGCTTTCCATTTCATCCGGGGAACTCTTAACCACCCACCGATAAATAACCGATAAGTCCTGAAATGCCCTGCTTGGTATGCCTGCCAGCAGTTCCCGGTTCTGCTCCGTGTTGATAAGACACATGATTACGTTTTCCTTAAAATGCTCTATGCCCATAAACATTTCCGACTGCTGTTCCTTAAACATGTCTGCTGACTGTGTATATTTCCATGCCGCTGCCCGGAGGATCATCTCCAGATCGCCGTATTCCCGGTACTGCTCATACAATTCATTCACATACATGCTGGAAAACATCCGGGAATCGTCCTTCAGCACCGACAAAGCATCCAGTGTACGGTTCACTTTCTTTACCGGGCGGATATTCACTTCGGCATCCCTGTATTCCTCCGGCAGATAGCTTAGAAATTTCTCTTTTACAACTGCCTTAAATACCTCATAAGTCATCATTTATAAAAACCTCCTGCTAAATAAACAGGAGAGAAACCGGTATGGCTCCTCTCCCAAATCTCATATAAAATTGCTGTCAGTGAAGAACGCTGCCTCTGCGTTCTTCCGGTGCGTAATCATAGAATTTCATAAGGCATGGTTCTTTCATGCCTTATGAAATCCTTTACGCACTTTTCTCTTGCGTCTCCTGCCATAAACCACACCGCCGGCAATGCAGACACCGCCCAGAGCGATAAACATCCACGGGTGGTAGTTCCCGCCCGTCTGCGGCAGCCTCGGCTTGTCTGGCTTATTCTTTAATTTCAACGTATAAACCACGGTCTCCGTCGCACTGTCATCATACTGTAACAGAACCTCATGCGGGGTATCGCCAAGGATATAACCATCCGCCGCCTTTGTCTCCACAATATAATACGGTATATCCTCCCCAAAGCTGCCGTCTTTGTTATAAGTGCAGATGTCAAGCAGCCCTGTCTCCGCATAGCCGGTCTTGTCCGTTACCAGCGTCTCCAGTTTCTTCCCCTTTTTGTCCCGGAGTTCAAACGTGACGCCCTTTAACGGCTTTCCGGTTTTGCTGCAGGTTTTGTAAAGGGCAATCTTTCCCTTTACCCTTTCATCGGTCATGGCAACTTTCTGAATCTCTCCAGTCTGCTCAACCGTAAATTCCACCTCATTTGCAATCAGGTAGCCATACGGCGCTGCCGTCTCCCGCAAGGTGTACTTTCCTGCCGGGATAGCCTCCAATCGGTACGGTTTCCCGTCCGTTTTCCATGAGGCATATACTTCCCCATCGGAATCAATAACTTCCAGCGTTGCCCCCGGCAGCTCTTTCCCTGTTGTAATGTCCGTTTTCGACACCTCCACGATAATCGGTGTGTCCTTCATTTCCAGTTCTTTCGTTACTGTCGGTGTTGCCGCCATTTCCTCCGTATAGGAAAAATCAACGTCATACACCGTTTCGTCTAACAGGTACCCCTCCGGGGACTCCACTTCCTTCACATAGTACAGTCCCAGCGGCAAATCCGCCTCAAATTTCGCTTTCCCGTTTTCATCCGTCACAGCCGTATCCACCAAATCATCCTTTTTTACGAGGACTTCTCCTGTAATGCCCAAAATATCTTGTTTCGTGTAAATGCCGTAAGTGGCATCAGCTACCGGGTAAGTGCTTACACTGTCCGTCTTGATTAACGACAGCCCCGGTTTTACCCTTGCATTGACAAACTCCGCCTCCCCATAGACAATTTCCGTATGCTCATCTTCATAGGAAAGACTGATCTCCTTTGGCTCCTCACAGACGGCAAAGCCCTTTGGCGGCTGCACCTCCACTACCTGATATTTCCCAAGAGGAAGGTGGTCAAGGGAAGCCTCCCCTTTTTCATCCGTGGTAAGCGTTGCAACGATTGCCCCTTTGCTTGCCGGGACACCTCCGATCACTTCCAGTGTGCGGTTCCCGTTTTCATCCGTCTGGTGGTCCGGGGTGTAAATATCCTCCACCGCAATGACATGAAATACTGCCCCCGCAAGCGGCTGTTCCTCATAATTAAAATCCACACTCCTGTTTTCATCCGTAACTTCACTGAGGATGCGGTCAACAATGGTGTCATAGACAATGGAAGTCAGGACCTCCCCGGACTTATGGATGGAAATGCTGCCCTTGACGGGCTTGTTTTCAATGACTACTTCAATGACCGGATTGCCGTCGATATCTTCCGAGACTTTCAGCATGCCGTCCGTGGTAACCTCCAGCGGGAAACTCTCCTCCGTAATGACATACCCCTCCGGTGCAGTAATCTCCTCCACCGCATAATTTCCGTATTTCAGTTGCAAAGGCGTGGTGATGGTTCCGGTTTCGTCCGTGGTAAACTCACTGATTTTCTTATCCCCTACCTTCTGCTCCACATATTCATCCGTATCGGTATTCTTAATCTTAAAAGTCACACCGGAGACCAGTACGGTATTTCCGTTTTCCGCATCCTTTTTCACAATGCGGATATAAGCCTTGAACGGTCCGTCATTGAACACCCGCCACTGCTGCGGCTCCCTGGAATCCTCCGTAACCGTTACGGTAAAGTCCTTTGTTTTATACAAATCCTTTGGCACCTTTGTTTCCTTTACCAGATATTTCCCATAAGGCAGCTCTTTCGAGAGTGCATAGCCTTTTTCATCCGTCACAAGCACGTCATGGGTTTTGGCGTTATCCCATCCATTCTTATCAATGTCCGACTGTAATTTTACGGTAAACTCCGCACCCTTGACATAATCCGTCTCCGTGCTTGCACCGTCGGTAGACACCTTGATAATCTCAAAGGCCTGTTTCTTTACCGTCTCAATGACCTTTGTGTTAAGGGAAATATCGTGATGGGTGTCCTGTGCTTCACGGAAGTTGACCGGATAAATGGTTTCATCCAGCAGATACCCCTCACTCGGCTCTATCTCACGGATATAATAATTGCCAAAATACAGGTTCCCAAAATTGAACTCTGCCTGTTCCCCGGTCTTTACCGTGGCAAGCAGGGCATCCTTCTCTGCCGGCACGCCGGTTGACACAAAATCCGTCCCCTGCGTGCTGGTAATGTTGTCATTCCCTGCATAAGTGACCGTGCCACGCCCATCCGGGTAAACAATGGTTTCTGCCGCATACAGCCCGTAAGTGGCCCCGGACAGTTTCGCATCCCCCTGCGGCTCTGCCCCGGTTTCCTTATCCTCCTTTTTCGCTGCCACGTCACAGCGGATTGGTGTATTCTCTGCACTGAAATCGGAAATCTCCCCATAATCCGGCGCCACTTCCCACACCTTGCCGTCATCACGGTAGCCGTCCGGGATGACAACCTCTTTCACATAGTATTTATCCTGCGTCTTTACAAACTTTTCAGAGGCGGCAACATCCAGGTCCTCATCATAATAGAATACCGGCACTTCTGCCTTGCCGTCGCCCTCAACAGAAACACGCTGCGTACAGCCGGCATCCGTAAACACCGCAAACCCGGCTCCTTTCACAAAATTCCCGGATTCCGAGTCCGTCTTTTTTACCATGACGCCAACTTTATCAGGATATTCCACAACCGGCATAGGTTTTCCCTGCTGTGTCACTTTCCCATCGCTGTCATAGAGGGTAAAGTATTCCAGTCCCACGGGATAAACCGTTTCATCCCTCTGGTAACCCGGCGCCTCCTTCACTTCCTTCAGGTAATAAGTGCTCTGTGTCAACACCTCTTTTCCCGAAAGTGCCAGACCTTTTGCATTAGTTTTTTCCAGTTTGCACAGCAAATCGGTACACTCCGCATCCTCATACAGATAATACGCTGCCCCTTCCACCGGTTCTCCGTTATAAACATTCGTTTTTCTTAATTCAAACCTGCCCTCCTTAAATTTGGAGGTCACTTTGACGCTTGCCGTCACAGTCCCCGGCTCAAACTCCTCCAGAAAGGTAATCTTCTGCTGTGACACTACCGTAGGCGTCCATTTCCTGCCGCCATTTTCTTTTGATTTTGCGGTTGCCGTCAGCTTAACGGTGCTGTCTGCCGCCAGGATCTTTTTCATTGCCTCCCCGTTGCAGTACAGGTAAAAATTGGAGGACGGCTTGTCTGCATCCGTCTGTGCCACGCAGATATCATACTTCTTCAAATCGGAATCATCCTCAATGTCGCTGGCATCCGTTTTTAACTCGCCTACCGTCAGCCCGCCCGGCTGCCCCGTGATTTTATAGGACACGTTGGTGATCGTGCCTGTTTTTGTGCGGACAAACTTCTCTTTGGAACGGTACAGCCCGTCCCCCATGTCCTGCCACTCCGTCTTTTTCGGGGAAATCTTATAAGTGATGGACTTCGTAACACCCGTTGCCTCGTCATACTCGTCCTCATCATATTTTTTCGCATCCGATACCAGTGCCTCTATTTTCTTGTAAACGCTGCTGCCATTGTTATAATAGCTTAACTTCACTTCCCCGTTTAACACATGGATTGACGCACCGGTAATGAAATAATCGGCTGAGGCAGAACCTGCGGAATACTTGCTGTTGTGGCATTTCCCGTTCAGTGTCCTGGCGCCGTTTACCATACAGAAGGTAATCTCCGGCTTTATGCTGCTCTTTGAACCGGAGGCTCCTACGTTTCCATTCGTCGTATTCTTGTTCAGGTTCAGGCAGTAAACCAGATGGTTATGGTAATCCCCGGATTGTGAAATATACTTGATGCCCATGCTGTGTCCGCAATATTTCGCATAGCCGCTGCACGATACCTTCATGCTGTCCGAAGATTTTGCCGCTGCCTTTAACACCGGGGCAGAAGCCATGCGGACCATCATGGTATCGCCTGTGCCAAAGGTTTCCATCTCCCCTTCTGACAAAGGGCTCTCTGCACCTTTCTTTCCGGCATCGGCATCCGATGGGGTAACCTCTCCTTCTCCCTCTCCGGGAGCAGGTTCTTCTTCCCCGCTGCCGTCCTGATCCTCTCCTGACTCCCGGCTTTCCTCCACAGCCGTTTCCGGCTCACGCACGGAAACCGTCCTACAGATAAGATAAGGAGTTTTGCCACTGGCCGGCTCTGCCTTGTAATAAGTGCTGTAATCCCCCGGCTTATTCCCGTCAAAGGAACCCTGCTCTGCATAGTAGCTGACTTTGACCGCCTTGTTATCATAAGAAATCCCGTCAAAGGACTTCTCCACGTCAAACCCATAGCCGGCTGCCACGATAATGTCCTCTGCCGTTACAATCTCCGCCGGTTCCAAATCCGGCCTGTCCTTTTCATCATAAAGCACCGGTTCCCGCTCCGCCTCCGCCTGACCGGTCCCGTTACTGTCTGCCACGTCCGCACCCGGTCCAGTTGCATTGGCATAAGCGGCAGTGGGAATGACAGCCCCCACCATCAGAACAAGAGCCATTGCCAGAGCCAGTACCCTTTTCAATCTCTTTTTTGTCATATACATCCTCCATTCATACATAGTAATTTGTTTCCTGCGGATATTCCCTGCCGGCACAGATACCGGGCATTTCCCCGGCATTTGTGCATAAAAAAGACACGCTCTTTCTTTCAGCGTGCCTTTTCAACCCATAAAGCCGGTCCGCAAACCTGGCTTTCCCTTATTCCATTACCATTCTGTCACGGATAAGGACAGAACCTTTATTCTCTCTCATAATTGCCCCCTAACATCTTCCTGCATGAAAGACCAGCAGCATCATCTTCAACACATTCCCGGCCAAAAGCAGGGCAATCTCCAATACTGCCAGCGCCAGTTTCAAAATGTGTATCAAAATCCATGCTGCACCTTTGAACATCCAGCCCATGAAACGGGCAATACCTTTGATTCCCTGCTTTACCATACCGATTCCTCCTAACTCTCGCTCCAGTCCATAATCTTATCCATAATGTCCGGCATCCCGCTGATGTCCGCAGCCGCATCCTCCCCCGGTCCCTCCTGTTTCTCTTTCCTAATGGGAAATTCCACTGACGGCTGCCCTGCCATGCTGCTGATAATCATACGGAAAAGTTCCTGTGTCATCTCTTCCTTTATTTCCTGTCTAAACTGTTCTAACCTCTGCTCCATCTCCCGCACTGTAAGCGTTTCATCCTCCCTGCTGCCACCATCACTTTTCAAAGCATGATAGTACATTTCCAGCGCGTCCATAATAATCTGAGTTTTGGCTTTTCCCCCATTGAGCCTATTGTCCTCAAATTTCTCCAACATCCTGACATGCTGGTCCTTTTTCATTGAGAAACGTAACAGAAACCCACGGAATAAATCCCCGCTCGCCATAGCAATCCCCCCTATCCGATCTTACGCCTCTGTGCCTTTGCCAGATACGCATTCCCAAGCATTTCATATCCTTTCGCATTTGCCCTTACATCCTCAATATACTGGATATTCCCCTGCCCAAAGTTACCAAAGCGTTTCATCACACCGGCACCGCCGCCCACAAAGATAATCTGCGTCAAGTCCATGTTGTAGCCAAGTTCCCTGATGTTATGGTAAATCTGCTGACAGTAAGCACGGATTTCCTTAATGATAATCCCCTGATACTTCTCCGGAAGGTCCCCACCACCGTTTACCATAGCTTTCTGAATATCATACTCGTCCACCTCTGCGTTTAACTGCCTCACACATTCCTTGTTAATCTGCTGTATGCAGGTGATTATCCCATGCGGCTGTGTCACGCACGCCGATTCATCCGGCAGATGGTTGATAATCGGCATAATGTCCACTGTCCACGAACCAATATCCACCACAAGCTGTTTCTCTGGGAATTTGTCAATCCGGTCAATGACCGCTGCATAACACTGAGGGTAGACACATACATTCTCAATGAAAATATGGTACTTCTCTTTCTCAAAGGTAAAGGAAACTTCCTTTTTCTTTGACAGGTAAGAAACAAAATCTTTCTTCTCGTCCCCGAACCTTGTCAGCGGAAGCCCAACCGCCAGAAGGACATGGGCTGTTTTCTTCCTCCTGATTTTCAGTTCCTTTGCCACCGCTGCCAGCGTCAGCATGTAGTAATTTTCATCCGTTACCTTTGTGTCCTTTACTTCAAGCCGTTTGCTGCCAATCTTGTAATACTTCCCGCCATACTCCAGTAAATTCTCCGTAAAGGCCGGTTCCGTGCTGATTTCCTTACAGCCCGAAGTAAATACCTCATGCACCGTTTTCATGCCGGACCAGCCGTGGTCGATTCCAATCACTTCTATTTTGTTATCCATTTTGAATTTCCTCCTTTTCATGCAACCAGCTCCTTATCTTTATTCAGCTCTATAACATACCCGTTACTTTTCCCCGCATTCTTCCTCAATGAACATACAGATTTTACTGACTATCTTTTCCAGTTCCTGCCCTGACAGCCTGTAATCAAGCCAGTGCTTATACCCAAGATTGTCAACATAATAGAGGCTGTGCCCCGGACTGTCCTCTATGGCGGCAAACTCCCCTGTTTTCCTGTCATGCTGTATGCACACGCCAAAGCATTCACCGGAATAATCACTTCCATCTATTCTCTTTGCCTCATTCACGAACCTTTCCGGAACCCCGGAAACATCCACCCAATAAATGCTTTCTTCATCATTAAACTTATCAGAATGCTCTAACTCCTTAAAAGTCATACCATGTTCTCCTTTGCCATAAAAATACAAAAGGACTAAACCGACAGCGAAACACCATGTTCCAACCAGTCAATTTAGTCCTACCTAAAAATCAATATTCAGTTATCACTCCTTTTCGGCAATACGAAACCAACATCAAAACAATTTCTTTGACTTCGTATGCAATATGGGATATTTTGATATATAACAGGCCTGTCCTATACCGTCTGCTCCGTTTCGTTGCAAAAAATAATAGGACTAAATCATCTGCAACCCCTTGATTTTACTGGGTTTCCTCTGATTTGTCCCTATTATATCACGC
>JAAWIE010000047.1 GCA_022796195.1 Lawsonibacter sp. | reverse complement strand
TGGTGTAATTATAAGGGCTGTTTAATTGTCTTTAAGATATGAACAATCCGCATAATTGCGGGGTTTCCTATGTTGTGCATATATTGACGGCGCTACTGGTCCCACTGGCCCTGCTGGTCCTGCCATCACTCCCGGCCCCGCCGTGGATGACGTCGACCCAGGCGCCGGAACACCGGAAATCGTGGACAAAATCAATGAACTGCTGGCCTCGTTGAGAACCGCTGGCGTTATTGCTACCTGATTTAAGCCTGCTGGCGCTCCCAACTTGGGAGCGCCGGTCTTTTGAAAGGAGGTCTTTATGGGAATATATAAGATATGTGTTTACGCAATCAGCAAAAATGAGGAACCGTTCGTTGACCGCTGGATGGATTCCATGTCTGAGGCGGATGAGGTAGTGGTTCTAGACACCGGCTCAGAAGATGGAACTGTGGAGAAGCTGCGGGCACGAGGGGCGCGGGTGGTGGCAGAGAGCATTTCACCCTGGCGGTTTGATACCGCCAGGAATCGCTCTTTGGAGTTGGTGCCAGAGGATGTGGATATCTGTGTTTGTACAGATCTGGACGAGGTGTTCCGTCCTGGCTGGCGGGAGGTATTGGAGCGGGTGTGGGTTCCGGGGGCGGGGCAGGCCACCTACCGATACACCTGGTCCTTTAACGCTGACGGATCGGAGGGGGTGGTATTTTGGTATGAGAAAATCCATGCCCGTCATGGTTACCAGTGGGTCCATCCGGTTCATGAGGTGCTGAAATGGACAGGGGAAGGAAGACCGGGTCCTGTTGTGACTGCGGAAGAGGTCCAACTTGACCACCATCCGGACCCCTTAAAATCAAGAGGACAATATCTGCCTTTGCTGGAGGAATCGGTTCGAGAGGAACCGGAGGATGATCGGAATGTCCACTATTTGGGGCGGGAGTACATGTATCGGGGCCGGTGGGATGACTGTATCCGTACCTTAAAAGGGCATTTAGAGATGCCCACCGCTGTGTGGAGGGACGAACGGGCGGCCTCCATGCGGTATATTGCAAAATCCTACTGGGAAAAGGGAGAAGCTGCACAGGCCCGAAACTGGTATCTGCGGGCGATTACTGAGGCCCCGCATCTGCGGGAGCCGTATACCGACCTGGCCCAAATGCTCTATCAGCAGAAGGAATGGGAAGGGGTGCTCTACTTTACTTCCTGTGCGCTTGCCATTACGGTTCGGCCCAGAAGTTATATCTGTGAAGCGGCGGCATGGGGCAGTCTGCCCCATGATCTGCGGGCAATTGCCTATTATAACGTCAACGCATATGCGCAGGCTGCCGTGGAGGGAAAAAAGGCGCTGGAGTTGGAGCCAGGGAACGAGCGGCTGAAACGGAATCTGGAACTGATGGAGCATGCGGCACAGGAGAGAGAATTTACATAAAAGACATGATTTTGTATGGGCTCTCTGCTATCATGAGGCAGTCCTCACCGCAAGACGGGGACGGAAAGGAGAAGCCAAATGAAACGAATGTTAGCACTTGCCTGTGCAATGACGCTGGCTCTAACCGCCTGCTCCAGCGGAAATACTTCCCAAAGCAATGGCAGTGCCACTCAGCCGCCGCCAAGCTCCAGCAGCGTTTCCAGTTCCCGGCCTGACCCTGCCGGTTCTGGTGATAGTTCCTCTGAACCCGCTGATTCAGAGGGGACTTCTAGTTCTCGACCGGGTGAGAACCAGTCTGCCGTCCTGTACATTGGGATGAACGGCCGGTTTCAGGAGTATCCACTGGAACTGGAGGGAGAAATTACCCCAGGTGACCTGGTAGCTGGGATTTCCCAACTGACAGGCTGGAATCTGGATTTGGCCGATGAAATTACCAGCGGCAAAGGTGGGATGACCGTCATGTTTGCCGAGACCAGCGCCCTGTTTCAGGGTCCGCCAGACCCACAGAAAGACGAATTTCACGTCTTTGACGCCGGACAGCTGAGCCAGACCATTCTGGACAGTATTCAGAAGACCCTGCAAAATTGGGCGGTAGTCCCCGGACTGGGGGACCCGGCCAGCGTGGATGTCTATTTCTGCGGTCCGGATGGCGGTGATTTGGTGTTAGAAAACATAGGCGTTACGATTCCCTGTACCGAACCTTATTCCGGATTCCCAAGCCAAACATAAAAGTGAGGACCGCCAGTTTACTGGCGGTCCTTTGGTATATTCAGGCTTTTTCGTCTAAATAGTCTACTGCAAATTGGACGTAGATGCCAGTTCCATTCCAAAGCGTGGATTCGTCCACATCGAAGGCGGGATGGTGATGGATGTACTCCGTACCGCCGCCGGGATCTTTGAAACCCAGGTAACCATAGACACCGGGGATATGCTCCATGTAAACACTGAAATCCTCTGCACCCATCATTCGATTCAGGGAGACAAGACAATCCTCGCCCATGATCTTTTTGGCTGCATTTTGAGACAGACGGTTTAGATCCTCTTGATCGTTAATCAGGGGACTAGGGCCAAAGTAATAATCACATTCGGCAGAACAGCCGTAGCCTTTGACTACATTGGTTACCAGCTCCTGAATACGCTGGGGCATACTGTTCCGGAATTCACGGTCAAAGGCTCGGACGGTGCCCACCAGTTCCACATGGCCGCACAGGATATTTTCCTTGGTACCGCCGTTCATCATACCTACCGACACCACAAGGCTGTCCAGAGGATTAACGACCCGGCTGGGCAGGGACTGGAGGGCCATCACAGCGGCGGCAGCGGCCAGAATGGCGTCCTGACCCTGGTGGGGGGCGCTTCCATGAGCGGCCTTGCCGTGTATCTGAATGGTGAAGCGATCCGAACAGGCCATGCGTCCTCCACTCTCGAAGTTGGCTTTACCCTTGTCCAAGGCGGACCAGACGTGCATTCCAAAGATGGCATCTACACCTTCCAGGGCGCCTCGGGTGACATATTCTTCTGACTTACGTCCGATTTCTTCGGCCATCTGGAAAATTAGTTTGACGGTGCCTTTGAGTTCCTCACGATGCTCCTGAAGGATGCGGGCCGCGCCCAGGAGCATGGCGGTGTGGCAATCGTGGCCGCAGGCGTGCATAACGCCGGGGTTAAGACTGCAATAGCTTTTGCCAGGGTTTTCCTGGATGGGGAGGGCGTCGATATCCGCCCGGAGCATAACGGTTTTGCCCGGTTTGCCGCCCTGAATGGTGGCGATACAGCCGGTGATGTCCTCAAAGGTCTGGACAGAGATTCCGTTTTTTTCCAGCTGCTCCTTGATAAAACGGGTGGTTTCTACCTCTTTGGTACTCAGTTCCGGGTGAGCGTGGAGCCAGCGGCGGCACTCAATGATGTAGGCTTCTTGTTCTTTGGCCAGCGTCTTAATATCCATCATTTCGCACCTCCTGCTGTTTTCTCCAGATAACGGGCGGCAAACTGGGCGTATTGAGCCGCGCCAATCGGAAGGATATCTTCATTGATTTTGAATTTTTCGTTGTGTACGGGATGAACACAACCATGTTCTTCATCGTAACAGCCCAGGAAAACAAAGAGAGAGGAAGGGATTTTTTCCATCAAATAGGAGAAATCCTCGCTGCCGGTGGCCGGAAGGGTGGAGGCGAGAATTTCGGGACCATACAGCTCTCGGGCGGCATCACGGGCAACCTCGTTAAGGGCGGTGTCGTTGTTGCACACAGGCGGCTCTAGAAAATTGTATTCTAGGTCGGCGGTACAGCCCATAGCGGAGGCGGTGGTCTCAACAATGTGGCGAATGCTGTCGGCGGCCAGCTGGCGAGCGGCTGGGTTGTGTGCCCGGACAGTACCTTCCAGAACGGCGGTATCGGTGATGATGTTGAATTGGGTACCGGCTTGAACTTTGCCTACCGTAACTACGACCATGTCCCGAGGGTCGCTGACCCGGCTGACCACAGTTTGTAATGCCATAATGATGGCGCTGGCGGCGACAATAGCGTCTTTACCGATGTTTGGGGTGGAGCCGTGGCAGGATACGCCGTGGACCGTGAGTTTGAAGTTGTCGCAGCTGGCCATCAGAGGACCGTCCTGAACGCACAGTGTTCCGTTAGGAGCGGTGGCCCACACATGTAGGCCCATGGCGGCATCCACATCGCTGAGGTGGCCCTGGTCCCAATAGTAGTGACTGCCAATGAAGACCTCCTCGCCGGACTGGAACAGCAGCTTGACTGTGCCGCTCAGGTCTTCACGGCTCTCCCACAGCATCTGGGCCGCGCCCAGCAGCATAGAGGCGTGGCAGTCGTGGCCGCAGGCATGCATAACGCCGGGGTTTTGGCTCTCGAAGTCTACACCGCTGTTTTCCTGAATGGGCAGAGCGTCGATATCTGCACGGAGCATGACGGTTTTTCCCGGCTTGCCGCCCTGAATGGTGGCGATACAGCCGGGGTAGTCCTCGAAGGTCAGAACGGGGATACCCAGGTCCCGGAGCTGACCGGCCAGATAGGCGGTAGTTTCCGTCTCCTGGAGGGAAAGCTCTGCATGTTGATGCAGCCAGTGCCGGTGGCCTGCGATGGTTCCGCTGACCTGGGCGGCGCGTTGTGCGTAATTCATGGGCAAAGACTCCTTTCAAAATATAAATGACCGGAACGGCCCGAACCATTGCTGATCCGGGCCGTTTGTTTTGTTTTTTAACCGGGCAGATAGATGCCGCCGCCGGGTCCCAGCGGCAGGTTGAGCATAACCCACACAATGACCTGAAGAATCCAGACGATGGCGAAGCAGGTGGAGAAGGGGATCATGTTGGCAATTACGGTGCCAAGACCAGCCTTCTTCTCATACTTGCGGGCGTAGCCCAAAATGACGGGCATATAGGTGAACAGCGGGGACAGGGGATTGGTGATGGAGTCGCCGATACGGTAGACCATCTGGGTAATAGCGGGGTCGTAGTCCATAAGCATCATCATGGGGACGAACACCGGAGCCAGAATGGCCCACTTAGCGGAGGCAGAGCCAATGAACAGGTTGACGAAGCAGGCCACGATGATCAGGCCGACCATCAGAGGAACGCCAGAGAAGTTCATGGCTTTCAGGCCGTTGGCACCGCTGATTGCCAGCACGGTGCCCAACTTGGAGACGTTGAAGAAGTTGGTGAAAATGGAGATAAAGAAGCACATAAAGACGTAGTTGCCCATCTCGGAGAAGCCCTGGCTGATATCAGCCCACACGTCCTTATCGTTTTTGTACTTGCCGATGGCAACGCCGTAGGCGACGCCGGGTACCATCAGTGCAAGCGTGACAGTGAATACGATGCCCTTGGTGAAGGGAGCGGCAGAGGCGGTGATGGAACCGGTTTCGTCCGCCAGAATGGGGTTGCCGAAGATGGGCAGGGACAGCAGAAGCACGATTGCGAGATAAATCAGTTCCGCAATACCGGCCACCGCCAGCCCCTTTTTCTCCACAGGGGAGATCTTGGTGGCGCTCTCATCAAAGTCGTATTTAGCCAGATCTTCTTTGGTCACAGGGAAACGGTGGACCATGATCTTCTCCGTGATGAAGGTGCCAGCAATGGTGAGGATGAAGCAGGAAACGATCATGAAGTACCAGTTGATGGCGATAGAGGCGGAGTAGTTGGGGTCGATCATCTGAGCAGCGGGTTCGGTGAAGCCGTAGGCCAGAGCGTCAGACAGGCCGATCATAATGTTGGCGCAGAAACCGGCGGCTACAGAGGCGAACGCCACATACAAGCCCAGCAGGGGGCTGCGGCCGATGGACATATAGAGGATAGCGGCCAGCGGGGGCAGAATGATGAAGCCCGCATCGCCAGCGATGTTCAGGTTGATACCCAGGAAAATTACCACGGCGGAGACAACCCAGCCTTTGGCGCCGCCCAGGAAATTCTGCATCAACGCGACCAGGAAACCACTCTTCTCCGCCACGGAGGAGCCGATTACGGCCACCAGCACCATGCCTAGAGGGGCAAAGCCGGAGAAGTTTGTAATGACGTTGCTCCACAGGTACTGAATACCGTAGACGGAGAACAGATTTTGTACTTTGACAACTTCGTTGGTAGCGGGATTCACGGCCTGAATGTCCAGCGCACTGCACAGCCAGGAGATCAGGACAACGATGACGGCCAGTCCCAGGAACAGGGTGATGGGGTCGGGCAGCTTGTTGCCAGCCCGCTCGATCGCGTCCAGGATGCGGTCGAGTACCCCCTTTTTCTGTAAATCTTTTGCTTTTTTGGGCATAGGATGCTCCTTTCTTTCCTCCGGACACGATGGCTGTCCGGTCCGTCGGCACGCTGGCCGGGCTTTCATGTGCTTCGAGGAGGGATATTCTATCCTGTATGCGGGTTCTCCTCATTTAACCGGAGGAATCCCGTGTTTTGCAAACACGGTGAGACGGGGCACGCCCCGTCTGGATTCCCTCGATCAAAAATACCGCTTTATTATAGCGGATTCTTCCCTGCTTGGCAATAGGTTTTTCATACTTTGTTCATAATTTTATAATTCAGTGAAGTAGAGTGAAAAAATTTGTCGAAAGAGAAAAAGCGCCCTCCCAGACAGGAGGGCGCAAGGCGGAAAGACGAAACGGAACTCAGCCGCTCATTTTTTCGGTATAGGCTTTGTACTCCGCTTTGGTGTAGGGGGCCTGATAGCTGTCAATGATCTTTCTGGCCTCAGCGGCCCCGTTTTTCAGCAGACGGTAGGCCAGCAGGGCCATCATTTTGGCGGGGACGATATGGGCCACATTGGGATCAGAGACGGCATAGTCTTTGGAGTGGAGTGCGCCGACACTGCCGCCGAATGTGAAGTTGAGCACAGGCATCACGGCGAACAGGTCGCCCACGTCGGTGCTGGCGGTGTTGCAGGCCCCGGCGGGGATGGATTCCACCTTCAGTCCGTCACCCAGCAGCCTGGCGCAGTCCCAGAGGATGTCGTCGGGCAGACGTTCGGGGCAGGGCATGTAACCCTGAGCGTTGACGATGTCCACATTGCAGCCGATGGCCATGGCCGCGCCTTTGAAGCAGTTGTCCACCCGGGCACTGATGGACTCAATGGCCTCCTGATTGTTGGCCCGGACCATCATGTCCACAATGGCTTCGCTGGGGACGATGTTGATTCCCTCGCCGCCCTGGCGGATGTAGGGGTGGACCCGAACGCAGTCCTTTTCCTGGAAGGTTTCTCGGATCATGCCCAGGGCGCTCATGCCCAGGCAGGCGGCGTTGAGGGCGTTGACTCCTTTGTGAGGCGCGGCGGCGGCGTGGGCGGCTTTGCCGTGGACAAAGACAGTCTTGCCCACAAAGCCAGTGCAGGCGCTGTTACCCAGCATCAGGTCGATGTCAGATTCCCGCTCCACCATGAGGGAGTGGGTGGTAACGGCCATGTCGATATCGTCGAATTCGCCCCGGCGCAGCAGTTCGCACTTTCCTCCAGCGCAGTGGACGTCGTGGGTGCGGCGGACTTCGTCCCGCAGATCGCCCCCCTGAAACTCCTCAGCGGGGACAGCGAAGAATGTGGCGGTGCCGTCCAGCGTGGCGGCGATCTCCGGGTCGGTGAGGGCCATAGCGGCACCCAGCATGCAGACCAACTGGGCGTAGTGGCCGCAGGCGTGGGCAAAACCCTTGTCGCTGGCGGTGGGGTGGGTGGGGCAGGCCAGGCCGTCCAGCTCCCCAATGAGGGCTATGTTGGGGCCATCCTGTTTGCCGATGCTGGCCCGCAGGCCGGTGATGGCCAGACCCTCCCGAGTCTCCAACCCCAGCTTTTTCAGGCAGTCAGATACCACCTGGGCAGTGCGGTATTCGTGGTAGCCCTGTTCGGCGTGGTCAAACAGGTCCTGCGCCAGAGCCTGAAGCTCCTCTGCGCGGCTGTCCAGAATAGAAAGTATCTTTTGTTCGATTACGTCCATAGGAAACACTCCTTTTAAAAATGGCTGTCTGTATTATAGACCCAGCGGATGGAAAAAATCAAACCCTTCTTGATGAAATCTTTATTTTTTCTTTTGGCTGTGTTATACTGTAGCAGAGATATTGAAATGGAGAGGGGGGCGGCCCGTTGTTCAAGCTGTTATTGGGCCGTGCAGGGGCAGGGAAGACCACTGCGGTATTGGAGCGGCTTTGTAAGGCAGGACAGGAACGTAGGCAGGTACTGCTGGTGCCGGAACAGATGTCCCACGAGACAGAGCGGGCGCTGTGTGCCGCAGGGGGGCCGCAGGCCAGCCTGTATGCAGAAGTGCTGTCGTTCAGCCGGCTTTCAAACCGGATCTTCCAGAGCGCGGGCGGTTTGGGAGAGGAGGAATTGGAACCGGGAGGACGGCTGCTGTTGATGTACCGGGCGGTACAGAATACGGCGCCAAACCTGAAAGTTTATGGCCGGCCTTCCAAACGGCCTGCTTTCCTCACCTCGTTGCTGGCTACCGTGGATGAGCTGAAAAGCTGCTGTGTTCCCCCTGAAACGCTGGTCCGGGCGGGGGAGGAGGCCGCTGGTCCGGAAGGGGATAAACTCAGGGACCTGGGGCTGATTTTTGGGGAGTACAATGCCCTCACCGCACTGACCGCTTTAGATCCCCGGGACCGGCTAACCCGAGCGGCAGATAAACTGCGAACCTGCTGCTGGGCACAGGGAGCGGATGTGTGGCTGGATGGCTTTACAGATTTTACTCCTCAGCAAGGAGAACTGTTGAGGCTGTTAATGGTGCAGGCAAATTCCACCACCGTCACCCTTACCTGTGACCATCTGGAGGAGGATGAGGGAGGAACCGGCATTTTTTCTCCCGCCCGGCGTACCGCAAATACGTTGATTCGGCTGGCTCGGGAAGAAGGGATTTCCTGTAAAGTGGAACACCTTGTCAGCCGGGGATTGGGAAAATGGGAACCGCTGGTCTTTTTAGAAAAAGCTCTCTTTGCTGGGGGTGGAAATGCGCACAGAAGCTGTGAGGGTGGAATTGAGCTGTTCCAGGGCTCTACCCCACGGGGAGAGGTGGAGTGGACGGCTGCCCGGATTCTGCGGCTGGTTCGGGACGAGGGATATCGGTTCCGCGAAATCGGTGTGGTTGCCCGGGATTATGGAGCCTACCGGGACTTGGTGGAATCTGTCTTCCGGCGGTACGGAGTACCTGTATTCTCCTCGATTATGACAGATATTTTAGAAAAGCCAGTGCTGGCGCTGGTTACTGCCGCGCTGGATACCACAGCTGGAGGCTACCGATATGATGATGTCTTCCGATATTTGAAAACCGGTCTTTCCGACTTGCCGCAGGAGGATATTGACCTGTTGGAGAACTACGTATTAAAGTGGGATATCAAAGGCAGCCGCTGGACCCAGGCTAAGGAGTGGTCCTGGCATCCCAAAGGCTATGGGATGAAGTGGAGCGAGGAGGACAAAGCTCTTTTGTCCCGGCTAGATGCGGCAAGGCGAAAAGCGGTAGAGCCGCTGGAGACCCTCCGGAAAAATAAAGACCAGACAGGAAGGGGACAGGCTATTTCGCTTTACACCTTTTTGGAGGAAATTGGCTTGCCAGACCGGCTGGAAAAGCGGGTGGATTTGTTAATCCAGCGGGGACAGCCCGCACTGGCGGAAGAATACCGCCAGCTTTGGGACATTCTGTGCGGTGGCTTGGAGCAATGTGCCCGTCTGCTGGGGGATACGCCTATGGAACTGGAAGAGTTTGCGCTGCTGTTCCGGCTGGTGCTGTCCCAGTACGATGTGGGTACTATTCCTGTCTCCCTAGACCGGGTGACGGCGGGAGAGACCACCCGCCAAACAGGGCATCGGGTAAAGGTACTCTTTCTGCTGGGGGCAGATGATGCGTCTTTGCCCCAGGTTGGAAACGCTCCGGGCCTGTTGTCGGATGATGACCGTGCCTTGTTGGCTGGTTATGGCCTGGAACTGGCCCAGTCACAGAGAGATCTGCTATACCGGGAGATGACCACAATCTATCAGCTTTGTGCACGGCCCAGCCAAAAGCTGGTGGTCTCCTGGCCGGTTCAGGGGCCAGGGGGAGAGGAACGCCGTCCCAGTTTTCTGGTAGGCCGTCTGCGGCTGTTGTTTTCCGATGTGGCAGTTATCAAGGAGGAAGCCCTGCAAGGCTCCTTTCGGCTGGAGGCTCCCCTGCCTGCCCTAGAACAGGCAGGGCGGGACCAGAGCGCCCGGCGGGCGTTGGAAGGACTGCCGGCCTTTCGGGACCAGGTGGAACGGCTGGACCGGGCCGCAGTTTGGGAGCGGGGACGGTTGTCCCGGCGGGCAGTGGACCGGCTGTATGGAAAGCGGGTTGCAATGTCTGCTTCTCGAATGGATAAGTATAAATCCTGTCATTTTTCCTACTTTATGCGCTATGGACTGGAGGCGGAGCCACGGAAACCGGCTGGATTTACCGCCCCGGAATATGGGACCTTCGTCCACTACGTCCTGGAGCATGTGCTTCAAGATAATATGTTTTCTCAGATGGCAATTCCTGGCATGGAGGATGAAGATGCCCGAAAAAAGAAACTGCACCGCCTGACAAAACAGGCAGTAGACCGCTATGTCTCCGAGGAGCTGGGGGGACTGGAGGGCCAAAGCGCCCGGTTTCAATATTTGTTCCGCCGCTTACTTCGTTCGGTGCAGGCTGTGGTAGACAATGTGGCAGAGGAACTGTTCTGCTCCCGTTTTAAGCCGGTTTCCTTTGAACTTGGCTTTGGGAAGAATGGTGAACTGCCCCCGGTTGAGATGACCTTTGGAGGAGTTACCATCAGCGTCACCGGTTTTGTAGACCGGGTGGATGGGTGGATCGACGGTGGAAAGCTCCACCTTCGGGTAGTGGATTACAAGACCGGGAGAAAAACGTTTGATCTTACAGAGGTTTGGAACGGTCTAGGACTGCAAATGCTGCTCTATCTCTTCACGCTGGAGGAAAAAGGGCAGGCCATATACGGTCTGCCAGTAGAGGGAGATGGCGTATTGTATTTGCCGGCTCGGGAAGCGGTTATTCGCGGGAGCCGGAGCATCAGCGATGAGGAATTAAAAAAGAAAGTTGATAAAGAGTTGACCCGCAGCGGCTTGGTGGTGAACGATCAACGGGTGTTGGATGCCATGGAAGAGCGGGGGGAGAAGGGCTACCGGTTCCTGCCCCTGCGGGTGAGCAAAAACGGGGGAGAGGTCACCGGAGAGGCCCTGGCAACAGCGGAACAGCTGGGCCGGCTGGGCCGGCATGTTCAGCGGGTGCTGGAGGAAATCTGTGGAGAGCTGGCAGGGGGCAATATTGCCGCCGATCCCTTCTGGCGGGGCCCAGAGAAAAATGCCTGCCGCTTCTGTGACTATGCCGCCGCCTGCCACTTTGAGCCGGGCCGGGGCGGAGATTGCAAACGGTGGCTGGCCGGTGTGAGTGCACAGGAGTTTTGGGAGCAGATTGAAAAGGAGGAAACGTGATGGAATTGACCGTTTTGCCACAGGAGTTCTCCATATGCTGTATTAACGGATTGGGGGAGCTTGACTGGACATGTGAGTTTTGCTTTGTAGCAAAGACGGACCGGGGATTGTCTCTGGTCTGTCCCACAGGCGACGTTCCAGACGGTGCGCTGGAGCGGGAGGACGGCTGGCGCACGTTCCGAATTGAGGGAGTACAGGACTTTGCTATGATTGGTGTGTTGGCAGAGATATCCTTTCTTTTGGCGGAACAGGGCATCAATATTTATGCTATGTCGACATGCTGGACTGACTATATTATGACAAAGGAAGAGCAGTTTGAGCCTGCGCTTCGAGCCTTGGAAGAAATGGGCTATCTGATTACATATTGGGGGCAACCGGGATGAAAGACAGCAAAAACATTCTGATTATTGGCGACATGCCCGGTTATGGAAAAATGGGGCTGGCGGGTATGCTGCCTATTTTGTCCAATATGGGGCACAGCGTCTACAATCTGCCTACCGCCTTGGTGTCTAACAACTTTGATTACGGCAAATTTTCTGTTTTGGATACCACTGCCTATATGGAAGAGACCATACAGGTTTGGAAGGTTTTGGGATTTCAGTTTGACTGCATTACCACCGGTTTTTTGGCTTCGGCGGCGCAGGTGGAGCTGCTCCGAGATTTTATCAGCAGCCAATGTAAGGAGGGAATGTTGGTGGTAACTGACCCCATAATGGGGGACGGAGGAAAGCTGTACAACGGTTCCACTCAGGAGACGGTAGATAATATGCGCCGTTTTATTGGGATATCCGACGTGATTGTCCCCAATCTGACCGAGGGGGAGTTTCTCACTGGGCTGTATTTGGGGCGGGAGGCTCTAAAAGAAGAAGAAGCCCGCCAACTGCTGGACAGTCTGATGGACCAAGGACCGAAGGCCGCAGTTATTACCAGCGGCCGGGAGGAGGAGACAGGCCGCCATGTGGTCTGGGGGTATGACCGTGAGACAGAAGAGTACTTTACAGTACCTTACCGTTTTATCAAGGCGCATTTTCCAGGTACCGGGGATATTTTTACATCTCTGTTAACTGGAGAGCTTGTAAAGGGAAAAGGCTTGCCATTTGCCGTTCGAAAAGCGGTGGACCTGCTGGAACGATTGATTTTCCTGGAACAGGATGTAGTGGAACGAAACAACGGCATTCGCATTGAGAAGTATTTAAGCGTATTGACAGAGTAAAGAGGCTTTCCGCAATCGGGAGGCTTGAATAGGAGGTAGTCCGATGCCCTTTCCCTTGACGGAGGAACAACAGAAAATTGTAAACGACCGAGGCGGAGAACTGCTGGTGTCGGCGGCGGCGGGATCGGGCAAAACTCGGGTGCTGGTGGAGCGGCTGTTGGATCGGGTGGCCAAAGAAGGGACCGATATCGACCGCTATTTGGTTATCACCTACACCAAGGCGGCAGCGGCGGAGCTGCGGGGGCGGATTGCCCAGGAATTGTCAGACCGGCTGGCACAAAATCCCGACGACCGGCATTTACGGCGCCAGACTACGCTGGTGTACCGGGCGCAGATTTCTACCATTCATGCCTTCTGTGCCGCTCTGCTGAGGGAGAATGGCCATCTGCTGGACTTGGATCCGGACTTTCGCCTGTGTGACGAAGGAGAATGTCAGGTGCTGATGGGACAGGTACTGGACGAGGTGTTGGACAAGCGGTATGAGGACCTGGAAGAGGGCAGTCCCTTTGCTCTTTTGGTAGACACCCTGTCGGCTGGACGGGACGACAGTCAACTGGCGCAAATCACGGTGGACATCTTTGCTCGAGTGCAGAGCCATCCAGACCCCGCCCGCTGGCTGGAAGAACAGAAGGAGCTGTGGCGGCTGGAAACGGTGTCCGATTTGGCGCAGACCCCGTGGGGGGCGCCTTTGCTGGAGGATATTCAGCGGCAGGCCCGAGCCTGCCGGGACCGGCTGCGCTACGCCCTGGGGCTGTGCCGGGGAGACGAACTGCTGGAGGCCAACTATATCCCATCCATCTCCGAAACCTTGGACGGTCTTGAGGACTTTTTACGGGAGACAACATGGGATGGAGCATGCACCCGTCTGCCTATTCCCTTTCCCGCTGCGGGACGGAAGCGAAAACGCACCGTGCTAATCAGTCCAATGGAGGAACTGGAGAATGCCGGAACGGCGGAACGGATGAAAGCCATCCGTACCCGATGCAAAAAGGCGCTGGATAAAGCGGCGGAACCCTTTGCCGCCGGGAACACTGCCGTCCAGATGGAGGATCTTGCCTTGTCGGCTCCGGTGGTGGAGGCACTGATGGATTTGGTGTTGGACGTTCAGTCCGCCTTTTCCAAAGAAAAAGCCAGACGGGGTCTGCTGGACTTTTCTGATTTGGAACACTGCGCCGTGAAATTGCTTACAGATGGGGCGGGAAATCCCTCCCAGTTGGCGCAGTTTCTGGGAACTCGATATGACGAGGTGCTGGTGGACGAGTACCAAGATACCAACCAGGTGCAGAATGCAATCTTTGACGCTATTTCCGATGGCGGCCGGCGGCTGTTTCTGGTGGGGGATGTGAAGCAGTCCATCTACCGGTTCCGGCTGGCGGATCCTACTATTTTTTTGAAAAAATTTCGCAATTATCCGGACGGGGATGAAGCGGAGGATGGACAGGCCCGCCGGCGAGTGCTGTCTCAAAATTTCCGCTCCCGTGCCCAAGTCCTGGAAGGGTGCAATGACCTGTTTCGCAGTATTATGTCGATTGAGTTCGGTGAGTTGGACTATGATGACAGCCAAAAGCTGGTTCCAGGGAAACAATTTCCAGATCCTGGAGAGGTGGGGGAGAAGAAAACTCCCTATACTCTGGAGCTGAACGCGATCGATCTGTCTTTTCTTGGCGATCAGGCGGGGGAGAAAGATAGTAAAGACCTGATGGAGGCCCGTTTTGCCGCCCGTCGTATTCGAAGCCTGCTGGATGCCCCCCTAATGGTGGAGGAGGGAGATGGACTGCGGCCCCTGCGCCCCTCTGATGTGATGATTCTTTTGCGCAGTCCCGGTCCGGTGCTGCATCACTATATCCAGGCGTTGAGCGAGGAGGGAATTTCTTGGAACGCCGACGGAGGCGGGGATCTCTTTGAGACTACCGAAGTAAACGCCGCTCTAGCAATTCTCCAAGTGGTGGACAATCCCCGGCAGGACGTGCCGCTGATTGCCGCTTTGCGCTCCCCGGTGTACGGCTTTACCGGAGATAAACTGGCTCTGCTCCGGGCGGACAGCGGGGGAGATTTCTATACAGCTCTGGTTCACGCCGCCGAAATGGGAGATCAGGCATGTAAGGACTTTTTGGACAATTTGGAGCAGCTGCGATTTGGGGCCGGAGACCGGACCTGCCGCCAGCTTATGTGGCATATTTTTGAGAAAACGAATCTTCTGGGCATCTTTGGCGCCATGGAAGGAGGGGCCGAGCGGCAGAACAATCTGTTGGCACTTTATGCCCTTGCTGGACAAATGGAAGACAGCGGATGCCGCACACTGTTCCAATTTCTGCTCCGTCTGGATCGGTTGAGAAGCACCGGCTCCAGCCTTGGGACTGCTTCCGGAACGGGACGAGAGGGAGAAGGTGTGTCGATCTTGTCGATCCACCGTTCCAAAGGTCTGGAAAAGCCTGTGGTGCTGGTGTGCGGTTTGGCCCGCAGGCTCAATCGAGATAATCTGATGCGTCCGGTGCTGTTCCATCCAGAGCTGGGCGTGGGGCCGAGAGGGCTGGACCGGGAGCGGATGCTGGAATACCCTACTCTAGCGCGGCGGGCAGTGGCCCGCAGGCTGGAACGTGAGATGCTGGCGGAGGAACTGCGCCTGCTTTATGTGGCGATGACCCGGGCCAGAGAGAAACTGATCCTCACAACGGCCCTGCCGGAAGGCGGCAGTGCGCTGGAGCGGCTCGGGGAGAGCTTGCCCATCTCGCCCATGACGCTGGAACAGCAGCAGAGTGTGGGAGCCTGGCTCCTGCTTCATGCGCTCACTAGACCGGAGGGGAGCGACCTGCGAATAGTGGCTGGTCTGCCAGAGCGTTTGAGCGAGACAGAGAGAGCAAATGTGTCCGGTCCGGCTTGGGATATCCGATGGATAGAGGGGACTTTTTTGGGGCAGGTCCGTGAAGTAGAAGGGCAGTTGTCTGACCTCCCGGAGGAAACGGCTCAGGACGAAGCGTTGTCCGTGCGCCTGTCCTGGAGCTACCCCCACATGGCGGCGGCTAATCTGCCCTCAAAGTTGACGGCGACACAGATAAAAGGCCGGCCCCTGGACCAGGAGGCGGCGGAGGAAACTACGCCGCCAACACGCCAAGGCCAGCCAATTACACGTCCGAATTTTATTGCGGAACAACGGGGCCTGACCCCTGCCCAGCGGGGTACGGCGCTCCACCTTGCCATGCAGTATCTGCCTTTGGATGGTCCGGCGGATCCCCAAGCGGTAGCGGCAGAGTTGGACCGGCTGACACAGGACGGGTTTCTTACAAAACTTCAGCGTCAGGCGGTTGAGCCGGAGCGCCTGTCCGCCTTTTTAAACAGCTCATTGGGGAAGGACATGGCTGCGGCAGGGGAACGGTGCCGCAGAGAGTTTAAATTTTCGGTGCTTAATTCTGCGCTGGATTATTTCCCGGATGGAATCGGGGAGGAAGTGCTCTTGCAAGGGGTAATTGATGCGTGGTTTGAATTGGGGGACACCATTACTGTGGTGGATTTCAAGAGTGACCGGGTGGCTCCTGGCGGCGAACAGGCACGGGCGGCGGAATATCGTCCTCAGCTTAATGCCTACAGTCTGGCTTTGTCTGCCATTTTGGGCCGGCCCGTAAACCGGCAGGTGTTGTGGTTCTTTGCCACAGATACCATGATAGAGCTGTAAACAGAGCTTCGTATGCAGAGCGCCCCGTCCAGCTGGACGGG
>JAAWIE010000046.1 GCA_022796195.1 Lawsonibacter sp. | reverse complement strand
GCGGTGAAAGTCGCACGCACGGTGCGAAGCGGGGGAAAATCCGCTCTGACTGCTGTTCTCTTATGAGGGCAGTAAAAGCGGCGGATTACCTATCGCTATAACCACGTCCCTGTCCAGTTCCACGCCACCCAGAAGGAGTACGACGCCATCACCACCTCGCCCACTGACCTGCGGGCCCGGAGAAAGGAAGAGACATGAACGACTTCAAGAAGGACCTTGCCCAGATGCAGACGGCGATAACGGACGCCTATCATCAGATTCAAACGCTGTCGGCACAGACCGATCCGGATAAACTTCAGAGAACTTTGGAGCGGGCCTCCGGTCAGATGGAGCGCTCCGCTCTGGAGATGAGGAAGCTATGTGAGAAGCACAGCCCCGGGGTGGGCGGTTACGGGAATAAGCCGATCCTTCCCCGGATGGAGACGGCCGGATTTGTGGAACAGTTTGGCTATGGCTGGCTCCACATCCAGCTGAACACTCTGCTGCCCCATTGCCGCTACCAGACCGCCGACTGGCTCAGCGATACCATCCGCCGGCTGTTGGATGAATATGTGGCGGGCGGGAGTGAGCTGCCCTTTTTCAAAGAGGCCATGCTGGTGATCGACGAACACTGTGGGATCAAAGGCCGCCATATCTTCGACCAGGACAACAAGGGCTATAAGGCGGTGAGCAACGCCATCAAGGGCAGGCTCATTCCTGACGATGACCAGCACACCCTGGCCCTGGCGCTGCTGTCCACCAAGAGCGAGTTGGACGTATGTCACATCACCCTGTTGGATATTGTGGACGCCGCTGATTTCTTCGCCTACCGCTCCGGGGACTACTCTGTCGCGGACTTTTATGGAAGCAGTTGGGGCATATAAACATCTTGTTTACCCTCAAAAATACAGTCAGTAACAGGTGGAAAATCAACTTACTTGGACGGTCATATACCATACAGAAAACCTGACTGTATTTGGATATCGTATTCCAAGTGCTGCATAGCTTTTTGGACGGCAAATACAGTCACAGAATCAGGGCAAGCGGACATCTACGGGGGTACTGTCAGAAGACGGTGCCCCCGTAGGCAGAAAGGCGCTGAAATTGTTTTTGCGTCGGGACGGCGCAAAAATGATTTCGGCGCTGGCAGGAACAGGAGAATATTTATGGTGTTTAGCGTGTGCGACATAGACCTTTTATGGCTACTAAGCTGGTGCGGCAATATTCAGCCCACAGCCTTGCGCGGCAGTTTTCAAGATACAACGGTGCGGAATATGATCGACATTGGTTTAGTACGGCAGCATAAGAACAGCGGATCACTGGCTTTGACAAAAAAGGGGCATCAGTGTTTGACCGTTTCCAATGTGCCATGTCCAGACTACTGCGCACTTAGTTATCGGGGAGATTTACTTCAACGGCGCCTGCGTATTGCCAATATCACTATAACGGCCTATCGCGCTCAGCTCAATTTATTTGCAGCTGAGTTATCTGAACTGGCACAGGGATATTCCTTATTTCTTCCGCATATCAGCAGAGGAAGGGAGCGTAATATCTGGGGAAGTTCCCGTATTTCCGCAGTATTTCGCCTGGGTAATTGCTGCTACAGCACATACAATGTATACCCTGGTATTGGCAGGCTGAACCTGGAGGATGAGGAGAAAATTCTTTCCAGTTGTGTATCCCGAAGCCGATCCTCCAATCGGGCTTTTTTCTTCGCAGGGGACAGTTATCCATCTATCCTGACAGAACTGGAGCGTAAAGATAAAGAAAATGAGGGACGGCTGATTTCCTACAGGGAGATGTGGGAGCGGTCCTCCTCCCCGATTCATCTTCTCTCCTGCGATTATACCGGGGCTGTGCAGCTTCAAATCATGGCCCAGCCCGATTATCGCACCCGGCTGGCCCGGGGCGCACTGAAGGAGGAATACCAACCGCCGCCCTTGAATGTGTCCGTTTGGGACGCCATCTACCAGGATAGGCCCCTGGTCATCGCCGCCGACATGGACCTGCGCCGCTTGGACGCCGCCATCCAGGCCGCCCACAGCCGGGGCTTGGAGCAAATCGCCGTTGCCGCCCTAGAGAAGCAGGCCAAGACCGTCTTGATCCCCCGTTATCAGGATACGGGCCAGGCCAGGGTGTTCGCCCTGACCAAAGAGGCGATCACGGAGGTCACCGGCCGGCCGCCTGCCCCATACACCCCGCCTCATACTCAATTCCTCACCGAGAAAGGAGACGTTGTCGATGCTCCGCCCATCCGCATACCTGGAAAAGCTGGAGGACAAGCTGGTGGAAAAGCTCGGCCCCTGGTTTGAGCGGCACAAAGCCAAATTTCCCGTCTATATCCCCCTTGGACTGCTGGGCTGGTACTTCTATGGGATGTTCCTCAACTCCATCCGCCTGGGTACTGCCGCCACCTTCCACACCGAGGGCGAGGAGGTGGGCAGCATCTGGGTGTTCAACCCCCTGCGCAACTGGTTTGTGCTGTTCACCCCCTTTGGACTTGGCTTTACCATTGTCATCCTTCTGCTGATCTGCCTTATCACGAAAAAGGGATACATCTGGTTCTCCGGCTATAAATTTATCCACGACCCCCGGGGCTTCGATATCCTCCCGGACGCCACCCACGGTTCCTCCGGCTTCCTGACGAAAAAGGAACTGGGGGAGTTTTTGGAGCTGGGCCCCGCCTCGGAGGTCAAAGGCATGATGTTGGGCAAGTGGAAAAAGCACCCGGATGACCCGGACAAATACGCCGCCTACGTTGCCCACCGGATGGTGGCCGGGGACAACAACAATATGCTGTGCATCGGTGCCCCTGGCAGCGGCAAGTCCAGGGGCTTCATCATTCCCTTCATGCTGGGCTGCGCCCAACGGGGAGAGTCCATTTTTATCACGGACCCGAAAGCAGAACTCTGGGAAAAAATGTCCCCCTACTTCAAAGATCACGGCTACTGTGTCAGGGCAGTGAACTTCTTGGACATGGCCCACTCGGACGGCTGGAACTGCCTGTACTCCCTGGACAAGGAGACCCAACTGGTGCAGACGGTGGCCAACACCATCATCCAGAACACCTCCGGTCCCAAGGAGGCGGACGACTTCTGGAGCCGGGCGGAGCTGAATCTGCTCATGGCCCTCATCCACTACGTCTGCAATCTGAAGGACGCCAACGGCAAGCTGCTCCCCATCGAACAGCGGGGGCTGGGAGATGTGTACCAGCTGCTGGCCAACAAGAGCATCCAGGAGATCAACCGCACTCTGGCCCAACTGCCCCCGGAGCACCCGGCCAAGGGACACCACGGGCTGTTCCTCAAGGCCCGGGAAAATCTGTGGGGCAATATCGCCATTGGACTGGGCAATCGCCTGGCCATCTTCCAGAATAAGCTGGTGGACACTATAACTCGTAACCACGATGTAGACCTGCTGCTCCCCGGACAAAAGCCCTGCGCCTATTTTGTGATTATCTCCGCCCAGGACAGCGCCTACCGCTTCCTCAGCTCTCTGTTCTTCTCCCTGGCCCTGCCCCGTCTGTCCGATTACGCCCGGCTGGAGGGCAAGGGCGGCCGCCTGCCGGTGCTGGTCAACTTCTGCCTGGACGAATACTGCAACATCGGTTACATGGACGGCATTGCTGACGCGCTGAACAGCATCCGGGGCTTCAACATGAGCTGCCAGGTCGTGGTGCAGTCCCTCAGTCAGTGGCAGGAAAAATATCCGGGCAAGGAGTGGGAGAATCAGCTGGCCACCTTCGACCAGACATTATATATGGGCTGCAACGACCTGACCTCAGCGGACTACATCTCCAAGAAATGCGGCAAGGTGACCATCTCTGTGACCAACAACCAAATGCCCCTCATGCCCCTATTCTCTCCGGTCTACACCTCCACCCGGCCCTACTCCCAGACCCGGAGCAATACCCAGCGGGATCTCATGCTCCCGGATGAGATCCTCCGCTTGGATCGAAGGCAGTGCATCGCCCTGTTCCAGGGTCACAAGCCCGCCTTGCTCTACAAGCTGGCCCCCGAGGAGCTGCCCGGTTACAACGACCTCAAGCCTTGCCGGGTGGTGGAATACGTCCCAGAGTGGAAGCGGCGGGAGGACGAAAAAAAGGCGGACGCCGCCAAAACGCCGCTGCCTCCTCCTGCACCGCCGCTGGAGCCTGTCCGGGAGGAACGCCCCCCGGCTCAGGAGACAGTCAACCCGGCCCAAGACCTGGAGTACACCGTCGAGGATACACCTAAGCCCAGCGGGAGCCTGGGGATGATCGACATGAGCGGTGTGCGTGGAGATGATGAATCCGATGAAGAAATGGACAGCCCGCCGGGACGGTGATCCAGGTGGGCTGCTGAATTTAATGCTTCAACAGGCTAACAATTTTACTGTTTCTTTTTATCATAATGGCAATCACAAAGTTCTGCCCCGCCTGCAAGTGTCCCTTTTCGGGTAAAAACAGCATCGCTATATTTCGTCATACCATAATCATATCGACACATTGCAGGTGTTATTTCTGGAATGCCCAGCTTTTGCATTAAATGCCAGATCCCGCAATGGCTGAAAAGTGCGTCAAAATGTTGGCCGTTTTTACCGGGGTGAAAAGAGTATTTCCATGAATACGGATTTGTTGATTTCTGGCTCTTTTCTGCCTGCTTTTTTTGCTCTCGCCAATATCTTTTTGAAAAACAACTGCGCTTCAAATACTGTTTCATCACAAAGTTCCCATTCATGGAAGATTCGTAAAAATCGCCTAATTCTTTCATGGTATATTTCCCGCTTACAAGCAGCTCACACTCTTCTGTTTCCGGGAAAGCATCTGCATTTTTCACAGGAGTAAGGCGATACTCTGCTGGCAGGCTCAAGTAAATTGCGGCAAATGCAGATGCACTTAAGATATTTACCAGCAAAACATCATTTCCGCCAAACGGTTCAATCATGAGGGTGATGTCCCGATATTTTTGATACGCTTTTTTCATGATATCTTTTTTGACTTTTTCATCAGTGATGTGTAATACGGATAGTTGTTTCTGAAAACTACTTCGGAAAATCATCCACATTCCGTGTTGAATAATTCCATATTTCACGATTATTCACCACCTATAGATTACAGTTTGCGTTTTGATTTTATCATATACAGAGCCCAAGCTCAAGAAAAACAGATGGAGGTGAGCCCCATGAGGGCCGCACAAATGAAAGAGCGTCCCAGCTTCACCCTAATGAAGCAGACGGACGTACAAACGATCTACCATATGCAGATGCCCCGCTGGCTGTTCTCCGACCCCCGGTACGCCGACATGAGCCTGGACGCCAAGGTGACCTACACCTTCCTGCTCAACCGCTTCCAGCTCTCCCGCAGGAACGGTTGGGTCAACGACTTCGGCGAGGTCTTTGTCATCTTCCCCCGGAAGGAGCTGGCCCGGGAGCTGCGCATCTGCGAGCAGCGGGTGACGGCGGCCTTTAAGAAGCTGGTGGAGCTGAAGCTGGTCTGGGAAAAACGCTGCGGCCGGGGCGACGCCAATCAGATCTACTTGGCCAGCGTAGAGCCAGTGGACAATCCCAGCTACTCCAGTGCCCCCTTTGTCCCGGAACCCGACTGCGATTCCAGAAACGCAGAATCTGAGGGTCTTGGCGACACCGGCCTTCCCATGCCCGAACAAGAACCGCAGGATTTGAGCGGCAAGAACCTCCAAAATGGAGTTTCAAGAACCGCAGGATCGGCGGTTGCAGAACCTCAAAAAGCGCGGTCAAGTTATATTAAATCCAGTCATACTTACCCCAGTGATACGGATGTCAGTCAGTCGGTCAGCGCCGGGGGCGGAGACGGACGGGCGGACGATGAGGAGGAGCTCATGGGCATTTTGGATGCCTGTGAGCTCGACTGTTTTCCCCCAGAGGTGGCCCGGGTATTCGAGAACGCCATTGAGCGGCTTTTCTACCTGGACCACTTCCGGGTGGGCGGCGCCACTCTGCCCCGGAGCCGGGTGCGAGCCAGGCTGAAGCTGCTGGACGGGATGATCCTGCGGGACGCGGAGCGCAAGCTCCGGGCCAACCTGGACCGGGAGGTCAAGAACTCCACTGCCTATACCATGGCCACCATCTTCAACTGCATCGCCGAGAGCGAGAGCGACCTGATGGTGGACCCGGAGCTCAACCGCATGGCCGCGCCCCCTGGGAGGTGGTAACTGTGCTTTTGTCTGTTCAGCAGAAATACATCCTGGAGGCGCTGCGCAAGCTGGGCTGCGTTAGACAGAACCAGCTCCATGCCCTGGTGCGGGGTAAATTCCAGCGCCCGGATTTTCAGATCAGCGAGGCCCGCATGACGGCCATGCTGCGGCAACTGCGCTCCGGTTTGGGTGACTTCCACGTGGATGGCAATTTTGTCTACCTGGCCCGTGATCAGCCCGACGCCGCCCGGCTGGAGGCCATCGACGTTATGTTGGAGTTGAGCGAGGGAGTACCCCAGGGCTTTACCGTGAAGGTGGACAGTCCCCGACTGCTCCGCTTTGCTCTGGATGGGGACAAGCTAAAGCTGTTTTCTGTGGCAAAGCTATCCCACATCTCCGAACCCCAGCAGCTTCAGCGGGAGCGGTCAGAGCGGATCGTCTGGATCAGCGACAGCGGCACGCCCCCGGAGGGACTGACCTTGCCGCCCAAACATTTCTTTGCCGCCCGGCAAGCGGACGGCTCACACTGCTTTTATGGCTCCAACGGGCCGTAAAAAATACATTTTTGGAGGTAACGATTATGCCCAGAAAGAAAGTTGTCCCGGAAGAAAATCCGGAACAGGTCAACGACATGGAGATGGAAACCCAGCCCCTGGAGGAGGGTGCGGAAAGCTTGGAACAGCCCCCCGCCGATACGCCCCAGGAGGAAACGTCTCCGCCCACCGCCGGCGAGGAGCCCCCCCAGCCCGATCCGCCGTCCCAGGACACGGATACGCCCCCGGCCGAGCTGCCTGCGGAAGGCTTGGACGCCGGGCAGGACGGGGAGGCGGACACTCCGCCTATGCCGCCGCCCATGGAAGACCCTGTGGACGTACCGGAGGAACCCTCCGCTATGAAGCCCTTCTGGATGGAGCCCAGTGCCCCGCCGCCCCCGCCGCCTGAGCCCGAGCCGATTCAGCCGCAAAAGAGCGACCGCCAGAGCTTCTATGACCTGGACTTCAACGCCCTGGATCGTGACCTGACGGCGGAGGAGCGCCAGGAGTGGAACTCCATCTACGCCTCCTACCGTGGCCGCAGCGCCCTCACCGAAACCATCATCGGCGTGGACCCCCTCCACATCACCGTCCGGAACAAGGAGACCGGGGCGATGGAAAAAAAGACCATGTACTGCGCCATCGTGGTGCCCTACCGGGTGCGGGTGGTCATCCCTGACACCGAGATGTGGGAGCAGGAACAGGCCCGGCCTGACTTTGTGCTCCAGAACATGGTAGGGGCAGCCATCGACTTCATCATCATCAAGGTGGACCGAGAGAATGGTGTCGCTGTCGCCTCCCGGCGTTTGGCCGCCCGATCCCAGCGGTATTTCTTTGCCCACCGGCCGTCACTGAGCCGGATCGGCGCCCAGGTCAAGTGCCGGGTGCTGTCGGTGGGACCCCGGCGCTGCCTGGTGGAGTGCTACGGCCACGACATCAACCTGACCCAGCGGGAGCTGCGGTACACCGCCATCCCCGATCTGCGGGAGGAGTACCACCCCGGCGAGGAGCTGGACTGCGTTGTCATCGGCTTCGACCCGGACAAGGACGACCTTCAGATCTCGGTGAAGGCTACCCAGTCCAATCCCTTCGACGGCGCGGAACAGCGACACCCCGTCGGCAGCCGCCGGTACGCCACTATCGCCGGGAAGTACGGCGGCGGCGTGTTCTGCAATCTGCCCGACGGTACCGTTTGTATGTGCAACTACTCCTACCAGCATGAGGACTCGGACTTCATGGTGGGCGACACCGTGATTGTCCTGATTCAGCGGTTTGAGGATGAAAAGCGGCAGATGTACGGAAAAATTATGAGCAAGTGGTGACAAAACGACAACCCGGACGATGCGCTGCACGTCCGGGTTGTTTTTACTTTGCTGATGGATGGATCACGCAAAGGTTTGAGAGAGGCGTTCTCAGTGGGAGAAGGTCCCGTAATACTCCGACAGGAAATCAGCCAGCTTTTTCATCATCAATTCCTCCTCGTATCGGTTTAGGTATCCCGGTTAAAAGTCCATGGAGAACGACTTGTAATAACCGGTCAGCATGGCGGACAGCTTCTCAAAAAATGTCTTTTTCATGGTCAGTTCCTCCACTTTCTTGTATTTTGATTTCGGTTTGTTCATGTTCCCTTTGGATGTTCTTATCCTAACACACATTCAAAGAAAAAGGAAATACATATATTATTAGGGGTTCCATATCTTATAGATATGATAAGCCCCCACATCACGTTTGATGCAGGGGCCACGATTATTGAGTGCATTGAATCGCTTCGTCAATAATTTTCAGAATATGCTTCCGCTTATGGGGCGGCACAGCTTTCAAACACTGTGAGATATGTGCAAATTCTTCGGGCGCTTCGCCGAACAAGAGCGTGTCCGCAGAAACCTTGAGCGCCATGGACAGCGCCCGGATGGACTCGGAGGACAGTCCAGAGCGGCCGCGCTCCACCTCCTGGATGAAGTTGGCGGTATAGCCGGACAGCCGCGCCAGATCTTCACGGGTCAGCTTTTGGGCCAGCCGCTTCTCCTTGATTCTGGCTCCCACCTCTATGTTGATGTCCTTTAATGTCCGTGGCATAGCAATACACCGCCTTTAACAGTAGTATAACCCCACATCAGGAAAGTTTACATAGGTACAAGTTTGCATTTATAAGAGTAGCAATACACCGTATTCTGTGATATACTTATCCCACTTTAATGAACGAGGAGAATCAGTATGGAATATACAGCCTGCGCCATCACCGGTCATCGGCCCTCTCGATTCAAATGGAAGTACAACGAAAACAACAGCGGCTGCAAGCGGCTCAAGCGGCGGTTGAAAGAGCAGCTTGTCCAGCTTTACGACAGAGGCGTCCGCCATTTTTATATCGGAGGCGCTTTGGGCACCGACCTCTGGTCTGGGGAAATACTGATGGAGCTGAAGGAGCAGCCGGAGTACAGCGGGATAGAGTTAATCCTTGTCCTGCCTTTCATGGGGCACGATAATAACTGGGATAAGGCCAGCCGCCACCGGTTGTCTGTCCTGCGGCAGCACAGTGCGGAGGTTATCGTCGCTGGAACTGCGGAAAATCCTCCTGTGACCAATTACAGGTTAAGAAACCAGTATATGGTTGACCATGCGGACTGCCTGCTGGCTGTGTATGATAACAACCGGAACCTCCGCTCCGGCACCATGCAGACCGTAAATTACGCAAGGAGGAAAAAGCTGCCCATAACCCTGATCCACCCTGATTCCGCCATGGTATCGTATGAAAATCAGGATTAGGTGACAAAACCTCACCTATACAGGGCCGCGTTCCAATGGTAAAATGGAACCGTATTTCAGGGCGGAGTAAGTTAGGGCGGAGTAAGTTAGGGAGGAATGGAACGTGGCCAGGGGCGCAGTGCGCCCAGCCGCACCGGACTTCAATCGACCTTGAAATCAAATAAATGAACAAGAACGACCGTGTATTTGCCTTTTGTAAGGCGGACACGGTCTTTTTTTGTTCAAAAAGAAAGGAGTTTTTGGATGAATGTCAAAAAGCAGACTGATCCCGCTGACCTATTATGACCCGGGCAAATCTGTACGCCTGACCGTGTACGTGGACACCATCATCCTGGATCGGAGCGGGGAGGACAGCGTGATCAGCGCCGTCCGCTTCGGCGGTTACCCGGAGGTGGTGAGGGCTATGTCGGACGCCATCTATGGTGGAGCTACTATCGAAATGCCTCTCAACGGCCAGACCCGCCAGCTGAAAAGCGTCCCCAAGCAGTACCGGCGGCAGATGTCCCACGACGGCCTGTACGCTGTGGGCACCCTCATGGCGGACGACGACCCCCAGCCAGCCGACGCCCTGGACAGCGAGGAGGAGCCGGAGGAGGCCGGTGAACAGCAGACCATCCAGCCCCGAAAGTGTTACATCTTTGTTCCCGCCGGAGACCAAGACCGCCTCTTTGAGGAGCTGGACCGCAAGACCGCCGCCCCCCTGATTCCGGAGTTTCGGGACGCTGTTCTGGACGCCCTCATTGAACGGGGTGAGCTGCGGCCCCTGGAGGTATTCTCTCTCAACGAAAAGCTGGATGCCTGGGTGCTGGAACTGCGGCCCAACGATGAAAATGTGGTGGAGATTCTGGAGCAGGGCCTGGAGTGCGGAGCGATCACCATTCCCAGCGCTGACCCGGACCAGCCGGACGGCTTTGAGGGTGTGAACAACATCACGGACTACCTCAACACCTTCGGCGTCACCGTGGCAGACCGCATCCGGGACCAGTTTACTCCCTTGTTCGACCCGGCCGCCGAGCCGCTGTCCGAGGAGGTGCTGGCGGTCAACGACAACATCCAGCAGCAGGTGGGCTATTCCCTCTATGACGCGCAGCTGGCCGTGTCCGAGGCGGTCAAGCGTCAGCTGGACCGGAAGAGTGTCGCCCTCATTGTGGCAGAGTGTGGTTCCGGCAAGAGCAAGATCGGCTCCACCGCCCTGGGCGCTCTCCACGGACTCTGGGCCTCCCAGCAAAAGTCAGGGGCCCCAAAAACCTTCAATCTCATCATGTGTCCCTCCCACATCACCAAGAAGTGGGTGCGGGAGATCGGCGAAACCCTGCCCAACACCTGCGCCATGGTGGTCAAGAGCATCACTGAACTGGAGCGGCTCTACTCCCTGTATGAGGCCGGAGACAAGAGCGTCTACGCCGTGTTCAGCAAGGAGAAGGCCCGGGACGGCTACATGCGCTACCCGGCGGTCACCTGGGACGATCATCAAAGGGCGTTCCTTTGTCCGGACTGTGGCAAGCCCATCCAGATGGAGTTCAGCGACGACGGTTCCCGGTATTGGGTCAACGCCAATCCGCCTTTTTTCCTTCGGGAGCATAAGAAAAACCGTGTCTGCCGGGAGTGCGGCTCCATGCTGTGGGCCCCAGTCAACCCAGGCAGAACTATCCCCTGGACCAAGATACCGGACCTCGGCTGGGTCTGCAAGCCTCTTGCCGCCAGTTACCTGTCCCTCACAAAAAATGAGGCGGTACTGGAACGGCTGAGGGAGATTGCCGAAAGTCCACAGGGCAGTTTTCCCGTCAGAGGGGCCTGCCGCCGCTTTCCCCTGAGCACCTACATCAAAAAGAAAATGCGGGGGCGGATCGACGCTTTCGTCGCCGATGAGCTGCATGAGTACAACAACAACAGCGGCCAGGGCGACGCCATGGCGGAGATTTTCGGCGTCAGCAAGCAGTTCGTAGGCATGACGGCCACCCTTATCAACGGGTACAGCTCGGGCATTTTCCATCTGTTATACCGGCTGGTGCCCGGTCTGATGCGCAAAGACGGCAAGATCTACCGCCGTCCCCAGGACTTTGACGTGGAGTACGGCGTGGTGGAAAACACCTACGAGACAACGGATGCGGCCTACAACGCCAACCGTCGGGCCAGCAAGCGAAAAGCCAAGACCCGCCAGCTCCCCGGAGTTTCTCCTCTGGTGTTTTCCCGGTTCCTGCTGGAGTACACCGCGTTCCTCTCCCTGTCCGACATGGGGAAAGACCTTCCGGACTATGAGGAGATTCCAATTCCTGTTGAGATGCCGAAGGGTGTGCATGACGCCTACAAGGAGGTAGAGCGGGAGATCAGCCAGGTGCTGAGGTCGGATCGGAGAGCGGCCCAAAAGCTGCTGTCCGCCTATCTGAATCTGCTCACCGTCTACCCGGATCAGCCCTACGACCAGCCGGATGTGGTCCACCCCATCGACGGCCACATCATCGCCCACCCCAGAAACAAGGCCTGTTTTGACGACATCCTGCCCAAGGAAGAAAGAGTGCTGGAGATCGTCAAGGAAAAGATTGCCGCCGGCGGGCGGGTGATGATCTACACCAGCTGGACCCGGACCGACTCTCAGCAAAAGCTGCTGAAGCTGCTTACCGGCGAGGGTATCCGCACCGAGATACTGCCCCCATCCGTTCCCCCGGAGAAACGGGAGGCCTGGGTGGAAAAGCGGGTGCGTTCCGGCTGCCAGGTGTTGATCACCAACCCCCGCTGTGTGGAAACAGGGCTCGACCTGAATGATTTTACCACCCTCATCTTCTACAGCATGGGCTACAACCTGTTCACTCTGCGCCAAGCGGCCCGCCGGTCCTGGCGAATCAACCAGACCGCGCCCCGGGTGGAGGTCTACATGCTCTACTATGCCGACACTATGCAGGCCAAGGCCATGAAGCTGATGGCCTCCAAGCTGGCGGTGGCCGGGATCATTGAAGGCAACCTGTCGGAGGAGGGTCTGGCCGCCATGAGCGACGTGAAGGATCTGACCTCCCAGATGGCGAAGGAGCTGGCCCTGGGGATCAAGGACAACGTGGAGGATATCGCCGCAGCATTTAAGAAAATGGCGATCATCAATCCCCACCGGGAGCGTGTCCAGCCCGCGGCCCTGCCTGTGGTCGCCGCTGTGGGAGAGGCTCCTGCCCCCGTCACGGTGGTGGAGCTGCCCAGGATTCGGACGATTGACGCCCAAAACAAGCAGGCCCTGTACGACGGACTGCTGCAAAGAACAATGGAAGAACGAAAGAAAAAGAAGTCGAAGAAGAAGCCGGTGGATGAAAACCAGCTGTCTTTCTTCGATTTCGTCGCTTAAAAGGAGGTTTTCTTTGAACATTACCATGAATCGGGCCGAGCTGCTGCACGCCGTCAGGCGGGCGGCGGCCGTCGTACCCAACAGCTCGCCCCTGGAAGTCTTGAAAGGGGTGCTTTTAGAGGCGGACGTTGCCAACAAGGCACTGACCCTCACCGCCACCAACCTGGAGGTCACGCTGAAGCAGAAACTGGACTGCGCTGCCCGGGAGGACGACGCCCTGGCCATCGACGCACGCCTGCTGGCCGGGATGCTGGAGAAGCTGCCCGGCGACACGGTGGAGCTGAGGCGGAACCCCGGCGACAACCGGGTGATCGTTGAGAGCGGCGACGCCAAGTACAGCGTATCCGTCTGGGAGCGGAGCAGCTACCCCAAGGCAGAAATTCCCGCTGTGACCAACCTGGTCCGGGCCAGCGGTATCCCCTCCATGGCCAGGCGGACGGTGTTTGCTGCTGATGAAAAGAACGAGAAGCCCATGCTCAAGTGTGTCCACCTCCGGTTTACCCAGGACGGCCTGCGGGCCGCCGGGAGCGACGGCAACTGCGTCGTCACCGCTAAGGGGGACGACAAGAGCACCGGAGACTTCAGCGTCCTGATCCCCGCCCCCTCTCTGGGCCGGCTGGCTCAGATGTGCGAGGACAAGGACGAATTTCGGGTGGGTACCACCGGAAAGAAGGTCGTATTTGTCCGGGAGGGCTTTCTGTTCTCCGCCCGGCTGATCGAGGCTGACTACCTGGATACAGACTTTCTGACCAGTTCTCTGAAAAATCAGTTTACCGTCCTCACCGATGTGGCGGAGCTGCGCAAGTGCCTGGATTCCGTGTCCTGCGTGGAGCCGGATGGAAAGGTGAAATTGTCCTTTGAGGGCATGAAGCTGAGCTTCCAGTGCGCCGGCGTCCATGGCAATGCCAGCGACGCCATCACCGTAGCCCCGCTGACCGGGACGCCCCAGGGAGAGTATTGGTATCTCACCAGGCGGCTGAGCAGCTGCCTGCGCTCCCTGTCCGGGACGGCTACGCTGGGCGTCGCCGCCGGGGGGATGCTGACGCTGAACACCGAAAACGCCTTCTATATGCAGACAGGCGTGCGTCCGGAAGCGGAACAGCCGAAAAGGGCGGTGAAAAAGCCTCCCGCTGAAAAGAAAGCGGCGTAGGGGGTGACGATGAATGAAGATTCCCACCATCTGCCGCTACTGCGGCGGCGCGATCCGCCTGGTGCCGGCCCGGAAGATCTACGGAGCTTCTACCGACCGGCTGGGACTCACTGGTGAAAACATCTACCTCTGCCAGAACTGCAACGCCCGAGTGGGCTGCCATAAAGGATCCAACCGGCCCCTGGGCAACGTGGCCAATGAGGTGCTGCGGCTCAAGCGGCGGGAGACCCACCAGGTCTTTGACCACTTTTGGCAGGAAAACGGGATGACCCGCACTCAAGCCTACAAATGGCTGGCCGGCCGGATGGAGCTGCCGGAGAAGAACACCCACATCGGCGGCTTTGAGATGGATCAGTGCCAGCAGGTCATTGATCTGTGCGAAAATGAATTAAATCGGGAGGCTGCTTGAATGACGGTTTATTCGATTGTTGCCACTGGCGCCGACCTCGACCGGGGATATTTTCCGGCGCCAGAAGTAAAGGGCACCTATATCTCAAGAGAATCCGCAGAAATCGTGCTGGATCGGCTTATCGAGGCAGAGCGGAAAGATTTGGGTAACCGCTATGACCAGGAGGAGCGCGACGAAGCCTCCTGGGAAATGTACCGGGATGGCGAAGCCGCAGCCTGTTTTTCCAGGCTGGACATTTTGGCGTCGGAAGTCCAGGACTAAACAGCATTTTTAGAAAGAAAGGAATTGTGGTCGATTATGAATGAACTCAAAATCAATCCGCTTACTCTTGCTGACCTGTTGGCAGTTGAGGGTAAGACCCTGGCTCAAGCACAAATGATCAACGAGCAGGAGCTCCATCTATATAAAGAGGGGGTCCGCTTGATCGGGAAAGTATATCCGGCCTTTAACACTTTTGTGCAAGAATCTCTGGAAATGTTTTCGGAGGATGGGGAAAAGCGTCTGGAAATGTACCGCCGGCCAGAAGCGGATACCTATACCTTGATGTATAACCTTATCGCAATGATGATCGAACTTCCGGAAAGTGACCAAAAGACAATCAGTCAGCTGATCCAAGTGGCGGAACGGTTTTCGTAAGGGGATACCAGAAAAAAGGGAACTACAGAAATTATATAAGGAGCAGACATTTGGACAAGGATGAAAAAAGCTGCGATACCTGTCTGCACTCCTACATGGAGTGTGAGCACTTCCATCTGCGGCAGAAGTGCCGCAGCCCGGAGTACAACTCACTGAACTACACCCATGACATGCTCGTGGAGGACTGGGGCCAGGGCTATTGCCGCTTCTGGACCCCCAAAACACAGAAGGAGAATCACAATGAAAAATAACTATTCTATCGCTGAGCGCAACCGCATTGTGGAGGAAAATCTGCCCTGGATCGACCGGATTATCCGCCGGAACACCGGCCTGATGCGGGCCGCCCACCTGGACTACGACGATGTATACCAGGACCTGGCCGTCCGCCTGATCCGGTGCGTGGAGACCTACGACCCGGAGAAGGGCAGCCTGGATCAGCACATCATGTGCCAGCTCCAGTATGAGATGCTCAACTGCAAGAGCAGCCAGCGCCGGTACGGCTTCACCGCCGCCCCCTACGACCTGCGGGGCGCGGTGATCTCTCTGGATGCGTTCCGGGAGGATGACAGCCTGTACTCGGATGAACTGGCCGCGGCGTGAGGCGGCCTATGGAACATACATGGAATCCTCAGACGCTGAGGGATATCTTTTCTTCGGTCCTGCAAATGACAGACGAACAGCTTAAAAATATCCCCTATTTGCAGGTGCGGGAAAATAAATCCGGCCCTGGCTGGGAAGCTGTGACAGGTTTCTGCTGTCTGGGCGGCTGTGATATGGATGTGTACTCGTTCCCATCGGAGCGGGACGCGATGCTGTTTTTGGCCCTGCTGGGCGCAGTAGACTATCAGCCGCCGCTCAACATTGCCTGCGAGGAATGCTATCAGGAATACATATCTGAACAGATTGGAGGAATTGATTCTTATGCCGAGTAATTTGAAAGACCGGATGTTGGCGGTGATTGCCGACGTCAACGCCCAGGTGGCCGAGCGGGAGGAACTGGTGGAGCTCATCGCCATCGCCCTGCTGACCCGGAAGAACCTGTTTATCCTGGGCGCCCCCGGCCAGGCCAAGAGCTACGCCATCAACGCCTTCCGCAGCCGGATCACCGGCGCGAGGCAGTTTGAGAGGCTTCTGTCCAAGCAGACCGATGAGGAACAGCTTTTCGGCCGCATTGACTTGTCCAGCCTAATCCCCGGCAGCGTGCCCCATGATGTGCTGGAACAGGATGATTACAGTCAGCGCCAGCGCGATTTCCTGCGAAACCTGATGGAGGACATTCGTCAGTCTAAAGACCCTGACAAGATAGCAAAGGCCGCCAAACTGGTGGAGACCGTATCCGACCAGCTGGGAGCATATGAAAAAGCTCTGGGACAGGTCAGCGGCGGCGAGCCCAAGGTCAACACCGCCGGCAAAATCCCCGAGGCGGATATCTGCTTCCTGGATGAGATCTTCAAGTGCAATGACGGGGTGCTCAACTCCTTACTCACCGCATTGAACGAGCGCAAGTACACCAATGAGGGCCGTACATACCCCATCCCCACCATCTCTTTCTTTGCGGCGTCAAATGAAGTGCCCAATTTCAGCGACCCCCAGGAG
>JAAWIE010000045.1 GCA_022796195.1 Lawsonibacter sp. | reverse complement strand
GCAGCATCGGCTTTAGGCATTGCGGCAACGCCGGATTTCGCTGCGGCATAGATTTCCGCAGCCTTCTGTTCCGAAAAGTTGTATCTCTGCTTTTTACACGCTTTATGCCCGGTGAGGGTGTAGCCGGTGCCTTCTTCCACACCAGTCTGTTCCACCCCTGTCCATTTCAGTCCAGTTTTCGCGGTTGGGATTGGAATACTGACCGGTGCAGGAGTCACATCATCACCAACAGTCAGTGTGCATGACCCAGAAAGGTCCGTTCCTGACACGGTGTATTCTCCAGGGACCACGACTTCAATGTGGTATACACCATCGGACACGGAACCAGTAAATGGATCGTGGCTATCGTAAATCAGCAGTTCATCCCCACTCCCTGTGTCTCCTACATATATGTATAAACCAGCCGCTACATAATAGCCCCAATCTGGGTCTGGAAAGAACGAAGCTTCGCTGCCATTCACAAAGATTTTAGGAATGTCTTGTATTTCCAGTGGATCGCCACTATAAACTGTATTTAATGGTATGGCTATTTCTGTTTGCCCACTCTGTTCATGTACATCTTTAGGGGAAAGACTTTCTAGCTTGGAGGGCGATTCCTCTTCTCCGCCAGATGAACTGTTTGAGGCCGTCCAGTTGCCGCTGCTGTCTTTAACCAGCGTCATGTTAGGCTGAAGGCTATGGGGTAAAAGCTGGAAATTACCATCGCTGGAATTGGGGGCCGTGATGTAGATATGTCCAGCCGATGCCTGGAAGGAAGATTGCGTATTGTTATAATTTGTGCCGCCAATCGCAATTTTGGCGGTACCGGTGGTCTGTCCGCTGACGGTTAAGGTTTGGTTTGTCCCCAGAAAGAGGAAACCATTGTCGCTGTGGAAATTCCCCACCTCGAGACTTTGATTTGCAAACTCTTGAAGGTCCAATTTTGTCCCAGAAGAGATGGAAATGGATCTGTCTCCCCGGAAAGTGCTTCCGCTTTTCAAAAGAAGGTGGCCCGATTCCACGGTCAGGCTGGAGATATTGGCAAACGTCTGAAAACCCTGATTGCCGTCGCCCTGGTAGACCACGTTCGTTGTGGCAGAACCTGCGCCGTCCACATTGGGGATTTTCGCTCCTTGAATGGTGACCGTGCCGTCTACTGTGTATTTGTCCGGGTCCGGTCTTGTGACTTTTTGTCCATTCACACCAAATAGGTTCCTTTGCTGTGCGCCGCCGGCATAGACGATCCCCAAAGCGGTGGAGTCGGCGGCGCCCTTAATGTCGATCACAACATTACCCGAAAACTGGTTCGCTTCACCGTCGCGGTCTTCACTCGGCTCCATAGCGCCCATAGCCAAGCTGCCTGCGTAGATATTGCCGGTTCCAACAACATGCTCGCTTCTGCCTTGCAGGCTGGTTTTGCCCTGAATCGTGATTGTGCTGGAAGTGCCGGGGGTGGGGACGATGAAAGTTTCGTGGACGTTCCTCAGCAGTGTGCCGCCAAAGACATTATATGGGTAGCCTCCAGTGATTACGTTTTCCGAAGTTACTCCCTGGGCGGTGACCCCGTCCAATGTCAGAGCGTACCCGTTTGCAATAATGGCGTTGCGTGTACTGGTTGTAAAAGACAGCTGTACATTTTGAAAGGTCGCATTCGCGCCCAGTAAAATGCCGCCTCTGCGCAGAAGAATCATATGACCGTTTCCGTTAATGGTGATGTTCTTGTCGATAATCCATGGGTCGTCGCTATTGGGACTGACTTCCGCGTCACCCGGCAATGTAATTGTACTGCCTGGCTGGGCGCTGGCAAGGGCGGCGTTCAGGTCGAAATAGCTCTTCGAATCGACTGCCAGCACCGCCGGTGACAGCAGAGAGAGGGTAAGGCAGAGGGCCAATAAGGCCGCAGTGAATCGCAACGGTCTTTTCATATCATTCTCCTTTTTCGGGGCCCCGCCTTGGCGGGAAATTCGCTCTATTACTTACTGTGCTATAATGTTGTGATTATATCAGATAATCTTAAATTTGGCAATAGAAATCTCACATTCTGGAATATCAGGCTCTGCGATCCGCTGTCGGACGGAAGGGAAAAGGTCGGGGAAGAAAAAAGGAGCTGCTCAACGAGCGGCCCCTTGGCAGGTAAACATCCATTAGTTCAGGTTCAGCGCCTCTTTCACCTTGCTGATGATGTGTGCGCCGATATCCCGGGAGGCATCCACAGTCTGAGCGCCCAAGTGGGGGGTAACGATAAAGTTATCGCAGCCGAACAGGGGGGAGTCAAAGCTTGCGCCCTCGGTCAGTCCGCCGGCGGCCAGCTCGTTTTCCATCACGTCGGAGGCATAGCCGCCGATTTTACCGGCCTTAAGGGCCTCGTACATATCCTGCTCGTTAACGATGCCGCCCCGGGCCATGTTGAGTACCACGGCGTCGTTCTTCATCCCGGCGATGGACTGGGCGTTAAACAAATCCTTGGTCTCAGGGGTGAGGGGCATATGGATGGTGACAAAGTCAGAGACTTTCAGCACTTCCTCAATGGACATGCTCGTGGCATGCTGCTGCTCAAAGACCTCGGCTGGGAGGTAGGGATCGTAGGCCACCACGTCCATCAGAAAGGCACGGGCCAGCTCACCCACCCGCTGGCCGATGCGGCCAAAGCCCAGCACGCCCAGGGTCTTGCCCCGGAGCTCCCGGCCCACAAACTTATACTTGTCCCAATTTTTGTTGATCTTCACATCGTTGCAGGCGGGGATGGTGTGCCGGGACATATCCAGCATCTTGGAAATGGTCAGTTCCGCCACCGCGTTGCCGTTGAGGCCGGGAGCGTTGAAGACCTGAATGCCGTTGGCTTTGGCGGTGTCCATGTCGATGTGGTTCAGGCCCACAGAGCATACGCCGATCACCTTCAGATTCTTGGCCGCGTCCAGGATGTCTTTGTTGATGGCGGGGTCCACACGCATGATGAGGACCTCATAATCGCCGATCATTCCGGCAAGCTCCTCCTGAGTGGGGAGGATCTTGGTATCCACCTGCATAAATTTGCCCAGTTCTTCTGCGATTGCGGGGGAGACGACGTCGATGATGAGACATTTCATAAGCCAACATTCCTTCCTTAAATCGATACAAATTTGGGCCTTGGCCCAGTTTGGACTTCTTCACTGTTGAATATTATGCCATAATTTCCCCGTTTTGGGAAGTACATTTTTGTCGAGGGTTGCCACAATCTTTTAACTGTGGTACAATGGGGTATCTGCTAAAAAAGGATGGACGTTTTTGTGAACTTTCAACATCTGCGCTATTTCCTGATGGTGGCCGAAGAGCTGAACATCACCCGGGCGGCGGAACGGCTGTACATCTCCCAGCAGTCGCTGTCCAATCACATTGGCAACCTGGAACGGGAACTGGACGTGAAGCTGTTCACCCGCTCTCCCAAGCTGTCCCTCACCTATGCGGGCGGGCTTCTGGTGGATACCGCCACCCAGATTCTGGACCTCCACAGTCAGTATCTCTCCAAGGTGGGCGATATCAACAAGCAGTACATGGGCGTACTGCGGGTGGGCGTCTCCCACACCTGTGGACTGGCCCTCCTGCCAGACATTCTGCCCAAATTCCGGGCGGAATTTCCCCAGGTGGAATTTTCCCTGTATGAGGGCAACTCCACCCAGCTGGAGGATGAGCTGTCCCACGGTCGGGCCGACCTGATCATCTGCTTTCAGCCCATCATGATCGAGGGGGTCATCACCATCCCGCTGACCGAACAGCAGCTGGTTATGGTGGTGCCTCGGGCCTTCACCGACCAGCTTTTCGGCGCTCAGGCGGAGGAGGCTAGGCGGCAGTATGCCCAAGGCGCGGATATTCGGGACTTTAAGGACCTGCCCTTTGTGCTCATCAAACGGGGCAACCGGACCCGCAATATTGTAGACCAGTATTTCAGCCGGTACTATTTCAAGCCCCAGCTAATTCTGGAGACAGAAAATACCGTTACCACCCTGGCAATGGCTCAGGCCGGCATAGGAATCACCATCTGTCCAGAGCTTTTTCTCCGGGCCATCCCCGCGCCCACCCCCGGCTGCGCCGGTTTGGACCTGTTTCCCCTGACCGATCCTTCCACCTCCAGCCGGCTGGTGGCGGGCTACCGGGAGGGCCGCTACCTCTCCCACTTTGGACAGCGGTTTGTGGAGATAACCCAGGAGACCCTGCGGCAATAGAATCCGGCCCGTTTTTTCCAAAGCGGGCCGGATTTTTATCGGATTGAGACAAAATCTTTGGAGACATAACCGGTATTGCTGCCGTTGTAGGCGACTTTATACCAGCCGTTTTCCTCACCTTGGATGGTGACCTCACCGCCGTTGGAGGCGCTGGCCACCACGTCATACTCCCGGCCCGGGCCGGAGCGGATGTTCAGGCCGGTGTCCGCATTGATGATGATACCCTTGGTTCCCGGGGTTACGGCGCCGCTGGAGGGAGGCGTTGCGGCCGGCGGAGTCGGTGTGGTGGTACTGGGTGTGTTCGTGCTCGGGGGAGTGGTGCTCGGGGTGGATGTCCCGCTGGTGGAGACGAATTCTTTGGAGACATAGCCGGTGTTGGAGCCGCCGTATTGAATCTGATACCAGCCGTTCTCCTCTCCCAGAATGGAGACTGTGCTGCCATTGGGCAGGGTGGTCAGGGCGCTGTGTTCCTTGCCAGGGCCGGAGCGAACCCTCAGCCCGCCGGTGGCGTTAATCTTGCCCTGGGCAGGGGGATCCGGTTCCAGATCAAAGGTAGGAACCTTGATATTAAAGTTGGGTTTGCTTGTGCTGTTCGAGCCGGACTGGCTTCCGTTGCCCTGGCTGGAGCTGACACCGCTTTGACTGGAGCTTGTATTGCCCTGGCTGGTGGAGCTGGTTCCAGGTTTTTTGGAACCGAACAGCGGAGAGCCGATAAAACGGAACACGATAAATAAGGCGCTGATGATCAGCACCAGGGAGATGATCAGCCATACCACCTGTATGGGGTTGACGGGCCGGCCATAGCCGCCGCCCCGGGTATTGGCTACCCGTTTGCCTGAGCCGCCGCCCCGGCCAGGACGCTCGTCGCAAAAGGGACAGCGTTTGTAGGTGATGGCGTAGTCTTCTCCGCAGTTTTCGCATCGAATCACATCAATCCGGCGGGGACCCTGGCGGCGCTCGACGCCCTCTCGAGAAGGCTGCCGGCGCTCGGTGCCCTCTCGGGGAGGCTGGCGGCGCTCGGTGCTCTCTCGGGGAGGCTGGCGGCGTTCAGTGCCCTCCCGGACGGGCTGCCAGCGCCCGGTATCTTCACGCGATATCTGCCGGCGCTCGCCGCTTTCACGGCGAGGGTCGGATGTCTGTCTGTCTGCCATTGTTGTTCCTCCAAGTACAGCTAAAATATAGACTGCCTCTATTCTACCGTCATTTTCCCGTTCCGTCAACGGTGAAACGGCGAAATCACAAATTATTCACAATTTTATGTCGACTGCCGCCATCCGTGCGGACCGGGGCTTGACCGGAACCGGCCTTTTCTATATAATGATGGGACAAGATTTGATGTAGGGGATGTGTCCCATATGAGCGCCATCATGACCGCCAGCGAGGTTCATAAGCAGTATGTGGAAGTGATTTCCGCCTTTCGAAAGCTGATTCCAGACCCCGCCCTGCGTATGAGCTTCAGCCGTCAAGCAGACGGCTATATCCGTGCGTGCGCCTTTGGGGTGTGGCAGGCGGACGGCAACAGCTCCATTTCGCCCCGGCATGTGGAGTTTTATAACGCGATCTGGTCTCCGGGCAGTCCAGTGCCCTCCGCTCTGTACTGGGAGGTGGCCTCGGGCGTCGCTAATTTCGACCTCTTTCAGCCCCCCGCCTTCTTTGAGGACCTGCGGCAGTATGACCGCAGGAATGGGACCAGTTTAGCCAGACGCTTTGCCGACCAGCTTACCCTGCTCCTGCTCCTGTTCGCTGCGGTGGACGGGGTGGTCAGCGAGAGCGAGGCGGGCTTTGTCAACGCCTGCAGCGATCGTTTGCTGGAGCTGTGTGACAAGGACGGTCTGCGCATCGAACGTCCCGCTATCCGTGCGGACCAGTTTACAGCGCCGGTCCCGCCCGCCGCCCCGGCGGACAAACGGGAAGAGCCGCCTCAGCCGGAGGAAACGTTGGAAGAACTGCTGGCGGAACTGGACAGCCTGTGCGGCCTGGATCGGGTCAAGAAGGATGTGAAGAGCCTGATCAATCTGGTGAACGTGCGCAAACTCCGGGAAGAGGCCGGCCTGCCGGTGCCCCCCATGTCGCTCCATCTGGTGTTTATGGGCAATCCGGGCACCGGCAAAACCACTGTGGCCCGTCTGCTGGCCAAAATTTACCACGCTGTAGGGGTGTTGTCCAAAGGCCAGCTGGTGGAGGTGGACCGGTCGGGTCTGGTGGCCGGGTTCGTAGGGCAGACCGCCCTGAAAACCCAGGAGGCAGTTCAAAAGGCCATCGGCGGGGTGCTGTTTATCGACGAAGCCTACGCCTTGGTTAACGCCGGCAGCGCCAATGACTTTGGTCATGAGGCCATTGAGGTCATATTAAAAAATATGGAGGACCACCGAAAGGACCTGATTGTGATTGCCGCGGGGTATACCGGGCGGATGGAACAGTTTATCCACGCAAACCCCGGTTTGGAGTCCCGGTTTAACAAGTATTTCTATTTTGAGGACTACGACGGCACGCAACTGATGGAAATTTTTCGCTCGATGTGCAAAAAGAATGGCTATGCCCTCTCAGCAGAGGGGGAGAAATTTATGGAGCAGGATCTTCAGGCGCTGTATGACAGCCGGGATGAAAATTTCGGCAATGCCCGGGACGTGCGCAACCGCTTCGAACAGGCGGTGGCCCGCCAGGCTGACCGGGTGTCCCAGGTGGAAGAGCCGACCAAAGAACAGCTCATGGAGCTGAAACCGGAGGACTTGGAGGAAGAATCCCCTGCGCCGTGAAGCGGCGGCAGGATTTGCCGCCGACGCCGGACAAATAACAAGGAGGAACGAAACATGTTAATCAACTTCGAACAGATTCCCGAGACCGTTATTCCTAAGATGCGGGGAGGCGAGGGGCAGATGGTGGCCCGCATGCACACGGATGAAAAGAACAAAATCATGCGGGGACTGCTGGCCCCTGGCTGTACCATCGGCTTGCATACCCACGAGACCAGCAGTGAGATCATTTACATTCTCTCGGGTACGGGCAAGGTGTTGTACGATGGGGCATACGAGCCTCTGGCCGCCGGGTCGGTTCACTACTGCCCCAAGGGCCACGGTCACAGCCTCATCAATGACAGCGAAGAGGACCTGATTTTCTTTGCCGTTATCCCAGAGCACGGCGCATGAGGATTGCCTTTTATACCCTGGGCTGCAAGGTCAATCAGTATGAGACCCAGGCTCTGGAGCGGCTTTTTGCCGGGCGAGGGCATACGCTGGTCCCCTTTGAGGGGGAGGCGGACGTGTATGTGATCAACAGCTGCACCGTCACAGCGGTGAGCGACAAAAAGTCCCGGCAGATGGTGCGGCAGGCCCGGAAGCGGGCTCCGGACGCACTCATCGCCCTGTGCGGCTGTTATCCCCAGACCCACCGGTCAGAGCTGGATGGCCTGCCTGTGGACCTGGTAGCGGGTACCGGGGACCGTTTGGGATTTGTAGAACTGGTGGAGCGGGCCTGTGTGGAACGGAAACCAGCTGCCGCCCTGGACGACGCTATGAAACGGCGTATTTTTGAGCCTCTGCCCGCCGGAGGGCTGGAGGGCCGCACCCGGGCCATGCTCAAGGTGGAGGACGGCTGTGTCAACTTCTGCACCTACTGCATCATCCCCTATGCCCGCGGGCCTGTCCGCTCCCTGCCCCGGTCCGATGCCGCTGTTCAGGCGAAGAAACTGGCGGAGGAGGGGTACAAAGAGCTTGTCCTTACCGGCATCGAGATTTCCTCTTGGGGCCATGACTTCCGGGACGGCAGCTCCCTCATCGACCTGGTGGAAACCGTCTGCGCCGCCGCGCCAGGCTGCCGGGTCCGGCTGGGGTCTCTGGAACCACGGACCATTACCGAGGCATTCTGCCAGCGGGCAGCCAAATTGGACAACCTCTGTCCCCATTTTCATCTGTCTATGCAGTCTGGCTGTGACGCTACCCTCAAGCGGATGAACCGGAAGTATGACACCGGACGTTTTCTGGAAAGCGTCGGGCTTTTGCGAAAACATGTTCAAGCCCCCGCCATCACCACCGACATGATTGTAGGCTTCCCTGGAGAGACCGAAGAGGAATTTGCCCAGTCCCTGGACTTGATCCAGCGGTGCGCCTTTTCTGCGATGCACATCTTTCCCTACTCCCGCCGCCCTGGCACCCCTGCGGCCGCTATGCCGGACCAGGTCCCTAATTCGGTGAAGGAGGAGCGGGCCCGGCGGGCGGCGGAGATTGCCGCAGAACTGACCCAGCGGTATCTGGAACAGTGGGACAAAGTGGAGGTCCTCTTTGAGGAGGAGCGGGACGGCCTGTGGTGGGGCCATACCACCCGATACTGCAAAGTGGGCGTCCGAAGCGAAGAAAACCTCCATAACCAGCTGCGTCAGGCGGCGGTCACGAGAGTGGAACAGGGCTGGGTCTTGGGTGAAATAATTTTGAAAAACCGGTAGAAAACGGGGCGAAACAGTGGTATAATACCCGTACATTCTTTGAGCAACGAGAGGAGTTCTGCTCCATGAGCGAGGAAATGAATTACAGTGCCAACCCAGGCAAACACCTGGTCCGCACCGTAGACGGCGTGGACTATCTGCGTATTCCAATCAAAACCCACCTCATCACTAAGGACGACAATATGGTGGATGTGGTGAACCAATACCCCAAGGCTCAGATGCGGAAGGGGGATATCCTGTTTATTTCGGAAAAGGCGGTGGCCTGTACGCAGAGCCGGGCTATCCCTATGGAGGAGATTCGCCCCCGGAAGCTGGCCGTCACGCTGAGCCGTTACGTCACCAAGACCCCCGCCGGAATCGGCCTGGGCATCCCGGAAACCATGGAAATGGCCCTTCAAGAGTGCGGTACCCTCCGTATCCTGTTTGCCGCCTTCTGTTCCATCATTGGCAAAATCTTGGGAAAGCGGGGCTGGTTTTACAATGTGGCCGGACCCAAGGCCCGTGGCATTGATGGTCCCACCGAGGGCACTATCCCGCCCTACGATCACTATGTTGTCCTCACGCCCGCTGACCCCATGGGGACGGCCAAGCGTCTGGCACAGGCGCTTGGATATCCCGTCGCTATCGTGGATATCAACGATTTGGGGGCGAATATCCTGGGCTTCTCGGAAAAGGAGCCGTCTATGGACTGGCTGGCCCGCGCCCTTGGGGACAACCCCCTGGGTCAGGGCGAGGAGTGTACCCCCATGGGGATTTTACGAAAAGCGTAAAAAAGCTCCCTCGATTCGAGGGAGCTTTTTCGTTTGTAAAAGGAAGAACCGTCAGAAAAGAGCCCCGCGAAAGGGGCTTATGGTTCTAAGCTCTCGTCCCTGCGGGGGTCGGGCAGATCGATGTAAATGGGGGTATGTCCGGTAGATGCCACAAACTTCAGCAGGTCTTCCTTCCGGAGCTGGAGGGTTGAGGTGGAAATGCCAGGGTGGCCGCTGATGAACTCCTCCTCCATCAGCTCCCGGTCTATGACCAGCTGGACATGGTGTTCTGTGTCAAACAGCAGCTCCATGGCGGAGACGGAGCCGGGGATGGTTTGCAGGTAATCCCGCATGTGGCCGCCGTCCGCAAAGGACAGCCTGGAACAACCCAGCTGAGCCGAAAGAAATTTCGTCTTAAAGGGCTTGTCCCCCGGCATCATCAGCAAATAGAAATCGGTTTGCTGGCGGTTGCACAAAAACAGATTCTTGCAGATCTTGGAGCCCAGCACCTTTTCCACCTCCTGACAGATCTGGATGGTGTCGGCGTGGTCGTGGTCTACCCGGACATAGAGGATGGACAGTTCCTCCAGCCGGTCATAAATGGCCAGTTCCTGCCTGATCCGCTCGTCGTCCGGCCTGGTGGTATATCGCGTTGTATCGATAAACATAACCTCAACTCCTTTTTCTTCTCTGTTTCCCCTGAGCACCGCTCTCACCGGTGGAGAGGGGGAAAATACAGTTTTGCCGGATGTGCTTTCCGGTCAAATCCCCAGCAGTTTCCGGGCGTGCCCGCCAAGAATACCGTCCTTCTCCTCACGGGTGAGGGGAAGGGCCTCAATGAGCGCAACGCCCTCCTTCTGGTCCCGCCAAGGGCTGTCGGTGCCAAAGAGGACCCGGCCCGGGAATTTGCGCACCATGCGGACGAACTGTTCCACCTCCATCAGGGGCAGGTCGGAGGGGCCGTAGAAGCCGTCGCCCAGGGGGGAGATGCGGCCCAGGGCGAACGCGGTGTCCAAATAGACCCCGGTGTCGGGCAGGAGGGCCTCTACTCGGTCCCATTCCCGCCAGCCCCCCATGTGAGCCAGAATCAGCTGGACCGGTCCCACCTGACGCAGGGCATGACAGGTCATCTCAGGTGTACAGTGGTCCCGGAGGGGAAAGCCGATGTCACGTCCTGCGTGGGTGAGGACGATCAGGCCCAGCTCGCCGCAGCGGTCCAGAATACGCAGGTAACGGGGGTCGTCAAAGTCGATTCCCTGGTAGATGGGGTGGAGCTTGACCCCCTTCATCCCCAGGGCGGCGACGCGGGAGAGCTCCTCTTTCCAGCCGTCGAAATCCGGGTGCATACAGCCAAAGGACCATAGGCCGGTGATCTCAGCACGGTCGTTGAGCCGGGCCGAGGCGTCGTTCACATGGAGCACCTGCCGGGCGCTGGTGGCCACCGGCAGGACCAAAGAGCCGCCGATCCCGGCGGAGGCCATGGAGGCGGACAATCCTGACTCGGTACCGTCGGAGAATGCGGCGGTATGGGACATGGACTGGAGCTTTTCAAGGGTGGAGCGGGCGATCTTGTCCGGGAAGGTGTGGGTGTGGATGTCGAAAATCATGGGGTCAGATTCCTTTCTGGATAAAAATGGGCGAAGCCCGCAGTACATGTAAGCATACCACAGGCTTCGCCGGTTTGAAAGAGGGGAAAGAAAATTTTTATTGGGGATCCCCCAGAGCGCGGCTCTTGGGAACGGTGACCTTCTCCTCGTAGCAGGAGAAAGCGTGATCCACCAGAGACTTTTCCGGTCTAGCGGTGAACAGGGATACCACCGGCACAAGAATCAGACCGGCAACCATGCAGAATGCGCCGCAGTTGATAGGCGAGACCAGCAGGGCAGGGAAATGGGCCTTCAAGGGGGAGATATCGGCCAGCATGACCAGGGTGGAGAACAGAAAGCTGGTCCAGCAGGCGGTTTTGGTGGTTCCGCGCCAGTACAGGCCATAGAGGAAGGGTGCCAGAAAGGCCCCGGCCAGCGCACCCCAGGATACGCCCATAAGCTGAGCGATAAATGTGACGCTGGATTTGTACTGAATGACCGCCAGCACCACAGAAATGGCGATAAACACCACGATGAGACAGCGCATAATAAATACTTGCTGTTTTTCGTCCATCTTTTTTATGATGTGGCCCTTGAGCAGGTCCAGGGTGAGGGTGGAGCTGGAGGTCAGTACCAAGGAGCTGAGGGTGGACATGGAGGCGGACAGGACCAAAATTACCACAACGGCCAACAGGATATCGGGCAGGCCGGAGAGCATCGCGGGGATGACGGCGTCGAAGCCGCCCACAGGGGTCCCGTTCTCGGTGACGCCCACTACACCGGCGAACAGCCGTCCAAAGCCGCCCAGGAAGTAACAGCCCCCGGCCACTACCATGGCGAAGAGGGTAGAGATTACCGTACCGGTGTTGATGGACTTTTCGCTTTTGATGGCGTAAAACTTCTGGACCATTTGGGGCAGGCCCCAGGTACCCAGAGAAGTGAGGATTACTACGCCCAGCAGATTTACCGGGTCGGGGCCGAAGAAGGAGGCGAATACACCGGGAGCACCGGCTACCGGGCCGGCGGCGGCCTCATTGGGAACCTGGGCCAGCTTGGTCAGCGCCGCCATAAAGCCGCCCTGGCTGTTCAGTACGGCCAGAATGACCGCGCAGATTCCAAACAACATAATGATGCCCTGAATGAAATCGTTGATCGCGGTGGCCATATAGCCCCCGGCGATGACATAGATGCCGGTAAGGACCGCCATGACCACGACGCAGACGGAGTAATCGATGTCGAAAGCCATGCCGAACAGGCGGCTCAGGCCGTTGTACAGGCTGGCGGTGTAGGGGATCAGGAAGATGAAGATAATCACCGAGGCGGCAATTTTCAGGGACGGGGAACCAAAGCGTTTGCCGAAGAATTCCGGCATGGTGGCGCTGTCCAGGTGCTGGGTCATAATGCGGGTCCGGCGGCCCAGCACCACCCAGGCCAGCAGAGAACCCAAAATGGCGTTGCCGATGCCGGCCCAGGTGGCGGCAATGCCGTATTTCCAGCCGAACTGTCCGGCATAGCCCACGAAGACTACGGCGGAAAAATAGGAGGTGCCATAGGCAAACGCGGTGAGCCAGGGACCAACCGAGCGTCCGCCCAGCACAAAGCCGTTGACATCGGTGGCGTTTTTACGGCAGTACAGACCGATGCCCACCATCACACCGAAAAACACCAGAAGCATACTCAATTTAATTGCCATAGGAAACCGTCCTCTCCTGCGCCGTTGCTTTGACGCTTTGTACCGTTGAAGTGTAACGCAAAGAAGCGGAAAAGTCAAGCGCAAATGGAACAGATCCCGGAATTTGTCTATTTTGCACAGACTGGAGGGGTGGTCCGTCATAGTAACATTCTTTCTGACATATACCGATATAAGAATATACCATAAAAGGTTAGTTGTCAACTCATATATCCCTCTCATATGATATATACTAAAGAGAGGGTATAGCGATGAAGGTTGTTCGGTTTTGTCTTGCTGAATATATAGATGCTAAAGGTATCAGCCGATACAGTCTGGCAAAGCGTACCGGTATACAATATCATATTATTGATAGTTATTACAAAAACAAGGTCTACCGCCTGGACGGCTACAACTTGGGCCGGATTATCGAGGCGCTGGACTGTCAGCTGACCGATATCCTTACCGTGGTGGAGGAGTAATCCCGCCCCTTAATTGGCGAGGGGCCTACCGATACAATAAAAACAGGAGGATGAACCGCTATGATTTATGATTCTCTAAAACACCTGGACGCCTACAAGGGCGTTCACCCCGGCGTAATGCGGGGGTTGGAATTTCTGCGGGATACGGATTTTTCCACAATGGAGGACGGCCGCTATGAGCTGGATGGGGACAACCTGTTTATCCTGCTCCAGAGCTACGAGAATAAGTTGGAGAACGACACGCCGGAGGCCCACCGGAAATACATCGACATTCAGTACCTGATCTCCGGTTCGGAAAAAATAGGGGTCGGCCCGCTGGAGGAAATGACCGCTGAGGTGGAGGCGCGTCCCGAGGGGGATATCTGGTTCTACCACGGCCCCCTGAGCGAGATCCTGCTGTCTGGAGACAAGTTCGCGGCGCTGTGGCCGGGAGACGCTCACGCCCCCGGGATTGCCGTGGATGGCAAGATTGTCCCCTGCCGGAAGTGCGTGGTGAAGGTAAAAGTGCAATAAACACAGATCGAGCTGAGCTGGCGGCCCGCTTTCCGGAGCGGGCCGCTTTTTTGTGTCAAAAAAAGGGCGCAATGCGCCCTTACTTCCATTAAATGTATGGAAACGTCCCACTTTTGAGCTTTGCCCGCGTTAGTTAGAGGGCGGCCTCATCCGTCACGGCTCAAGAAAATTGAAGGAGGAAACTAACATGGCAAGCAACTACACCAGCAACTACAACCTGAACCAATGGTCGGCGTCGGACCGGGTCCTTCGGACGGAATTCAACGCGGATAACGCGAAAATCGACGCGGCGGTTAAAGCGGTAGACCGGCGGGTTGACAGCCTGAACAACAGCAAAGCATCGGCGTCGGCTCTGGCAAACCTGGAGGCGGTGGTGGACGGCCTGAAAACCAGCAAGGCCGACAAAACCGCCCTGGATGCGCTGAAAAACACGGTCAACAAGCACACGACCACTCTGGCCGGGAAAGGCAACTGCCAGCTCTACACCACAAGCTACACCGGAACGGGGACCAACGGCGCAAAGGCGCCCAATTCGCTGACCTTTCCCTACAAACCGCTGGTCGTTTTCCTGGCCGGGGTGGAGGGAATGCAGAGTATTTTGGTACAAGGCCAGAACACCGGGTCCGCCGCAGGAACGGGAAATGGCTATATTCTGACGATTACTTGGTCGGGGAACTCGGTAAGCTGGTCCAACTTCAACAGTGCGTTTGGGCAGATGAACGAAACGGGCGAGACCTACGTGGTGGTCGCTTTGCTCAAGGCCGGCGGATAAAAAGGGCCCCGGGCCCTTTCGGGCCCGGGGTTTGCGATTGAGTGGATTCTCCAGGAGGAATTACTTCCTAATTTTATCCCTCGCTCTCTCCACCACTCTCGGTACCGGTGGATCCGTTGCTTCCGCTGTTTCCATTACCGCTATTTCCTGTCTTCAGCTGACGGATATTCCAACCATTCGCTTCTCCTCCCGTCACCCTATCTCCGTCAATCCAGAGCTGCGGGCCACTCCAACTCTCACCTGTTTCTCCGGTTCCGGCAATTACAATCTCGTACGTCTTACCATTTTCCTTTGCATTACCCTTCAGGGTCACAGTCTTATCAATGTTTACGGTGATGTGGCCCTTGTAAGTCGGAGTCTGTCCAAAGATGGAAATCGCCGCTCCGGTTTCATTGGAACCGTTGTTATTTAGATTACTGTCTGTAATGCTTCCATTCTCGCTTGTCCCTGTAACAGATGTCGTACCCTTGAGGTTCAATTCTCCGGACTTGATCGAGATACCATTCGCTCCAGTCACAGTGCAGTCGGTCAAAGTTACGTCAGCGACACCGGGGAGGTAAAGGGCTTCCACACCTCCGCCAATAATGGTAGTACCTTTAGCGGTGATGATATGTGTACCATTCTGTTGATTTCCTCCCGTGGAAATGGCTGCAAAGTCGGAGAAGCTCTTCGCACTGGTCGTCAGAGTACCACCCGTAATGTTCAAGGTAGCCGTCTGAACGCCCGATGTTGTCACTGAGGAATAATATGTTCCGACAAAGATACAACCCATACCGGTTACGTTCACGTTCTCCAGGTTCAGCGTTGCATTATCATAGACATAAATGGTACCAAGATCATTTTCGGAGGTTTTACCAATGACTGCTCCGTCCTTGATCTTCACATTACCCTTAACATCAATCGCCCGTGCAACAGTGCTTCCATCGATCTCGTGTCCGTTCAGGTTCAGTGTGATGTTTTTGTCCAGAGTAATCCGACTCTCCAGCTTGACTTCCTTATTCAGAGTAATTACATCGCCGTCCACTGCGTTGGCCAGCACGCTTTCAAAGGTACCAGTCTCCTTGCTGGTCTCATTGGTGGCCTCTGCATCGCTGATCAGAACGCTCACGGCAGTTTCGCCAACCTGGAAAACGGTGCTCTTTACGCCGACCTTCTTGGCGGAGTTCTCCACAGCGCCGGTGACCTTGGGTTCAACGGTTTCGCCCTGGGCCATGATCCAAGCGCCCTTCAAAGCGTAAGCTACCTTGGTATTATTTTCAGCCTTAGGCTCCGGCTTCGGGAACAGTACATTTCCTTTTCCTTCGGCGGTCAGCTCCCCGGTGGCCCAGTAAGCCTCCTCGACGCCTTCTCCGAAGGTGACCTGATAGGCCAGGTTCAGAGTAATGTCACCGTCATTTACGGTTACTTTACCACCAGAAACCACTTTATCGCTCTCGTCACTCATGCAGGCGAACTCAGTGACGCCGTTCAGCTTGGTCACCTTTGTGCCGGACGCGCTCTTCACACTCACCTCGGTGCCCTTCTTAACATATACCACATTGGGCAGAGTCTCGGTGGTCTTGGACTCAGTAACTCCACTTTCCAGCGTCAGCGTGATACCCTCGCTGGCAGTAACCTTGTAGCCCTCGAGAATATGGATGGTCTCGTTCCCGCTGACGGTGAACTTGACCTGACCGCTCGCCTTTGTCAGGCTGGTCCCAGACCAGGGGCTTACCTTCGAAGTTTCCTTCCCCTTATCCGCATTGGTAAAGTAAGATTTGCCAGTCTCGGCGTTCAGGGTGACTTCCTGTCCCGCAGCAACCCAGTAAACAGCTTCGCTTTCGCTATCCGCTCTCTGATCACTGGTCTTCTCAATGGTCACGTCTCCGGCAGCAGCGTCTACACTAGTCTCGTTCACAACCTTGACGGCGGAATAGAGCGCGATGGGAGCGTTTTTCACTTCGATAGTGACCGGAGTTTCGTCATAGATGGTCTTCAAGATGTCTTCTTTATTTTCCCCAGCTGCTCCAGTTGCTTTGTACGCTGTCTTATCCACCAGGATACCCTGACCATCCTTCACTGCGGTGATGGTGATCTTGGCTCCCTCGGGTACAGTGTTGGTACCCTTGCTCAGCGGGGTGGCTTCGTCAGTGTCTTCCATTTTCCAGCTGGCTTCCATGTCGCCGTTGATGGTAATCTCGTAGACCACGTTCATTTCCGACTCATCCACGGTCAGGTCCAGCGCAAAGGCGGAAGCGGGCATATTGAAGGTTGCTTCCTTCTCTCCGCCCACGGTCACAACCTTTACAGGAATCTTGTCCTCGCCGATTTCGTAGTTGCCCTCGTTCAGCTCTACGCTTCCGCGCACACGGACACTCGCTCCCTCGGTGATCTCGTAGGTCCAGGGCGTGAAGGTCTTTCCTCCCTCGTCCATCTTGCTTTCGCCCTTTGTGCCGGTTACCACTTTGCCGTCTGCGGCAACAACAGGAGCCTTGTCGCCGTCATACACGGTCAGGGTCAGCTCAAACTTAGCCTTCTCGGGGTTCTTCACCACGTAGATGGTCACGTTGTCGGTAACAGTGATCT